>DAOPRQ010000046.1:8861-20301 GCA_035349055.1 Propionicimonas sp.
GTGTTCGGCGTGTTGGGCGTGTTGGGAGTGTTGGCGGTGTTGGGAGTGTTCGGCGTGTTCGGTGTCAGTGAGGTGTTGACGGTGACGCTGGAATCGCTGGCAGTCGCGGACGGGTCGGCGCTGGCCGAGGGTGAGTTGGTGGCCGACGGGCTCGCCGAAGTGCTGCCCGGCGTGGCTTCAGCCGTGACCGACGGGGTCGGACTCGGGGTGACGGTCTCAGCCGTCGCCAGGGTCGCGCCGCCCAGCACGCTGATGCCGACGGCGCCGGTCACTGCCCAGAGAGCTGTGGATCGGGAGATCTTCATGGTGTGTCCCTTCTCGGTGATTGATTGGTTCGAGTTCACCCGACGCTGGTGAAACCACTGGGAGAGCCCCGTGAGAGTCCTCTAATGCGGGGGTTCGTCGGCCGCATCCGTCCACGAGGCCCTCGGTCCCGCACAGGGTGGACGGTTCCGCGCCGTCTGAGCGCGAAAGCGTCCACCTTGTTGGTGGGTGAACGCTGGGCCGGGTCGCTGCGCGACTAGGGTGCAGGCGTGGGCGTGCCAGTCGATCCGGAGCGGCCGTTGATCGGTCCGCGTTCGATGCTGCTGATTCGGCAAGGGCTGCGCCGCTGGTTGGCGGCGGTCGTGCTCACCGGGAATCGGCTCGACCACTACCAGCGTCGCCTGGATCGTCCCGACCGGCCGTGGGTCCGGCTCGGTGCGATCACTGAGTTGGCGACCGGGGCCGGAGCGCTGTCGAGCCGCCACGGGGTGCTCATCGTGCAGGTGCCGCAAGCCGATGGCGCGCACGTCCATCAACTGCTGGACGCGACTTGGCAGCCAGCTGTCGCGATCTCGCAGCCAGTTGCGCAGACGGAGCCGATTCCCGACGATCTGAGCGATTCAGCCGTGAGATCGCGACACGCCCGCGCGATCTGCGTCGTCGGCGACCGGGCGTTGGCAGATGAGGCGGGCTCGATCTTCGGCTACCGCCGGGTCGACGGACGCTGGGAGCGCGACTCCTGCCTTCGCCTGGCTGACGCCGAGCCGTTCATTGCGGACGGGCCTGAGTCGGTGAAGCTCGCTCAGGTTTCCGGCGACGCCGACGCGACCCCGACGCCGTGGGGCGTGCGCGAACCGACCCTGAGCCGCTCACTCGCCACCGCCGGCATCGTCGGCACCGACCTTGGTGTGCGGGTCGAGCACGAAGGCCGAAGCTTCCTGCTCTTCGGCGACACCCATTGGCGCGGACGGCCATGGTTGCGCACGCGGGATGCGGTGGCGGAAATCACCAATGACGGCCCACGGCCGGGATTGCCCGGCGTCCGCTTCCACGGCTCACCACTCAAGTTGACCGGTGCGCCGCTGCTAGGACGCGACCGCGTCACCATGCGCGAATACGATGTGCCATTGGACGGATACTCCCAGGTTGGCCAGCTCTTCGTCTTTTTCACCAGCAATCATGGCCGTGACGGACGCGTGATGGGACGGTCGATACTGACGGTGGCCGACTCGCAGCTGACCATTGATCCGGCAGCGCGAAGGCGTCCGCTCAGGTTCCGCGCGCTCGGCACGTTCAGTGCGCACCATTTCATCAATGTCTCGACGCAGCTGCGTCCGGCTGCCACGGTGCCAGGGTGCATCGGCGACGGGGACGTGCTGCTCGTCTGGGGCACCGGGCCCTACCGCGCCGGACTGCCGCGGTTAGCCCTGCTCGACCAGGCGGCTCTCGCCGCGATCGCGACGGGCGGCAGCCCGGCCGAGGCTGGCGTCCGCTACTGGAACCGCGCGGGCTGGTCACAACACGAGCCTGAAGCCGAACCGCTGTTCGAGCCGGCTGCGCTGGGGGAGTTGTCCGTCCGGTGGGTTCCGGAGGTCAGCCGCTACCTGATGCTGACCGCTTCCGGCCCAGAAGACCCGATCGGCCACGCCATCACCCTGCGCACTGCGGTCCACCCATGGGGGCCCTGGTCGCCAAGGCGCCGGCTGCTCGACTGGGTGGCGACCGGTATGGCGCACCACGATCCGCACACCCGGTTCATCAAGGCTGCGACCGACGGTTCCGACCCGGTCGGCGACCAAGTGTTCGCGGCACAGGCGCGCGGGACGGGCGCCGCCTACGCGCCCTACTTCTTC
This sequence comes from Propionicimonas sp., assembly GCA_035349055.1. Lineage (GTDB taxonomy): Bacteria > Actinomycetota > Actinomycetes > Propionibacteriales > Propionibacteriaceae > Propionicimonas. The sequence goes on from DAOPRQ010000046.1 coordinate 10,979, forward strand.
GACGCCGCCGTCGACGGCGAAGAGCTGCTGCTCCGCTACACCCTCTCGACGTGGAACCCCTACCAGGTGGTGCTGATGGCCCACCGCCTCCCGATCGCCGCCCTGTAGGCCCGCCAGCTGAACGAAAGGGGACGGTTCCTTTTCCGTTCAAGTTATCCACAGGCCGGACGGGGCGGGAAGGCGCGTCCTCTACGCTATGAGGGCAATCGAAGCGGAGGTGAGCGTGCGCACAGAGTCGGTGCGAATCTGGGCGTGGCGAGTCTTGCTTGTCCTACCGCCGCTGCTCGCCGCGATTCATGCCGGCGGCACCCAGATTCCGGGAGCCAGCCTGCTGCCGTGGCATCCGGGCATGATCGATCTCGAGGTCTATCGCCGGACCGGCGAGCTGGTGCTCAGCGGCGGCGACATCTTCAATGCTGAGGGACTGCCCTGGATCTATCCCGGCTTCGCCGCCCTGCTCACGGTGCCGTTCGCGGTGGTGCCGTTCGAACTGGCTGCGGTGGCCTGGCTGGCGCTGTCCGCCGCAGCGTTGGCCGCGATCATCTATCGGCTGGGCTACACCGGCTGGCAGCTCTCGGCCCTCACGACGGTGTGCATTCTCTTCGTCCATCCGGTTCGGGAGACCCTCGGCTTCGGCCAGCTCGGCATCTTCCTGGTGGCCGCGGCCGTGCTCGACTCGATGCCCGGGCCGCGGGTGTTCAAGCGCCGGATCCTGCCCGAGGGCTGGCTGGTCGGGGTCGCCACCGCGGTGAAGCTCACTCCCGCGGTGGTGGCCGCCTACAACTTCTTCGCCGGACGTCGAAAGCCGGGTCTGGTCGCGTTCGCGTCCTTCCTTGCCGCGACGGCGCTCGGGTTCGTGCTGTTGCCGCAGGCGTCCTTTGCCTACTGGGCCAAGCTCGCGTCCGGCGATTCGGGGCTCAACTCCGGAATCCCGTACGCCACGAACCAGTCCGTCCTCGGTATGTGGAACCGGCTCACCGGCGAGCCCGGACGGGTGGGGCTGCTGCTCAGCGTCCTGGTGGTGTTCCTCGGGGTGTGGGCCGCTGTGCTGATGCATCGCCGCGGGCAGGTGGCGCTGGCGATCTGCCTTGCGGGCCTGACCAGCCTGCTCGCGTCCCCGATCTCGTGGTCGCACCACTACGTGTGGGTGGTGCCGCTTGGGCTGGTCCTCTGGCAGGCCCGCGAACTGCCGGGCTACCTGCGCTGGCCAGGACTGGCGTATGTGCTCTGGGTTGTGGTTTCGCCGTTCATGTGGCTGCCGCGCGGGGACGATGTCGAACTCAGCTACGCGCCCTGGATGCAGTTCGTCGACAACATCGGCATCGTGGTCGGGGTCTTGCTCCTGGCCGGTTCGGCGGCGACCGCCCTCGGCCCATGGGGACGCAAGCAGGTCTTGCCATGAGATCCACGAGGGTCTGGTTCATCGTCGCGGCTGCGTTCGCCTTCGCGTCCGTGGTGATGGGGACGGTGGTCTGCGCGACCGAGTCGGGCGCGGCCTGTCCCAACTGGCCCGGATGCTATCCCGACCAGTTCGCGCCCCAGGCGCAGCTCAACCCGATGATCGAATTCCTCCATCGGGTGATCGCTGCGCTGACCGGCCCGGTGGTGCTGATCGCCGCGATCCTGGCCCGCAAGGTGGCCGACCCGCGGCCGCGCTGGCTGGCCTGGATCGGTCTCGCCGGGACGATCTCGGCCGGCGTCTTCGGCATGCTGATCGTCCGGATCGGCATTCCCTGGTGGCTCGGGGTCGTTGATCTGGCCAGCGCACTGATCGCGACCGTCGCGCTGATCGTCGCGGCCCTGCTGATGCGTCCAGGTGCGGCTTGGACGCCCGGACGCACCGCCCGGCTCGCCTGGGCAGCGGTCGGCACGCTCGCGGTCATGCACCTTTCGGCGCTTGCCGTGGCCGGCGACAATGCGTTCACCCGCTGCATCAGCTGGCCGTTGGGAGTCTTCGAAACCGACCACTGGCCGGTACTGCAGTGGCTGCGGATCGTCCTGGCGCTGGTCGCGGCGGTGCTGATCGTCCTGCTGGTCGCGGACGGAGTGCGCACCCCGCGGTTGCGATTGCCGGCGCTGGCGAGCGGCGTCCTGCTCGTGCTTGAGTTGATGCTCGTGCCGGTATTGCTCGGCGGCTACGACGACCTGGTGCTCGTGACGGCGTACGCGGTGACTGCAGCGGCACTCTTCGGCTCGGTCAGCCTGCTGGCCGGACGGGCTTCGGTGCGGCTCGACGTGCCGGTGGGCGCGGCGGACGCGTCCGCGTTGACGGTCGCCTGACCGAATTCCGCCGTCTCGACGGCCCCGTCCCCCCACTCAAGCCAGCGAAACTGACCAAAGCCAGCGAATGTTCCCCGGCTTGTGTCCGGATCGCCGGCTGGAACGTCGGACGGCGTCCTGCGCGAACGGCGGCGACGGAATATGATTGCGCCTAAGCTAGTTGAGTCTGGTGAACTCAACTTTGCTTTGCTCAAGGAGAACTAGCCCACATGGACACCGAAAAGCTCACTGCGCGCAGCCGGGACGCGGTCTCGGCCGCCGTGCGCACCGCCCTTACCAACGGCAACCCGAACGCTGAACCAGTCCACCTGCTGCACGCGCTGCTGCTGGTGCCAGAGAACGCGGTCGCGCCGCTGCTGGCCTCGATCGGCGTCGATCCGACCGTGGTGGACGCAGCCGCTCGCGGCGCGATCACCAAGCTTCCGTCCGCGCAGGGTTCGTCGGTCAGCCAGCCGGCAATGTCCGGCGGTCTGGCCCGCGTGCTGGCGGACGCCGAGACCCGGGCCCAGCAACTTGGCGATCAGTTCGTGGCCACCGAGCACCTTTTGCTGGCGCTGTCGGCCGTCCAGACGGACGCGAAGAAGATCCTCAACGACCTTGGCGCGACCACCGACAAGCTCGCCAAGGCGTTCAACGACGCCCGGGGCTCGAAGCGGGTCACGTCCGCTGAGTCCGAGGGCGGCGAGTCCGCGCTGGACAAGTATTCGGTCGACCTCACCGAACGCGCCCGCGAGGGCAAGCTCGACCCGGTGATCGGGCGCGATTCCGAGATCCGCCGGGTCGTCCAGGTGCTGGCCCGGCGCACCAAGAACAATCCGGTGCTGATCGGCGAGCCCGGCGTCGGCAAGACCGCCGTCGTCGAAGGCCTCGCCCAGCGGGTGGTGGCCGGCGACGTTCCGGATTCGCTGAAGGGCCGGCGGGTGGTGTCGCTCGACCTGGCGTCGATGGTCGCCGGGGCGAAGTACCGCGGCGAGTTCGAGGAGCGGCTGAAGGCCGTCCTGAACGAGATCCGCGATGCCGAGGGCCAGGTGATCACCTTCATCGACGAACTGCACACCGTGGTCGGCGCGGGCGCGACTGGCGATTCGTCCATGGACGCTGGCAACATGCTCAAGCCGATGCTGGCCCGCGGCGAACTGCGGATGATCGGCGCGACCACCCTCGACGAGTACCGCGAACGCATCGAGAAGGACCCCGCGCTGGAGCGTCGTTTCCAGCAGGTCTTCGTCGGTGAACCGTCCATCGAGGACACGATCGCGATCCTGCGCGGGCTGCGGCAGCGCTACGAAGCGCACCACAAGGTGCGGATCACCGATTCGGCGCTGGTCGCCGCGGCGACGCTATCGGGCCGCTACATCACCAGCCGACAGCTGCCGGACAAGGCCATCGACCTGATCGATGAGGCTGCGTCCCGGCTGCGGATGGAGATCGACTCCTCGCCGGAAGAGATCGATCAGCTGCGCCGCGACATCGATCGGATGACCATGCAGGCCTTCGCGCTGGAGAAGGAGGACGACCCCGGTTCCAAGGACCGCTACGCCCGGCTGACCGCCGCGCTGGCGGACGCCAAGGAGGAACTCCGCGGGTTGGAGGCCAGGTGGGAGGCCGAGAAGTCGGGGCTGAATCGGGTCGGCGAGGTCAAGGAGAGCATCGACAAGCTGCGGATCGAGGCCGAGCGTGCCCAGCGCGAGGGCGATCTGACGAAGGCTTCTGAGATCCTGTACGGACGCATCCCGGCGCTTGAGGCCGAACTGGAGTCGGCCACCGAAGCCGAGCAGCAGACCAAGCAGATGGTCAGCGAAGAGGTGTCCGCGACCGACATCGCCGAAGTGGTTTCCGCGTGGACGGGGGTCCCGGTCGGCAAGATGCTGCAGGGCGAGAGTGAGAAGCTGCTCTCGATGGAGGATCGCCTGGGCGAGCGTCTGATCGGCCAGCGCAAGGCCGTCACCGCGGTGGCGGACGCGGTGCGCCGCTCGCGGGCCGGCATCTCCGACCCGAACCGGCCGACCGGATCGTTCCTGTTCCTCGGCCCGACCGGTGTCGGCAAGACCGAGTTGGCCAAGTCGTTGGCCGAGTTCCTCTTCGACGACGAGCACGCGATGGTTCGCATCGACATGAGCGAGTACGGCGAGAAGCACACCGTCTCGCGGCTGGTGGGCGCCCCTCCCGGCTACATCGGCTACGAGGAGGGCGGGCAGCTCACCGAGGCGGTGCGACGGCGTCCGTACTCCGTTGTACTACTCGACGAGGTGGAGAAGGCGCATCCCGAAGTGTTCAACATCCTGCTGCAGGTGCTCGACGACGGCCGCCTGACCGACGGCCAGGGCCGGACGGTGGACTTCCGCAATGTGATCCTGATCATGACCTCGAACCTCGGTTCGCAGTTCATGGCCGACCCGAAGCTGCACGCGGACACCAAGCAGGAAGCCGTGATGAACGTGGTGCGGCAGGCGTTCAAGCCCGAGTTCCTGAACCGGCTGGACGAGATCGTCATCTTCGACGCGCTCGGCATCGAGGAACTGTCGCGGATCGTCGACATCCAGCTGCGTCGGCTCAACCAGCGGCTATCCGATCGCCGAATCGAGATTGAGGTCTCCGATGCCGGCAAGGAGTGGCTGGCGCTCACCGGTTTCGACCCGGTCTACGGCGCGCGCCCGCTCAAGCGGCTGGTGCAGACCACGATCGAGGACGCGTTGGCGCGCCGGGTGCTCTCCGGTGAGGTGAGCGACGGCCAGACCGTCCGCTTTGAGCTGAACGAGGACGGCTCCGGCCTGGTGCTGAGCTGATTCAGCGGACAAAACGCCCTGTCGACGGCCCAGTGAACCCCGAGAGCCGGGATTCGGGCATCGGCAGGGCATTTTGTCCGGACCTTCATCACAGACTCTTCGCTAGGCTCCAAACATGAGGTCCCGCCACACCGCCCGCGACGAGGTGACCTACAAACGTCGCCACGTGGGCAAGGTGGAGTACTTCACCAGCCGCTACGGGCGCGGGGACGCGTCCATGGTGGTCTACCGATTCGCACGGCTAGGTGAGCGGAGCGGGCCGGACTTCGTGCTCGTGCATGGCATCGGGGTATCGGCGCGGTCGTACGGACCGACCGCGGTGGAGTTGGCGCAACACGGGGACGTCTACCTGATCGATCTGCCGGGCTATGGGCGCTCGCCGCGTCCGGGCGTCGACCTCAGCATCGCCGGGCATGCGCAGGTGCTGGGCGACTTCCTGACCGATCGCGAACTTGACCATCCGGTGGTCGTGGGCCATTCGATGGGCTCGCAGGTGGTGGTGGAACTGGCCGCCGCCCACCCGGAACAGGTCGACCACATCGCGCTGATCGCGCCGGTGATCGTGCCGTCCGCGCGCAAGCTGCCGAAGCTGCTGAGGCTCTTCCTCCAGGATGTGGTGAAGGAGCCGCCGCAGGTGGGGCTGATGGCGGTTTACGACTACCTGTTCCGGGCCGGGGTGCCGTACATGATCGAGCAGACTCCGCACCTGTTCGGCGCGCGGGTGGAGGAGACTGCGGCTCGGGTCGAGGCGAAGACGCTGGTCATCTGCGGTGAGGACGATCCTCTGGTCCCCCTGGACTGGGGCCGGGAGCTTGCCGACGACTTCCGGCACGGCTGGTTCGCGACGGTCCCGGGCCCGCACGCGACCATGTTCGCCGCGCCGGAGCGGATCGCGAAGCTGTTGGATGAGCATGCCCATCGGTAGCCCGGGAGCCGATGCGGCGGCGCGGTTCAAGCTCGCGGTGCGTCGTGCGCGCTACTGGGCCCGCGACTATTTCTATGTGACGCATCGCCAGCTGCGCGGGCCCCTGGAGCGGGCGGTGCCGACCGCGTTCGCGTCCGGTGATCGGGCGCCGGTGGTGCTGCTGGCCGGCGTCCTGGAGCCGTGGACGCTGTTGCTACCGGCAGCCGAGCGGCTGAACCGGGACGGACACCCGGTGCAGGTGGTGCCCGAACTCGCGTACAACCTGGCCACGCTGGACGCGGCCGCCGAACTCGCGATGAACGCGGTGACCGCCAAGGAACTGACCGGCGTGATCCTGGTGGCGCACAGCAAGGGCGGGCTGGTTGGCAAACGCATGCTCGAACTCGACGCGGACGGACGGCTGCGCGGCCTGATCGCGATCGCGACGCCGTTCGGTGGATCGAGCCTGGCCAGGTTGGTGCCGTCGCGGACGATCCGCGCGCTTGGCCCGGAGGATCCGGCGATCCAGGCGCTGGCGAAGCGCAGCGACCTGAATCCGCTGATCACCTCCATCTATCCGTCGTTCGATCCGCACATTCCGGACGGCTCGCACTTGGACGGCGCGGTCAACATCGAGGTGGCCGCGATCGGGCACTTCCGCGTGCTCAAGGACGCCGAAGTCTTGGACGCGGTCGCGGCCGCAGCCGAGCGCTTGTCGCAGGCCTGATTACTCCGGAAGCTCAAGCTCCGGATCGATCAGCACGGCGGGCTTCACGCCCAACACGTCGGCCAGCAGGTAGATGGTGTCGAGTCGCGGGTTGCCCCTACCCAGGCGGCCCGTCTTCGGATCGCGGGTGTTATTGCGCGACCGCTCGATATTCTGGATCTGGTTGCGGCTCATCCCAACCTTGTGGGCGAGCTCCTCCTGCGTCCAGTGGCGCCGTTCGCGAAGCTGGCGCACTTTCTGACCCAGCGACCCAGCGACCTCGTCGAGCATCCGGTCGGTGAGGGGCATGGCCCCCACCCTGTCGGCGGCCCTTGTTCGAAGTCAGCCCAACAGATTGGGTATTGCTGAACAACGTCATTACGCCTTGCCGGGCGGGGCTCTGCTCGTCGCCATGTACCGACTACACAACCTGCCTCTGACAGTTCTGGGCACGCCCAGCTTCTCCGGCGTCGACTGGCGCGATATCGTCGCCGAGTCGTCGCGCCGCTGGTGAGTTCCTGCTCCTTCTTGGCATCCTCGATGCCGTTACGGTAGGCCAGTGGAAGAGGAAGTGGACGCGCTGCTGCGTCACAGCCGGTCGATTCGCAGCTTTGTGACCGCGGACGGGCTGCGCCGCAGGCGCGAAGACAACCCGTCGTCCGCCTACCAGGAGGCGGCCGAGAATTTGCTGCTGAAGGCGTGGCGTGAACTCGTCGATGACCCGGGACGCGCGGTCTCATATGTCGAGCGAGCGTTGCGGCTGCCGTTCGACCCGAACGAGGACTCGGCGCCCGCGGCGTACGCCGCGCACATGCTGCTCTTCAACCTGGTCGTCGACGCACTGGAGGATTCCGAGGAGGGGGAGGAGGAGTGGCTCGCGGCCGCCATCCAAGTGCTCAACAGCGCTGACCCACGCGCCAGCTCCGAACTTCGGGACGTCCTCGAAGTCGTCGCGCAGGACTACCACATCACGTCGTCCGAGCGCCGCAAGTTGGCGGCAGCAGTGAAATCAGCCCCACCTCGCCAATCGCTGTTCGACCTCCAGCTGCCTCCAGACGAGCTTTGCGATCACATCGTCGCGGTCCTCCACGCCTGCGAAGCGTACGAGACCGCGCTTGACGAGCTCTTCGCCTGAGCCTCACCGGCGGAGCCTCAAGTATCCGAATGCTTGCAACTCAGCCCGGATTCGCCGCTGCGGCTCAGGCGGCGACGTGCGCCTGCAGCAGCCAGCGGTCCTTGGTGAGCCCGCGCTCGATCTCGATGGCTACATCCTGGGTGGACCTGCTCAACCAGCCCTTACCAATATCGATTCCATTTCATCTGGGGTTTATGCTCCGCGACATGGTCAGCAACCGGGTTGTGCCGGCTCCGGACGACCGGCGTGCCTTCATGGTGGTGGCCGGCAACACCGAGCAGTCCTGGGTGGACCCGGCCAACCCGCTGCGGCTCGAGTTCGAATACGTGCAGCGCATCGCTGAAATTCTCGACCTCACCGTGCTGTCCCGGCCCGCGGCCGAACGCGTCCGCATCGTCCACGTCGGCGGCGGCGGACTGACCCTGCCGCGCTACGTCGCGGCCCGGCGTCCGCACACCGCCCAGATCGTCCTCGAACCGGACGAAGAACTCACTGCGGAGGTCCGCGCCCGGCTGCCCCTGCCGCGCAACTCCGGCATCAAGATCCGGGCGCACGACGGCCGCAGCGGCGTCGCCCAACTTCCGGACGCCTATGCCGACGCCCTGATCCTCGACGCCTTCGCTGCTGCCAGTGTCCCCGCCGAACTAGCCACCGTAGAATTCTTCACGGACGTGCGCCGCGCCCTGCGTCCCGGCGGGTTGCTCATCATGAACCTCACCGATCAGGCGCCCTTCGGCTGGTCCAAACGCTGCCTCGCCGCGCTATTTGCGACCCAGCCACAGCTGGTCGCCAGCGCCGAAGTGCCGGTCTGGAAGGGTCGTCGCTTCGGCAACCTGGTCGCGGTCGCCGGGCCCGATCTTCCCGAAACCGACTTCAGCCGCGCCCTTGCCCGTGCGCCGTTTCCGTATCGGCTGCTGGCCGGACGCGAACTCGTCCGCTTCATCGGCGCGGCCACACCCTTCACCGAGCTGGACGCGGAGCCGTCCCCACCTCCGGCCTGGAGTCGCACCTGGTTCTCGTGAGTCACCCGATTCGAGTTGAGATCGAGCCCTACGATCCGGCTCTGACCCCTACGGTTGCGTCCATGACTGCGCGCGACGAACTCATCGAACTGATCAAGAGCCTTGCCGTGGTGCGCGGCAAAGTCACCCTCGCCTCCGGCAAGGAGGCGGACTACTACGTCGATCTGCGCCGGGTAACCCTGGACGGCGTCGCCGCGCCGCTGGTCGGTGAGGTCATGACCGAACTCGTCGCCGACTGGGATTTCGTTGCCGCCGGGGGACTCACTCTCGGTGCCGACCCGGTCGCAGTCGCCATGCTGCACCACGCTGCCCACACCGGCGGACGCCTGGACGCCTTCGTCGTCCGTAAGGAGTCGAAAGCCCACGGACTGCAGCGCCGCATCGAGGGCGCCGAGGTCGCCGGACGCCGCGTCCTGGTCGTCGAAGACACCTCCACCACGGGTGGCTCCGTCCTCACTGCGGTTGACGCGGTGCGCGAAGCCGGCGGCGA
>DAOPRQ010000047.1:0-20279 GCA_035349055.1 Propionicimonas sp.
CGCAGGATGAAGGTGTAGGCGCCCGGTGTGGCCGCCTTCACTGCGCGGAACACGTCGTTGTTCATCTGCACGTACTGGCCCAGCTGGGCAAACTCGCTGCACACCAGCGTGAAATGGTGCTTGTCGTTCAGGTTCCGGAGCGTGCGAATACGCTCCAACCCGTCCCGATTACCCAGCCGGCAACCGAGCGCGTAGCCCGAGTCGGTCGGGTAGGCCACCAGGCCACCGGAGCGCAGGATCTCCACCACCTGGGCAAGTGCTCGCGGCTGTGGATTGCTCGGGTGAACGTCGAAGTAGCGGGCCATGGCCAACAGGCTAGTGGGCCGCATCGGTAGGGTGCTGCCCATGTCGCTTCTGTCCGTGCCCCTTGCCGAACTCCGCGAACGCCGCAGCCTGAAGTGGCAGGTGTACGCCTCCGACGTGCTGCCGATGTGGGTGGCAGAGATGGACACCGACCTGCATCCCGCGGTTCGGGCGACGCTGAAGGCCGCGATCGATCGCGGCGACACCGGCTATCCGTACGGCACCGCCTACGCCGAAGCGTTCGCCGCCATGGCGGACGCGCGTTGGGGGTGGCAGCTGGACGTCGCCGCCCAAGCACGGCGAGCCGGCGACGTGATGAACTCGATCCTCGCCGTGCTGGAGGCGACGACTTCGCCCGGGGACGCGGTGGTGATCAACCCGCCGGTCTATCCCCCGTTCCGGCAGGTGGTCGGCGGGTACGGCCGGCGCATCGTAGAGGCGCCGCTCACCCCGTCCGGACGCCTGGACGCGGAGTCGCTGGCGGCCGCGTTCAGCGGACCGGACCGGCCCAAGGCCTATCTGTTGTGCTCCCCGCACAACCCGACCGGAGCGGTGCACACCTCTGCCGAACTGGAGACGGCCCTTGCCCTGGCGAGCGAGCACGGTGTCCAGGTGATCGTTGACGAGATTCACGCCTGCCTGGTTGATCCCGGCACCACCTTCGTACCCGCACTGGCTGCGCCCGGTGGTGAGCGCGCGATCTCGGTCACGTCCGCCGGCAAGGCCTGGAACCTGGCCGGTTTCAAGGCCGGTCTGATCATCGCCGGTAGCCAAGCAACCAAGGTGCTGGCCGCGCTGCCGCCCCTGGCCCAGCAGTCCAGTGGCCATCTGGCCAACCTGGTGCACACCGTCGCGCTCACCGAAGCCCAGGACTGGGTGGACCACCTGATGGTCGAGATCGCAGCCAACAAGGCGCTGCTCGCCACCGAACTGGCCCGCGAACTACCAGGCGCGCAGTACGTGCGGACTTCCGGCACCTACCTGGCCTGGGTGGATTGCTCCGGGCTTGGCCTGGCCAACCCGGCAGCCCACTTCGAGCAGGTCGGACGGGTGGCGTTCTCCCCCGGCGTGAACTTCGGTCAGGAACACCAGCAGTGGGTGCGGATCAACCTCGCCTGCTCCCCCGAACTGGTGGTCGAGGGCGTGCGGCGAATGGCGTCCGCGCTAGCCACGGGCTGAGCCGGAGCTTTTCCTGGTGCCGCGGAGCCGCTGACCGAGTGGATTCCCCGACTTCTAGTCGTTGGCGACCAACTCGGCCTCGGCTGAGCCGGCCGCATCCAAGGTGGTGATGCCGATCAGGCTCAGGAAGACCGTGCCCGCCTCGGCCCGCGTCGAAACCCGCACAAGTCCGCCGGCCAGGCTCACCGTTCCGCTGACTTGGGCCGCATCAAGCACCCGCTGGGCTGCGACGATCGCAGCCCCGGTGTCGACGGGCTTGCCGGCGAGCCGAGCGGTCGCGGTTTCGTCCGCCGCTGCTCGTGCGGCTGCCGCAGCCGCCGATTCGGCACGTCGAGCTGCTTCTGCCTGCGCACCGCCGTCCACGACCAAGCCGGCCATCAACAGCAGGGCAAGGACGATCACCGCGAACATCGCCGACAGCGACACACCCCTCTGATCGTTCGACATTTCCCCCTCCATTTCCCCAACCGGCATTCTGCCCGGACTGCGCGCGTCCCACACCAGTCATGCACAACCGATCTACGCCTCAACGCTCGGTAGGATTCGGGCTGTATCCGAGTTCTGCAAACGATTGGAAGCCAAGGATGGTCCAGAAAGTCGCACTGCTCACCGCCGGTGGATTCGCACCGTGCCTGTCGTCCGCCATCGGCGGCCTGATCGAGCGCTACACCGAGGTCGCCCCCGACGTGGAGATCATCGCCTACAAGAACGGCTACGAGGGCCTGCTCAGCGGCGACTACCTCACCGTTACCGAAGCGATCCGGGCCAAGGCCGCGCTGCTGCACGAATACGGCGGCTCACCGATCGGCAACTCCCGGGTGAAGCTCACCAACGCCAAGGACCTGGTCAAGCGCGGCCTCGTCGCCGAGGGCGACGACCCGCTCAAGGTGGCGGCCGACCGGCTGGTCGCCGACGGCGTGGACGTGCTGCACACCATCGGCGGTGACGACACCAACACCACCGCTGCCGACCTGGCCGCCTACCTCGCCACCAACGGCTACGGGCTCACGGTTGTCGGCCTGCCCAAGACCATTGACAACGACGTGATCCCGATCAAGCAGTCGCTGGGCGCCGACACCGCCGCCGAGATGGGCGCGCGGTTCGCGAAGAACGTGATGGCCGAGCACAACGCCGGCACCCGGATTCTGCTCATCCACGAAGTGATGGGACGCAACTGCGGCTGGCTCACCGCAGCCACCGCGCGCAAGTACCACGAGTGGATCGAGAGCGTTGACTGGCTGCCCGAGATCGGCCTGTCGAAGAAGTCCTGGGACGTGCACGCGGTCTTCGTGCCGGAGGCCGAGATCGACCTCCATGCCGAGTCGGAGCGCCTGCTCAAGGTTATGGACGAGGTCGGCTGCGTGAACATCTTCCTTTCCGAGGGTGCCGGAATCACCGACATCGTCGAGGAGATGGAGAAGGCCGGCCAGGAGGTCGCCCGCGACGCTTTCGGCCACATCCGACTCGAGCGCATCAACCCGGGCGCGTGGTTCGGCAAGCAGTTCGCCGCCATGCTGAACGCCAAGAAGGTGCTGGTGCAGAAGTCGGGCTACTACTCCCGTTCAGCCCCCGCCAACGAGTTCGACCGTGCGTTGATCCGCTCGATGACCGATCTCGCCGTCGATTCCGCGATCGAGGGGAAGCCGGGTGTCGTTGGCCACGACGAGGAGAACGGCGACGTGCTCAGCGTGATCGCTTTCGATCGGATCAAGGGCGGCAAGCCGTTCGACATCACCGAGGACTGGTACCTCGAACTGCTCTCCGAAATCGGCCAGCCCGGCCCGGTTGCCGCCGCTCCGGTCGAGCACTGAGTCAGTCCGGCCCCGTTCGGTAGCTGCGTAGCGCCGGATCGGCGCACCCATCTGGGTTTACCGGTCCGGCGCTTCGGCTGCGTTCGGGTACTTTCACTCCTCCAGCAGCCGGGAGATCGTCCGGGCCGCCTGGTCGTAGAAGCCGCGATTGGTGCGCTCGTAGTGGTGCAGGCCGCCGATCGCCACCTCCAGCGCCCAGCCGCGGCCGCGCTCCCAAGCGGCTTCGTCGAGACCCAGTACCTGGCCGAACAGGGTCCGGGCGGGCTCGTCGAAGATCGTCCAAGCTGGTGCCAGGTCGGACGCGGGATCGCCGAAGCTGGGTTCGGCGATGTCGATCAGTCCGGCCAGCCGACCGTGGCGGACGATGAGATTTCCCGGCATCGGGTCGCCATGAATCCGGCTGGCCGGCTGTGTGAAGCCCGGAGCGGCCAATGCCCGCTCCCAGAGCGAGGTCACCGCGACGGCGTCCACCAGGTGCGCGGAGCGCTCGATCGAGGAGCGCACCCACGCCGAGTCGGCGAGTGGCCGCGCGCCGCGTCCGGCAGCGCTCCAGGACTGGCCATCGGTGGGCAGTTCGTGGAAGCACCGCAGCAGCGCCGCCAGGTCGGCGGCCAGCAGGTTCTGGTCGAGGCCGGATGACCGGTCTACCGACACGCCGTCCACCCAGCTCCAGACCGACCACAATCCGGGATAGCGCTCGAACGGCGTACCGATGCCGAGCGGACGCGGCAGCTCGACGGCAAGCCGACCCGCCAGGTACCGTGCGTGGCCGGCTTCGGCGAGCAGGCGTTCGCGGGCGGCCGCATCGGCGCTGGGAACCAGCGGCAGTCACGCCACGAAGCTGTCACCCACGCGGACGGGAGCGACTACCGTCCCCGCGGAGCTGATCCGCCGGACGGCTAGCCCTCGCAACTGCGGGAATTGCTCGCCGAGCGCGGCGGCGAGGCAATCGAGGGCGACCTCGACCTGCCTCGCGTGCATCATCACGTCAGGCGGGCGAGCCGGTCGAGTGCTTCGGCCAGTTCGTCGGTTTGCCCGCAGAAGCTGAGCCGCATCATCCGGTTGCCAGCTACCGGGTCGAAGTCGATGCCCGGCGCCAGCGCCACACCGGTCGCAGCGAGCACGTCGGCGCACCACCGCTGGCTGTCGGTGGTGAGATGGCTGACGTCGCAGTAGGCGTAGAAGGCCCCGTCCGGTGGGGCGAAGGCGGTGATGCCCAGTTCGGGCAGGCGCCGCAGCAGCAGGTCGCGGTTGCGGGCGTAGCGGGCCACGTGCCCGTCCAGTTCTGCCCTGGCTTCGGCGGCGAAAGCGGCCAGCGCGGCTACTTGCGAGATCGCGGGCGCGCAGATGGCCAGATTGCCCTGCAGGAGTTCCACCGGACGCCGTAACGCCCGCGGCAGCACCAGCCAGCCCAGCCGCCAGCCGGTCATCGAGTGGTACTTGCTGACCGATCCGACCGCGACCGCGTCCGCGCTGAACTGGCGGACAGTGACGCAATCGCGGCCGTAGCTGATGCCGTGGTAGATCTCGTCGCTGATCAGCAGGCAGTCGTTCGCCGCGCACCACGCGGCCAGTTCGGCCAGCTCGCCAGGGTCGATGATCGTGCCGGTCGGGTTGGCCGGCGACGCGATCACCAGCCCGGCCGGTGGCTCCGGCAAGGCTTCGAGCATGGCGACGGTCGGCTGGTAGCGCGTCTGCGGGCCGGCTTCCAGATCGATCACCCGCGCCCCGAGACTCAACAGGGTGTTCCGGTAGGCCGGATAACCCGGACGGGTCATCGCCACCGTGTCACCGGCATCGAAGGCAGCCAGCAGCACGAGTTGGAAGCCGGCCGAAGACCCGGTGGTGATCACGACGTCCGCCGGATCGACACCGACGTGGTAGCGATCCGCGTAGTCGGCGGCGATCGTGGCGCGCAGCTCGGGGATCCCTGCGGTGACTGTGTAGCCGAGCACCTTCTGCTTGATCGCGGCCCGAGCGGCCTCCCGAACCACCAGGGGTGCCGGCGTGGCCGGTTGGCCGACGCAGAGCAGGATGGCGTCGCCGTGGGTGTCCTGACGCCTGGCTGCGGCGGCCGCGGTCTCCATCACATGGAACGGCTCGACCTGACCGCGCCGTGACAATCGGGTCATTTGCGGCGCAGCTTCGCTAGTGCCCCCACCAGCAGCGCGCCCAGACCGAGCCCGGTCGCGGAGCCGACGATATAGCCGGCGCCGAGGCCGACGCCCATCGATTTGCGCGCCACTTCCGCCGAGACCACTTCCTGGCCGGGCTTGGTGGGCAGCGACCGCAGCGTCGGCTCGGTCACCACAAGCTCGGGTAGAACCTCAGGCTCGGGTTCCTCAGCCGTGGCCAGCCACGCCGCGATCATCAGGATCAAGGTCGCGAACAGGTTCAGGAACAGCATCAGCACCAGCGTCCAGGTGAACACGGCAGTGCCGAGGTTACGCGAGAACGCACCGATCAGGATGCCGGTGAACGACTGCAGAATCAGGAGTCCGGCGGACCCGATGCCAGCGCCCACCCAGGCCAGATGCGAGGGCACTGGGTGCGGGCTGAACCAGCCGAAGAGCAGCCGGAACAGCACCGCGCCGGCCGCCAGCGACACCAGCGCACTCACCAGCCTTAGCACGACGGTCCAGAGCAGGCTGTTGGAGATCCCCAGCAGGTCGCCCAGCGCGCCACCGAAGCCCGACGCGATCGCAGACGCCACGAACGTGGCCGCCACTCCGACCAGCACCCCCACCAGACCGGCGAAGTTCGCCAGCACATCGAGGGGCAACGGTAGCGTCCGTCCCGGATTGTCTACCTCGGCGCGCATCAGCAGCCGGATGGCGCGCTTGAGGTTGCCGATCCAGTTGGAACCGACCCACATCATGATGCCCATTGCAACCAGGCCGGTGGACGCCCAACTGGTCAGTGCGCGCTCGATCACCTCGTGGATGTTTCGGCCGAAGTCGGAGTCGGTGTCGAGTTGCCCGTTGATCCAGGTCTGAATCACCCCGAGCGCCTCCGGCATGAAGACCGTCAAGGTGAATCCGAGCGCCGAAAACGCCAGCATCAGGATCGGTACCAGGGACAACACCGAGAAGAACGCGATCGCGGCCGCCAACTGGCCGCCGCCACGCACGTTGAACCGCTCCACCGTCCGTAGGATGTGCGCCACGAACGGGCGCTTCGAGAATTCCGCCCACCACGCCAGCGCTGCTTCCACCACTGTCTACTCCGACGCGTAGTCCGCGACCGGCGCGCAGGTACAGACCAGGTTGCGGTCGCCGTAGGCCTGGTCGATCCGGGCAACCGGCGGCCAGTACTTGTCGCGTCCGCCGGAGCCGATCGGCCCCCGGCGCACACCGGCGGGATAGGCGGCGAGTTCGCGGGAGTACGGATGTGTCCACTCGTCGGCGAGGATCCGAGACACCGGGTGCGGGGCGTTGTGCAAGGGGTTGTCGTCCGCCGGCCACACACCGGCGGCCACCGCGTCCATCTCTGCACGGATCGCGATCATCGCGTCGCAGAAACGGTCGATCTCCGCCTTGGCTTCAGACTCGGTGGGTTCGATCATCAGTGTCCCGGCTACCGGGAAGCTCATCGTGGGCGCGTGGAAGCCGTAATCGACCAGTCGCTTGGCGACGTCGTCGACGGTGATGCCGGTCTGCTTGGTCAACTCGCGCAGGTCGATGATGCACTCGTGCGCCACCAGTCCGTAGGCCCCGGTGTACAGCACCGGGAAGTGCTCGCGCAGGCGTCGGGCCACGTAGTTCGCCGCCAGGATGGCCGACTGGGACGCCTCGCGCAGCCCGTCCGCGCCCATCAGGGCGATGAAGGCCCAGGTGATCGGCAGGACTCCGGCCGAGCCGAATGGCGCGGCGCTGATCGGTCCATAGCTGTTCGCCGGGCCGGCGCTCGGCTCGAGCGGGTGGTTCGGCAGGTAGGGCGCCAGATGGGCGCGTACCGCCACCGGGCCGACGCCCGGACCGCCACCACCGTGCGGGATGGCGAACGTCTTGTGGAGGTTGAGGTGGCTCACGTCCGCGCCGAACTTGCCGGGACGCGCCAGCCCGAGCATTGCGTTCAGGTTGGCACCGTCGACGTAGACCTGGCCACCGGCGGCGTGGACGCGGTCGCAAACCTCGGTGATGGTCTCCTCAAAGACGCCGTGGGTGGACGGATAGGTGACCATGACCGCGGCCAACTCGGCGGCGTGCTTGTCAATCTTCACAGCCAGGTCGGTCAGGTCGACCGAGCCGTCGGCTGCCGTGGCGACCACCACCACCCGCATGCCGGCCATCACCGCGGACGCGGCGTTGGTGCCGTGCGCGGACGCCGGAATCAGGCAGACCACCCGATGCGGTTCGCCGTTGGCCAAGTGATAGGAACGGATCGCCATCAGGCCGGCGAACTCCCCCTGGCTACCCGCGTTGGGTTGCAGGCTCACCCGGTCGTAGCCGGTGATCTCGGCCAGCCAGTCGCAGAGTTCGCCGATCATCCGAGCGTAGCCCTGGGCGGCCGCCTCGGGCACGAACGGATGCAGGCCGGCGAAGCCCGGGTAGCTGATCGGCTCCATGGCCGCCGCAGGGTTCAGCTTCAGCGTGCACGACCCCAGCGGGATCATGCCCTTGTCAAGCGCGAAGTCCCGGTCGGCGAGCGTCCGCAGGTAGCGCATGAACTCGGTCTCGCTCCGGTACGCACTGAACACCGGATGCGTCAAGAACGGCTCGGTGCGCTCGTGGTCGCCCAACCCGCCGAATCTGGACGCGTTGGGCGGCGCCACCCCGAAGGCTTCGCAGACCTTCACCAGGGCAGCCTCGTCGGTGTCCTCACCGAGGCTGATCCCGACCTGGTCGGAATCGCTGCGCCGAAGGTGGATCCCCTGGTCGCGGGCACTTTCCACGACGTCGTCCGCGCGCCCCGGCACGGTCACGGTGAGGGTGTCGAAGAAGGCGTCCGAGGCCAACTCCAGCCCCCCGGCGGCAAGTGCTGCGGCGAGTCGACGCGTCCGCTCGTGGACGGATCGGGCAATCGCAGTGAGCCCTTCCGGCCCGTGGTGCACGGCGTAGGCGCTCGCGGTGACCGCGAGGAGAACCTGCGCGGTGCAGATGTTCGAGGTGGCCTTCTCACGACGGATGTGCTGCTCACGGGTCTGCAGAGCCAGCCGGAAAGCGGGGATGCCGTCCGCGTCCTTACTGATGCCGACGATGCGTCCGGGGAGCTGGCGTTCCAAGCCCTCGCGAACCGCGATGAAGCCGGCGTGCGGGCCGCCGTAGAACAGCGGGACGCCGAAGCGCTGCGCTGAGCCGACCGCGATGTCCACGCCCCAACTCGCTGCCGAACCGATCAGCGTCAGCGCGAGCAGGTCGACGGCGGCGATGAGCTGAGCGCCGTTGTCGTGCGCGAGCTGCGCCAAGGCTCCCAGTTCGGTGGCGGACGGCAGCACGCCGTCCGCCCCAGGTACCTGGACCACCACGGCGAAGCACTGGTGCGCGCGAACCGAATCGGCCACGGAATCGTCGGCCACCACGATGTCGATGCCGGTGGCCAGACAGCGGGTGCGCAGCACCGCGAGGCTCTGGGGCAGCAGCTGTGGATCCACCACTACGCAACCGCCCTTGCGGGTCACCCGGTGCGCTACTGCGACCGCCTCGGCGACCGCGGTGCCCTCGTCGAGCAGGCTGGCCCCGGTGATCGGCAGTCCGGTGAGGTCGGCGATCACGGTCTGGAAATTCGCCAGCGCCTCCAGGCGACCCTGGCTGATCTCCGGCTGGTAGGGCGTGTAGGCCGTGTACCACGCCGGGTTCTCCAGGATCATCCGGCGGATCACCGGCGGGGTGACCGTGCCGTGGTAGCCCAGGCCGATCATCGACAGCCCCGGACGGTTCTGCGCAGCCATCGCGGCAAGCTCGCGCTGCACCTCGAACTCGCTGCGCGGCTCAGGCAAGTCGAGACGCTCACGGAGGCTGATGGCGACCGGCACTGCGGCGTCGGTCAGCTCGTCCAGGCTGGCGTAGCCGAGCGCGGCGAGCATTTCGAAACGGTCGGACGCAACCGCGCCCAGGTGGCGTTGGGTGAAGTCATTCATCGCAGGCACCAACCTATCCTGCTATGCACCTCGGGTCCGGTAGGCCGAGCTTTGCTGCCCTGCTTGGCGAGACCCGTGGGCGCCGGCTCAGCCGACCGCGCGCGCCTGACGGCGGCGCGACAGTTCGTCGTCAGCCGGCTGCGGGTGATCCTCGGCGCGCTCGGCGGGCAACTGCTGCAGAGTGCCTTCGATGTCCCGCCAGACGCCGCCCAGCGCGATGCCGAACATGCCCTGGCCACCGCGCAGCAGGTCGACCACTTGATCATCCGTCGTGCATTCGTAGACCGAAACGCCGTCGCTCATCAGGGTGACCTCGGTCAGGTCCTGCACTCCGCGCGCCCGCAGGTGGTCGATAGCCGTGCGGATCTGCTGCAGCGAGATGCCGGCGTCGATCAGTCGCTTGATCACCTTCAGAATCAGCAGGTCACGGAAGCTGTACAGCCGTTGCGTCCCAGATCCCCCGGCTGGCCGGACCTCCGGCACCACCAGACCAGTGCGTGCCCAGTAGTCCAGTTGGCGGTAGGTGATGTCGGCGGCGCGGCAGGCCACCGGCCCGCGGAAGCCGAGATCGTCGGGCAGCGGCGAGAAGTCGCCATCGAACAGCAGATCCTGTGCCGGGGGCACCTGGTTCATTGCGTTCATCGGTCGGCCTCGTTTCGCTGGAATCACCGCGTTGGGATTCTGACGCTAACCTCGCGACCGCCTCGGGTCAACGACACGCCCGGACCGGCGTTCACCTATCCAGCGAGTCTTAACCACTTCCTCAGGGTTTGCCTTCATCGCCGGTGAAGTCCTCCGGGGTCACCGAGTCGAGGAACTCCAGGAAGCGTTCCACCTCGTCTTCCGGGGTTTCTACGCCATCAGCCGGGGCCGTGCCGAGTTCCTCCGCGCTCACGCCTACCGTCTCCAGCAGCTCCTCGCTGCACTGGATCGGGCGACCGGAGCGAAGTGCGATGGCGATCGCATCACTCGGCCGCGCCGGCAGCACCGTCTCGCCGAAGACGAGTTCGGCGTAATACTGCCCGGCCTCGTACCGGGTGATCGTCACCGCGCTCAGCGGTTCACTGGAGCTTGTCGCCAGCCGCCAGGCGACGTCGTGAATGCTCGGACGCTGATCGTCCGGTGGCTCGGTGGCGCTGAAGATCGCCGAGGCTCCCCCGTGGCTCATCCAGATCGGAATCCGGCGCTCAGCACCGCCCACTTCGGCGAGCACAACTAGCGGCGGCGCCTCGCCCGTCGACACCCGGATCTCGATGACTTTCAGCTCGCGCATGGCTGGCCTCACTGCGGTAACTGGGATCTCATGATCGCGGCATGGGCGTGCAGCACCAGCTGCATCACGTCGGCCGGCAGGGTGCGAGCGGACGGGTTCCGGCGCAGGTGCGGCGCCACGGCCTGCTCGATCAGGCCGACCTCGCGTTCAGCGGCCTGCTTGACCACGCGCAGGTGACGCGCGTCCATGCCGAAGGCGGCGAGCTTACGAGCGATCACCGCAACGGTGAGCGCATCGCGCCCGTAGTAGATGGTGCCCCGGCGCGGCACCACAAGTTGGTGCTTCTCCAGGTCGGAGAGCGCCGCCTCCGCCAGGCCGCTCAGTTCCAACAACTCACGTCGGGTGATCCGGATGGCGCGCTTCGGTGCGTGGGCCTGACCGCTGATCGCGGCCGGGGATTCGACCGGCGTCGCGCCCTCCGCCGGGCGGTTGGTACCGAGGACCGGTGGCTCCTGCCCGCGGTCCATCATGTCCAGGTGCTCGCGGATCACCTTCAACGGTAGGTAGTGGTTCTTCTGCACATCGAGGATGTAGCGCAACCGCTCGATATCGGATTCGGCATAGCGCCGGTAGCCCGAAGGGGCCCGCTCCGGCGAGATCAACCCTTCCGATTCGAGGAAGCGGATCTTCGAGATGGACACGTCCTCGAACTCGGGCTTCAGGACAGCCAGCACCTGGCCGATGCTCCGCAGCCCGATCGCCATCAGTCGTGCCCAGTGAAGAACACCATGCGGAACTTGCCGATCTGCACCTCGTCCCCAGTCTTGAGGAGGACATCCGACTCGACCAGCACCTTGTTCACGTAGGTGCCGTTCAAGCTGTTCTGGTCGCTCACCCAGAACTCCGAACCGCGCCGCACAAATCGGGCATGGTGCCGCGAGACGGTGATGTCATCCAGGAAGATGTCGCAGCGCGGATGCCGGCCCGAGGTGACGACGTCGGAGTCGATCAGGTAGCGCGCGCCGGCGTGCGTGCCGCGGAGCACCAGCAGGATCGCCGAGCCCGGCGGCAGCGCCTCGACGGCCGCGGAGTCGGCGGGCGTCAGGTCTTCAGTCTGGAACTCGTCGACCACTGCGGGGATAACCCTGGTGGTGTCACCGGAGAGCTTTGCCAGGCTTGCGCCGCAGTGCGGGCAGAAGTTCACGGGCTCGACGAGTTCAAAGCCGCATGCGGGGCAAGTGCTCATCACGTTCACCTTTCGTGCCTGGCTGGTCGGCCGTGGGAGGGCAGGCTCAACCGCAGGTTGACGTCAAGCCTATCCCGACACCAGCTCGGCGTAGCCGTCTGCGTCCAGCAGTTCGTCCAGCTCTTCCGGATCGCTCAACTCGAGCTCGAAGATCCAACCGTCACCGTAAGGGTCAGAGTTGATGGTCTCTGGGGTGTCGTTGAGGAGTTCGTTCACGGCGGTGACCACGCCGGTGGCCGGCGAGTACACGTCGGAGACACTCTTGGTCGACTCGACCTCGGCGCAGGCGTCATCGACGGCGATCTCTTCGCCCACCTGAGGCAGTGAGACGTAGACGACGTCGCCAAGGGCTTCGGCTGCGTAGCTGGTGATGCCGATCCGAACCGTGCCGCCCGCGCCCTGCCGCACCCATTCGTGCTTGCTGCTGTACTGAAGATCATCCGGGTACATCGTGGTTCGACTCCTTCTGGCAGCAGGTGCCGCCGCTCACTTCGGGCACCACCCTAGCGCCCTCGGGCGCCGCTCAGCTGGCTGAATTGTCACCGGTTCCGACGGGGATCCGCCGAATCACGACCGCACCCTGGCTGAGGTAGAGCAGGCCGGACCACCAGTAGAGGCCCGCGCCCCAGATCACGCACGCCCAGCCGAGGACGCGGGCGGTGGTCGGCATCAGCCAGTCACCAGCGCCGAGAAGCACCAGGGGCAAGCCGTAGAGCAGCATGAACGTGGCGGCCTTGCCGAGGAAGTGCACCGGCAGGCTGGCGAAACCTCGGCGTCGGAGCGCCGGGCCGATGGTCACCACCATCAACACGTCCCGAGCCGCCAGCAGTACGACCAGCCACCACGGCACGATCTCGCGAATCGCGAGGCCCAGCAGCGTCGCCAGGATGTACAGCCGATCTGCCACCGGGTCGAGCACTTGTCCGAGGCGCGAGCGTTGGTGCCAGAGCCGCGCGAGGTGGCCGTCCAGCCAGTCGGTGGCCCCGCCGATCGCCAGCACGACCACCGCCCAGACATCGGCTTCGCGGATCAGCAGGAGCCACAGGAATAGCGGCACGCCCAGCAGCCGAATGAAGCTGAGGATATTGGGGACGGTCAGCACCCGCTCGGTGTCATAGGGTTCTCCGGCCACGGCCACAGGATAGCGCCCAAGCGCCGAGAGCCAGCCTTTGGAAAGCGCTGATCGATGAGCGTTGGCGCTGGCTGGTGCTTGTCGGAGCCGCCACTGGCCGCGGCCGGGCTACGCGTCGGAGTCGGCCTGCTGGGCTCCGGGACGCAACGAACCCGCTTCCGGCGGGTTATGACGACCATCCCGTGCCCTTGGCGGAGCAAACCCGAGTTTGACGAGTTATCGGGCCAAGATCCGGCTCTATAACCGGTCGAAGTCGGGTCGACTATTACCCAAGCCGCTGGATGGGGCCCGATAGCCAGCCGAAACCGGGTTATATCGACCAACAGGTGTGGTTCCACCTGTCCGAAGAGCGGCGGCGGACCAGATTAACGTTGTGGAGAAGCTTCATTCAGGTGAGGCGATGTTTGCGGCGTTGAACCGGCTGTTCGAGGCCAACGGGCATGGATTCAACTCTGGCCGGGGCCCGCGGCGTTAGGGCTGGCCATCGGCGCTTGACGTGGAGTTGCGCCGCCAGAGGTGGATCCGGGCTCAGGCCCAGGCGGACGCGAGTTGGTCGCGGGTGTCGGCCAGCAGTTGGGGCAGCGCCTTGGTCTGGGCGATCACCGGCAGGAAGTTGGCGTCCCCGGGCCAGCGCGGCACGACGTGCTGGTGCAGGTGCGCGGCGATGCCGGCGCCGGCGACCTGTCCCTGGTTCAGGCCAAGGTTGAAGCCGGCCGGCTTCGAAACCCGGCGGATCACGGTCATCGCCGCGGCGGTGAACTCGGCAAGCTCCAGCAGTTCTTCCGCAGTCAGGTCGGTGTAGTCGCTGACGTGACGGTACGGGCAGATCAGCAGGTGGCCGGGCGAGTACGGATAGAGGTTCAGCACCGCGTAGACCGTGCGGCCGCGACGCACCACCAGGCCGTCCGCGTCCTCACGCTCGGGCGCGCGACAGAACGGACACGAATGCGAGGCGCCATCGACGGGCTTGTTCTCACCCTCGATGTAGACCATGCGATGCGGGGTCCAAAGGCGCTCGAACGCGTCGGGGACGCCGGCCAGGGTGCCGGCGTCCTCGACCACTTCGCGGGCTTCCCCGGGCTCGGTCATCGCCGCGGCGGCCGGGTTGCTGCGATGATCTCCGCGACCGCCTCTGCGATCGGCACGCCGTTGCGCTGGCTACCGTCGCGGTAACGGAAGGAGACCGCGCCGGCGGCCACGTCCGTCTCGCCGGCGATCAGCATGAACGGCACCTTCTGGGTCTGCGCGTTACGGATCTTCTTGCCGAAGCGATCATCGCTGCGGTCCACCTCGACCCGGATGTCCGCTGCGATCAACTGCTTGGCCACCTCGGAAAGGTAGCCCTCGTACTCCTCGGCCACCGGAATCGCCACCACCTGCACCGGCGCCAGCCACGCCGGGAAGGCGCCCGCGTAGTGCTCGGTGAGCACGCCGATGAACCGCTCGATCGAACCGAACTTTGCCGAGTGGATCATCACCGGCTCGGCCGGATGCCCGTCCGGTCCGGTGTAGGTGAGCCCGAAGCGGGCCGGCTGGTTGAAGTCGTACTGGATGGTCGACATCTGCCAGGTGCGGCCGATCGCGTCCTTTGCCTGCACCGAGATCTTCGGACCGTAGTACGCAGCGCCGCCCGGATCGGGCACCAGCTTCAGCCCCGACTCGATACCGACCTTCTCCAGCACCGCGGTGGCCTTCTCCCACTGCTCGTCCGAGCCGATGAACTTGGTCGACTTCGCGCCCTCGGTGTCGCGGGTGGACAGCTCGAGGTAGTAGTCGTCCAGGCCGAAGTCCTCCAACAGGTTGGTGACGAAGGTGAGCAGGTGCTTGACCTCTTCCGCTGCCTGGGACGCCATCACGTATGAGTGCGAGTCGTCCTGGGTGATGCTGCGCACCCGGGTGAGGCCCTGGAGCACGCCCGACTTCTCATTGCGGTACACGGTGCCGAACTCAAAGAAGCGCAGCGGCAACTCGCGGTAGGACCGTCCGCGCGAAGCGAAGATCAGGTTGTGCATCGGGCAGTTCATGGCCTTGAGGTAGTAGTTCTGGCCCTCGTCGTCCATGGGCGGGAACATGCCGTCCGCGAAAAAGGGCAGGTGGCCGGACGTGCGGAACAGCACCTCCTTGGCGATGTGCGGGGTGCCCACGTACTGGAAGCCCGAGCGGATGTGCGCAGTCCGGACGTAGTCCTCCATGACGCGCTTGATCACGCCGCCCTTGGGATGGAACACGGGCAGGCCGGCGCCCAGTTCCTCCGGGAAGCTGAACAGGTCGAGTTCTGCACCCAGCTTGCGGTGGTCGCGACGCGCGGCCTCCTCAAGCCGGGTGCGGTAGGCCACCAGGTCGTCCTTGGACGCCCACGCGGTGCCGTAGACCCGCTGCAGCTGGTCGTTGCGCTGGTCGCCCCGCCAGTAGGCGGCCGAGCTGCGGGTGAGCGCCCAACCGTTGCCGAGATAGCCGGTGTGCGGCACGTGCGGCCCGCGGCAGAGGTCCTTCCAGGCGACCGCGCCGTCACGGCGGACGTTGTCGTAGATGGTCAGTTCGCCGGCGCCGACTTCGACCGAAGCACCTTCGGTGTTCGCCGCAGCGCCCTTCAGCCCGATCAGTTCCAGCTTGTACGGCTCGGACGCGAGCTCGGCTGCGGCGGCTTCGTCACTGATCGGCCGGCGGACGAACTGCTGCCGCTCCTTGACGATGCCGACCATGGCCTTCTCGATGGCCTTCAGGTCGTCCGGCGTGAACGGGGTCTCGACGCGGAAGTCGTAGTAGAAGCCGTCGGTGATCGGCGGACCGATGCCCAGCTTCGCGTCCGCGTGCAGCAGCTGGACGGCCTGCGCCGCGACGTGCGCGCAAGAGTGCCGGATGATCGCCAACCCCTCGTCGCTGGTGGCCAGCACCGGCTCGACCTGGTCACCCTCCCGAAGCTCGGTGGCGAGGTCGACCACGGCACCGTTGACCCGGGCCGCGACGATGGAACGATCGGTGCCGAACAGGTCCAGGGCCGTGGTGCCGGTGGTCACCGCCTGCTCGCTCGGTTGAGCCTGCGGATCGATGACGATGATGGACACGGACACTGGATGGCTTCCTTCCTTCGGATACAGCCCTCCTAGTCTGCCGCAGATTTCGGCCCGTCCGTGCCGACGTCACCGCTCGCGCGACACCACCGGCCCGACTGCCAACGAATCGATGATCCGGTCGGCGTAGCCTTCCAGCTCGCCCGAGACGCGGACGCGGATCAGCTTGCCCGCCTCGGCGCCGCTGAGCACGACGGTGTCCCCCATCGCCCGGGTGAGCAGGACGCCGTCGGCGTACCAGCGCACGGTGGTGCGCACCCCCGCTGGGCCCCATACGCCGGGGTGAACCGTCAGCGTCTTTCCGACCAGCGCGAGGCCCTCAATCACCGGCAGATCCGGGATGAGGTCTCCCGGCTCGATGACATTGGTGTAGCCGGAGTACTTGTAGACCTTGTCGGGGTAGCCGCGTACGCGGCTTGATCACTTTGCCGAGGTCGGCCAGGGTCAGCTGGTAGCTCCCGCTGGTGGCGCCGGGGATCTTGTCGGCCCCGCGATAACACTGCCACCGCTGGTCGACCTCGCCCGGACCCCCCGCGTCGACCGAGCCGGTCAGGGTTCGGCCCACCCTGGCCGAGCCTCTGATCAACGGGGTGGCCATTACCAGGCGTCCCGGCTCGATCGGGCCTACGGTCGCTGTCTCCTGAGCCAACTTCGGGAAGCCGGCCTTGTAGCCGCTGATCCGGAGCGAGACCTTGTGGCCGATGTCGGCCGCGGCCAAGCGGTAGCTGAGCTCGCTCGCACCGGAGATCGGCTTGCCGTCACGCAACCAGCGATACTCCTGCTCCACCCGTCCCGGGCCCCAGTCCGGCTCCTCGATGCTCAGTACGGAGCGATACCGGGGAGTGCCTCCAATCTCCGGCACCGCGGACGGAACGAGTGCCGGCGGTGCGGTCGGCGTGGATCCCGGCGGGGATTGCATCTGATCTCGGGTTGCGCCACCGAAAGAGCTGGCCATGTCGGGCCTCTCTAGAGCTGTTGAAGGCAACGCCAGTGTTCACAGGCCAAGCGTGGTGACGATCGCGCCAAATTCGTGGGAACCTTTTGTCATGACAACCGATCATATGCGGCTGTTCCCCGGGAAGTTTTTCATCAGCACCGCACTTGAGGCGCTGGAGACCAAGACCGCGATGTCCAAGGAGCTGGCCGTCCGCTACCTCCAGCGAGCTGCCATCGCCGGGCTGCTGATCGCCATCTTCTACCTCGCCCACTTCGGCGCAGTGGCCGCCTTCGGCTCGGTCCAGGTCGGGACGGGGAGCCTGGCGGTGCTGGGCAAGATGGTCGGGGCCGTGATCTTCGGCTGGGCCCTGGTCTTCATCTATTTCACTAAGTCCGAACTCCTCACCTCCAACATGATGGTGGCCTCGATCGGCATCTACTACCGCAGGGTGAAGTGGGGCCGCGCACTGCGGATGCTGGGCCTCTGTTACGTCGGGAACTTCGTGGGCGGGCTGGTCCTGGCAGCCCTGGCCAGGTTGAGCACCCTGGCCAGCGGCGCCGTCCTGAGCGAGATGGAGCACTCGGTGACGGTGAAGCTTGGCTACATCAGCGCGGGCCCGCTGGGCTGGAGCGATCTGCTCATGCGCGCGATCCTCTGCAACCTGATGATCAACGTCGCGATGCTGCTGGTCTACAACGGCTTCATCAAGGATGACCTGACCAAGAGCCTGGCCATGATCATGGCTGTGTTCATCTTCGTGTTCCTCGGTTTGGAGCACTCGGTGGCCAACACGATTCTGTTCACGATCGTGGGTTTGAAATCGGGTATCGATCTGGCCCCCGCCGCCGGTAACGTGGCCATCGCCCTGATCGGTAACTTCATCGGCGGCGGCGTCCTGATCGGGTTGTACTACGCGTACGTGAACGACGATTCGAAGTACCGGGCCAACCCCTGAGAGCTTGAGGAGATTTCGGTGGCCGACAAGCCCAAGTGGTGGTTTCGCAAGCCCGCGCTCAACTGGCTGGAACTACTCGGAATCTCGCTGGCCCTGGCGCTGATCGGTGGCGCGTTGGGCGTAACTGCCGCGCT
Organism: Propionicimonas sp.; assembly: GCA_035349055.1. Lineage (GTDB taxonomy): Bacteria > Actinomycetota > Actinomycetes > Propionibacteriales > Propionibacteriaceae > Propionicimonas. The sequence continues at coordinate 18,061 of DAOPRQ010000047.1, forward strand.
CAAGCTCTCGCCGGAGCCTGGCGCCTGCGATTCGGTGCGGGTGGCGGACAGCGTGCTGCCTTCGGTGGTGACCATCTTCGTGACGGGGGCATCCGGCGGCGGATCCGGCAGCGGCGCGATCATCCGGGCGGACGGCCTGATCCTCACCAATGACCATGTGATTGCGGCCGGAGTCGAGTCCGGGAACATCGAAGTGCTTCTCAACGGCGGCGAGCAGGTGCCGGCCGATCTGATCGGCACCGATCCGATCACCGATCTGGCGCTGCTCAAGATCGACAAGAACAAGCTGCCCACACTGCTGCTCGCTCCGCGCGAGCCGCTGAGTGTGGGTCAGCCGGTGGTCGCGCTGGGCGCGCCTCTGGGGCTTTCGGGGACCGTGACCAGCGGCATTGTCAGCGCGCTGAACCGGAACGTGCCGGTGCCGAAGGCGAGCGGTGGTACCACGGTGCTAACCGGCGCGATCCAAACCGACGCGGCCATCAACCCGGGCAACTCTGGCGGCCCGCTGGTCACCTGCGAGGGACGCCTGGTCGGCGTGAACACGGCGATCTCGACCGTGCCGAACGCAAGTGGCGTCGCCGGCGGCGGCAGTGTCGGCATCGGGTTCGCGGTGCCGGCGAGCACTGCGCAGCGGATCGTGGACGAACTGCTGGCGACCGGGCGCGCCACCCATCCGTGGATCGGCGCGGTCACTGCCGAGATCACCCAGGACATGGCCGACCGCTTCGGCACTCCGTCCGGACTGTTCGTGCAGGACGTGAGCGAAGGCGGCCCGGCGGACGCGGCCGGCCTGGAAGCCGGCGACATCATCACCCGCCTCAGCGGCAACCCGGCGACGAGCCTCGGACTGGGCTGGCTGCTGGTGAGCGCCAAGGTTGGCGACGACATCCCGATCGAGTTCGCCCGCGACGGCGTCTTGCAGAACGCGACCCTGACCCTGGCCGAGCAGCCCGCCTAGCCCGGCAGCCCCACTGGCCCGGCACCGAGGCACCCCGCGTCAGCCCTCTTTCGCCACTTCGGACGGCGGCGTGGTGCTAGCCCCGGGCGGGCGGAAGTTGGGCGCGCAGCTGGTGAAGCACCTCAGGTCCGCCGATAGCTTCGATGACAGCAGGGTCGCCGACAACCACGAGCCGGTCGGTGGCTCGGGAGAGCCCGACGTAGAGGCGCTCCCGGCTTCGGTCGCGGGTTCCGTCCTCGTTCACGCAGAGGACGACGGCGTGCCGTTCCATGCCCTTGAACCCGAGAACATGCCCGTAGAACACGTCGTCGTTCGACCAGAATTCGTCCCAATAGCCGGCAAAGCCGAGCGTTTCCTGACGCTCCTTCTGCACCGGGTGGCGTGCGCCCATCGTGAGCAGCGCTACATCTTTGGGTTCCCAACCTTCCTCAAGCAGGCGCTCGATCTGGTCGTCGGCCGCTTCGATCGCGGCGTGCGTAGGCACCGCCACGAACTCCACCTGCGGACCCTCTCCCCCACGCAGGACCATTGAGGTTGGCGCGAGCGGGACGAAGCTCTGCGCGATCTGTCGGGTGTTGCGAAGGTTGTGGTCCAGGACCAGCGGCACCAGGGCCAACGAGGGGCGTCCGAACCGCGCGAAGACGCGCTGCCGCTCGTCGCTGTAGGCGAAGACCCCGCCGGCGGTCTCGTCCTTCAGGGCCCCGACGAGCGGCGTCCACCAGTCCTCGGCGAAATCCTGCGCCTCGTCGACGATCACTGCATCGAATCGCGATTCCGGCGGAAGTTCGGCGGCGCGGGCGGCCATGAGCGCCGGCAGTTCGACCTCCCAGAAGTCGGAATCGTCCCGGGATCCGGTGATCTCAATGCCCCACCGGCGGGCCAGGTCCTCGAACGTCCCGACGAAAGCCGGACGCTTGGCACTCGATCCGGTTAGCAGTGACCGCTGCAGGTGGTGGGCCAGGCCGTAGCTGTAGCAGACCACCGCCACTCGCTGCCGCTCGCCGGTGGCCCGGCCACCGGCCAGGTCGGACGCCTGCCGAATGGCCAAGACGGTCTTGCCGCTGCCGGCGCCGCCGCGGATCTCGACCCGGTTCAGTAGGCGGGTGACGCTCAGCAGCTGAGCCTGTTCCATCGTCAGCCGGTCAGCGATGGACGCCCGGTCCTCGGCGATCGCGACCACGTCCCGCCCCGGTAGGTCGCGACCGATCAGGATCTCGCGGATCAGGTCCACGTCGTCACGGGTCGGCGGCCTGGCGTCCGC
>DAOPRQ010000048.1:0-19933 GCA_035349055.1 Propionicimonas sp.
GGGAGCCGACCAGCAGCCCGTCCGGCGAATCGTGCAGACTCGCCGAACGGCAGCCTATGAATCGGTCAGGCGGTCGCCTCCTCGACGGCGTCGAGGTTGAGGTGGATCACGCCGTAGTCGTAGGCCTTGCGGCGGTAGACCGCGCTGGGGTGGCCGGACTCGGCGTCCACATAGAGGAAGAAGTCGTGGCCGACGAGCTCCATCTCGTCGAGCGCCTGCGCCAACGTCAGCGGTACTGCATCGAAGTACTTCTCGCGCACAACCAGCGGGCCGTCGCCGTGGATCTCCAGGCCGGCAATCTTCCGGATCTCCGGACGGGTCTCCTCCGCCGACTCCGCAGGCACGGCCAGGGCGGCGTCGGCCAGGCTCCCGGTCCCCCGCAGGCCACGGTGGGTCTTGCGCCGATCGGACGCGCGCCGCAGCTGCGACTTCAGCCGATCGAGCGCGTGGTCGAAGGCCACGTTCTTGTCATCGGCGGACGCCTCGGCGCGTACCACCGGTCCCCGGCTACGCAGCGTGATCTCCACGCGCGTCGACTGGTCGGGCTGCTTCTTGTAGCCATAGGCAGAAACCTGAACCTCAACCCGGATCACCCGGTCCTTGAGCTTCTCGATCGACGCGATCCGCTCCTCAACCCGAGCGCGGAACTCATCGGGGATCTGGCAGTGCCGGCCAGTCACCAGGACGTCCATGTCTACCTCCTTCTCGGTGCCCTACAGTGCGCAGGGCTTGCCCAAACAGCAACGGCACCAGCCCGGTTCCCTGCCAAGTGGCCGGTGAACTGGCGTGGGTGCCATGACCCCAACTTAGTTCGCACCTGTGGGCTTTGCCAGCGCTTCGGCTAGGAACTTCTCAGGTGTTCGCCATGCGGGCATCCGACCCTCACCGACAGCCGCGCAACGCGACCGTAACTCCGCCTAACCAGCCCGTAACACCGCCTAACCTGGCCGTAACACCGGACGCGTCTGGACGTAACAGCACTCGGTCAGCCTTTTGCCATGATTCTCGAACTCAACTCCGGCGACACCGCCTGGATCCTCATCAGTGCCGCGTTGGTGCTGCTGATGACCCCCGGTCTCGCGCTGTTCTACGGCGGCATGGTCCGAGCCAAGGGCGTGCTGAACATGATGATGATGAGCTTCATCTCGATGGGGGTCATCGGCGTCCTGTGGGTGCTGTTCGGCTACAGCCTCGCTTTCGGCAATTCGGTTGGTGGCGCCGGCATCATCGGCAACCCGTTCGAGTTCGCCGGCCTGCAGAGCCTGCTGGTGAACGATCCGGAAGCGTCCTACCCCGCACTCGCCTTCGTCGCCTTCCAGGCCTGCTTCGCGATCATCACGGTCGCGCTGGTCTCCGGCGCGATCGCCGACCGTGCCTCCTTCGGTGCCTGGACTGCCTTCGCCGTCCTCTGGGGCACGCTGGTCTACTTCCCGGCCGCCCACTGGGTCTTCGCCTTCTCGAACCCCGACGCGGGGGTCGTCGGCGGCTGGATCGCCAACGTAGTGGGCGCGATCGACTTTGCCGGAGGGACTGCGATCCACATCAACGCCGGTACTGCGGCGCTGGTCCTCGCCCTGGTGATTGGTCCGCGGATCGGCTTCGGCACCAGGCCGATGCGTCCGCACAACATGACCCTGGTGATGCTCGGCGCAGCCCTGCTCTGGTTCGGCTGGTTCGGCTTCAACGCCGGCTCGGCCGTCGCGGCCAACGGCCTCGCCAGCCTCGCCTGGGTGAACACCCTGGCCGCTACCGCGGCAGCGATGCTGGGCTGGCTGGTGGTGGAGAAGCTCCGGGACGGACACCCCACCTCGCTCGGCGCTGCGTCCGGCATTGTCGCGGGCCTGGTCGCGATCACGCCGGCCGCCGGTGCGGTCAGTCCGCTCGGCTCGCTCGCCATCGGCGCCCTGGCCGGTATCGCTTGCGCCTACGCCGTCGGCCTGAAGTACCGGTTCGGCTTTGACGACTCACTGGACGTCGTCGGCGTCCACCTCGTCGGCGGCCTGGTTGGCACCCTGCTGATCGGGTTCTTCGCCGATCCGGCGACCTCCGGCGATCCCGCCGATCCCGGTGTGGCCGGTCTGTTCTACGGCGGCGGGCTCGACCAGCTCGGCAAGCAGGCGATCGGCGCGTTCGCGGTGATGGCGTTCTCGTTTGTGATGACCTACCTGATCGCGCTGGCGATCAAGTACACCATCGGCTGGCGGATCAGCTCCGCCGACGAGCTGAGCGGCATTGACCTGGCCGAGCACTCCGAGGCCGGCTACGACCTCAGCCCCGTGTACTACACCAACAAGGTTCAGCGCACCCTCGTCCTGACCAAGGACGACATGCCGGTGGCCGAGACGACAGGAGCGAAGAAGTGAAGTTGGTAACGGCAATCATCCAGCCGGAGATGCTGGAAACCGTCCAGAAGGCGCTGGTACGGCATGGCGTGGGCGGGATGACCGTAAGCGAGGTCTCCGGCTACGGCCGCCAGCGCGGCCACATCGAGGTCTACCGGGGTGAGGAGTACACCATCGACTTCATCACCAAGGTGCGGCTCGAAGTCCTGGTCGACGACGAGGACGCGGAGGCGCTCACCGGTGTGATCGTGCAGGCCGCCCGGACCGGCGAGGTCGGAGACGGCAAGGTCTGGATCATCCCGGTCGACACCGTCGTTCGAGTGCGGACCGGCGAAAGCGGCTCGACCGCGATCTGAGGTAACGACCAGTTCGACCACCCGACCAGCCATCGAAGTGGCCACTTTCTCGCACTCTCGGCGCGAAAGTGGCCACTTTCGTTGTGGACGCGCACACCAGCCGAGGGTGTTGGGTCGTGCACCTCAGGGACCGCTCGCGAAGCTTCACGAAGGGGTGATCCTGCGCGTGGTGGCCGCCACTGTCGCGACTGCAAAGGGCTCCCGGCCAGCGGCCCGCAACGCTCGGACGGCCTCGACGAGCGTCGCACCGGTGGTCACGATGTCGTCCACCAGCAACAACTCCCCCGGCGGCAGTCGCCCCGCGGTGAATGCGCCGGCCAGGTTGGCGAGGCGGCCTTCCCGGCCGAGATCGGCCTGATCAGCGGGTCGCCGCACCTGCCTCAGCCCTGCGGACGCGCGCACGTCCAGCCCGGTACCGCGCAACCGCCGGGCCGCCAGCCGGGCGAGGGCCAACGTGAGATCCAGGCCACGTTCGGCCGCCGCGGCACGCGCCGTGGGCACCGGCACGATCAGCAACCCGCCAGCGGCGAGCTCGGGCCGGTCCAGCAGCAAGCGGGCCAACGCGACCGCCAGCCGCTCGGCCAGGACCGGCACCGCACCGAGCGCGTCGCGCTCCTTGGCCGCCAGCAGTAGGCGGCGCAGTTCCCCGTCGTAGCGGCCTCCGGCCACCACCGCAGGCAGTCCGGGTGGCAACCCAGCCACCGCTACCGGCCGCACCGCGATCGCCGTCCGGCAGCCGGCACAGACGCCCAGGCCGGACGCGCCGCAGCCAGGACAGTGGGCGCCGAGCACCAGCTCTCCCCCGACGCTCAGCAGGCGCGCAATGGTCACGTCCCTATCTTCGGCAGGAGTCGCCAGCGCGATCACCCGTCCACAGGCTCAACCTGAATAGGCCAGATCGTCCACAGCGGTCACCGCGAGCGCCCAGTTGAACTCGCTCTCGAAGCGGTAGCCGGCGCCGCTGTCGGTCAACGCAACTGCTGGCCGCCCCGGCACCACGGCGAGCTTGATCAAGGATGCTGCCTTGGTGGGTCCAATATCCGTTGCGGTCGCCCCGTCCTCACTCACCCGGACCACGCTGGTGTCACCGGTCTCCAGACGCTGCAGCACGGCAACTTCCGCGGGCGACCACTTCGTCGAAGTGGATCGGGACGCCCAACCCAGATCGAGCGCCGCACCGTCGGTACCCGTGCTCAGGTTCACCTCCAACGGCCGCCAGCCGGTCAGCCGGATCTGGTCATCCGTGCGCACCACGACCGCGACCCCCACCTCGGTGCGGGTGCCGTTGCGCAATACGAGCGCGATCCGGGTGCCGTCCGGCGACAGCTTGCTCGCAACCAACGGACGCTTCGGCAGCTCACTCCCATCCACTCGGATCGTCAACCCATCTCGGAACACCCGGAAGCTACCCGGCCCCGAGGCCGTCGCGGACCACAACTCGCCGTTCCTGGCGAAATCGGGCCGCAGCAGTCCGGTTCCAGTGCGCACCGTCCGCGACTTGGCCGCACCGACGGGAGCCAGGACGAGCCTGGTCGCGGAATCCGTGATCGCAGCGACTTCGGCCAGGTCGCTGCGCACCGCGATCAGCTCGGGCCGGGTCAGGTCGGCTTCGACCGGGCTGAAGTCCGCCCAATTGGCTTCGCGCAGCGCCACCACGCGCCCCTCGGCGATCGCGAACAGGGACCGCTGCGCAGTCACGTTGTCGGGCGACATCCGGGTGAAGTCGTCGCCGTCGAGTTCGGTACCGCCGAACTCCCCGGCAATGGCAAGGCCGCCGATACTCACCTGCACAGCGGTCACTTGGGCGAAGCCCACAACGGTGTTCACAATCTCGGCCAGCAGGTTCTGTCGCTCCTCGGTGGTCAGCCGCAGCCCGTCCGAGCCCAACTCGACCATGGTCACCCCGCGTTCGTCGAGGCTCACGTTATCCACATCGAGTTCACTCACCGAAGCCCGCCGCAACGCCGGCGCCAGCCGTTCGGACGGGCCGGAAAGCACAGCCTGCACCGCCGCGGTCAGCGCCTGGTCACCGTTAGCGAAGTACCGCTGTTCGGGTACCAGGACGCTGCCGGACGCGTCCAGGAAGTGGACGGTTACCGGGGTGAAGTTGGTGCTGAACAGGTAGCGGGAGACCAGCAGCCCGTCCGGCGGGTTCGATATGCGCCACTGGTTGTTGGCATCGCGCACCAGCTCGAAGTCGTGCCGCAACTGCTCGGAGGCGGTCGCGAAGCTGCCCAGCGAGTCGAGCCGGCCGACCAGCGGGGTGATCAGCATCACCGTCTGGCCGAACTCCTCCGGCGGCTTCCCGTCCGCGTAGACCTGGACGCCGGACTCGGGGTGCCAGAGCGCGCTCGCCGTCTCGGTCAGGTACTGGCGTGCGACCGCGTAATTGGGTTGATGGATGCTCATCGCGTGCAGGAACCCCTCGACGACGAGCAGTTGACTGGCACCCGTCGCCGGGGGCAGCGGGTGGACGCTCACCCCCGAGTCCGTGCCGGGCACCTGTTGGGTGTGGTGCTCGATCGGCCCGGACGTGGGCACGGTGGCGCACCCGCCAAGGGCCAGCAGCACCGCGACGACCAGCGCGAGCAGACGGTTAGGCATGCAGCACCACCTTCGCGTCCGGCGGCACGGACGGCCATGGCGAACCCTGCAACTCTTCCGCGGCCTTCCTGGGCACGGTCAGCCGGAACTGGGCGCCCGCGCCCGGGCTGCCCCAGGCATCCAGACGCCCGCCGTGGAGGCGCGCGTCCTCGAGCGAGATCGACAGTCCCAGACCGGTGCCACCGACGTGCCGCCCGCGGGACGGATCCGCACGCCAGAATCGGTTGAACACCTGGCTCCCCTCCTCCGCGGTGAAGCCGACCCCGTGGTCGCGGACGGCAACCGCCACGGCGTTCTCGTCACCGCGGACGTACACCGTGATCGGCCTGCCCTCCCCGTGCTCGATCGCGTTCGTGATCAGATTGCGCAGCACCCGGCGAATCCGCCGACCGTCCACCTCTGCCACGCAGTTACCGCCGGAGTCGAGGGTGAGCTGGGTGTGCGTCCGCTCGGCCAACCGCTGCTGGGCGGCCATCTCCTCCCCGGCCAGGACGGTCAGGTCGACATAGTCCAAGGCGAGCTGGGCGGCTCCGGCATCAAAGCGGGAGATCTCCAGCAGATCGGTGAGCAGGCCCTCGAAACGGTCCAGTTCGGCCGACAGCAGCTCGGTCGAACGTCTCGACACCGCGTCGAACTCGTCCCGGTGGGAGTGCAGCACCTCAGCGGCCATCCGAATCGTGGTCAGCGGGGTGCGCAGCTCGTGGGACACGTCGGAAACGAATCGCTGCTGCACCAGTGAGAGGTTCTGCAGCTGGGTGATCTTCTTGTCCAGCTCCTCGGCCATGTGGTTCATCGAGCGGGCCAGGCCGGCGAGGTCCTCGGTGCCGACGACGGCCATCCGGTCCTCCAGATGACCGGACGCGAGTTGCTCGGCCGCGAGCCGGGCGGCTCGAACCGGCCGCAGCACCTGCAGCGCGATCAGGTAGACGGTTAGGGTCAGACCGGCCAGCAAGAAGACCCCGGTGGCGAGGGTGGCCTGTTGCACGACGGCCAGCGTCGCCTTCTCCTGGCTGGTGGAGAAGAGGAAGAAGATCGGGTAAGGCGCCTGTCCGGGCGCCTGCAGAGTGGCTGCCACGACCAGTCCCGGCTCGTCCGGACGCGAGTCGGTGAAGCGGATCAGGGTGGGCGTGCTCCACAACCCGTCCCCAGAACCGACGCTCTCCCGGATCGAATCCGGGATGCTCTCGGGAGCCAGGCCGCCGGTACCGATCTTCTGGATCGGGGTCTCGACGACCACGAAGTACTGGTTGCCGGCCAGGCCACGGTTGGTCGCCTCGCGGGCCAGCCGGGTGATCCGCTCGCTGGCGGACGTGGTGCGCAGGTCGGTGGTGGAGAGGTCGCGCTGCATGTTCGACACCACGGCGGACGCTTCGGCGACGCTCGCCTGCGTCTTGCCGGCCATGATGCCCCGACTGGACTGTTCCATCAGGAACCAGCCGGTGGCGGCAAGGATCACGATCGCTGCGGCGAGGGTGGTGACCACCACCTGGAATGGCAGCGAGCGCGACCAGAGTCGCAACGCCGGGTTGCTGGAAAGCCGGCTCATACCGGCGTTCTGGGTTCACCGGCGCGATAACCGACACCGCGCACGGTGACGATGATCTCCGGCTTCTCCGGGTCCTTCTCGATCTTGGACCGCAGGCGCTGCACATGCACGTTCACCAGCCTGGTGTCGCTGGCGTGGCGGTAGCCCCACACCTCTTCGAGCAGCACCTCACGGGTGAACGCCTGCCGGGGCCGCCTGGCCAGTGCCAGCAGCAGGTCGAACTCCAGCGGAGTGAGGATGATTTCGTTCTCGCCGCGGCGGACCGTGTGCTCGTTCACCCGGATCACCAGGTCGCCGATCCGCAGGTTGTCCACGTCGGGTTCGGGAGTGATGTGGCGGCGCAGCCGGGTCTTGATGCGGGCGATCAGCTCCTGGGTCTTGAAGGGCTTCGCGACGTAGTCGTCGGCGCCCGCCGACAGCCCGTCCACCACGTCGATGGTGTCGCTCTTGGCGGTCAACATCACGATGGAGACGCCGGACTCGGCCCGGATGTCGCGGCACACGTCGACACCGTCGCGTCCGGGGAGCATCAGGTCGAGCAGCACCAGGTCGGGACGGTACTCGCGGAACGCCTCCAGCGCGGCGTCGCCGGTGTGGCAGAGCTTGGCATCGAAACCCTCCGAGCCGAGCACCAGGTGCAGCATCTCGGCGAGGGCCTCGTCGTCGTCGACCACAAGGATCCGCGGCGGCGCACTCCGAGGAGCCTCAGACACCTTGTTTCCCTCCATTGGTAGCAGTGCACCGATACTATCCGCGTCGCGGAGAAGTTCAGTTCAGTTCGGTCTCGGCGGTCCAGGTTGAGAACAGCGCCAGTTCACCACCTTGCCGGCGCAGAATACGCCGCCAGAGCGTTGCCGGATCGGGATCGAAGACATCGGTGACCGTGGCGCGAACCACGTGCCACATCTCGAAGTCGAGTTCGCGTTCGAGTTGGCCGGCGTCCCAGCCGGCGTAGCCGGCGAAGATCCGCAGGTGCTGATAGGTGCCTTCGGCGATCTCGACCGGGGTGTCGAGGTTCAGCAGTCCCACGCCGTCGAACACCGGACGCCAGCCGGGGGGCTCCTCGCCCAGCGCCCAGGGCTCGGCCAGACAGACCGCGCCCTGTTGGGAGACCGGGCCGCCGTCGAACAGCGCGGGCGGCTCGCAGACCAGCTCCGCCCAGGCTGGCAGTGCCTCCGACAGTTCGATGGAGGTGGTCCGGTTGAGCACGACGCCCACTGTGCCAGTGTCATCGGCGTCCAGCAGCAGCACGACGGCGCCGTCGAAGACCCCGTCAGTGATCGTGACAGCGGCGACCAGCAGATCGCCGGCGCGGAACCCGGTCATGCCACCTCCTGGGTTCAGTCTGGCACCACGGCCAACTCGACCGGAACAAAGAACGAGCGGCGCCCTTGACGGGCGCCGCTCGCGCAGAGTCGGGTTGGAACTACGAGTGCTTGGGTTCCAGGACGTCGAGCACCGTGATCACGTGGAACGGCGAACCGTCGTGCTGTGACCAATCCTCGGTGAAGAGATGCAGGAATCCTCTGATCGCCTCGATCGCTACAGCCATTTCCAGCCCCCTTCGCTTGTCAACTGGTGATGTGGCCTCAGCTTAGCATCGCTAGGGATGCCACGCAAGCAGCTCTAGCGATGCTAAGCGCGAGCATCGCCGCTTGTCGTGAGGCATGAACGCCCAGCGCAACCCCGGGCCTTGATACCCTCCAGCAGTGACCGCTTACCTGCCCAGGGACATTTCATTGGTGGGACACTGCGTCGGTCTCGCCCCGCTGCGGGAGGCGGATCTTCCGGATCTGGCGCCGATCCTGATGGACCCGGCCGTCTACGCATCCGGATACGTGATGCACCGCCGGCCCGCGACCACCGAGGATGCGCTGGCGCTGGGCCGCTCGAGGTTTCTGGCAGCGGACGCCCCGAACGGTGTCGGGTTCGGGCGGATCGCGTTCGCCGTCCGACTCGCGACCGATTCGCCGCTGGACGCGGCCGGTTCGTTGGTGGGTACCACTTCGCTCGGCGACGCACACCTGGCCAACGAGAGCATCCACCTCGGCTGGACGATCTACGGGTCCCGCTGGTGGGGCACGGCGGTGAACGCGGAGACCAAGTACCTGCTGCTGCGGCACTGCTTCGAGGAACTCGGCTTCGGCCGGGTCAAGCTGCAGACCGACCGGCTGAACGTTCGCTCGGCCGCGGCGATCGCAAAGCTGGGCGCGACCCGGGAGGGCGTACTGCGTCGCGAGACCCGCCGCGAGGACGGCAGCTTCCGGGACACGGTGGTGTTCAGCGTGCTCGCCGACGAATGGCCGGCGGTGTCAGCCGGCCTGCTGGCCCGCCTCAACGCCGCCTGAGCCGGGCGTTGGGCCCGAGCCCGGCCGATCGAGCGGCGACGCGAGCAGTTCGATCAGCAACCGCTCAACCACGGACGCGGGCAGGATCTCCACCAGCGCCAGCACCGGTGCCATCGCGTGCAGCGCCCCCGGCTCGAGGAGCCCGGCGCCACTCAGGACGGCAAAGGCTGCGTCGGCGTCCAGACCGGCCAGAGCCGCCGGGTCGGCGCCACCCATCAGCCCAGCCGCAACCGCCGTGCCATCCAGGTGCGGTCGGCCCCGGACGGTGTCTGCGGCCGCCGCCATGGCTGCCGCCAACTCGTCGACCACGTGCGCGGTGACCGGCGTGATCGTCAGGTGCGCCGTGGCCGGGAGCACGGTCCCGTCCGGCTGGGTCGAGGCCGGCTGGCCCTGCACTACGAACCCGTGGGTGCGCATCGCGTCCGCCCACAGGTGCGGGTCGACCTGCCTGGCCGGATCGGTCACATCCGCGGCGAGCGACAGCATCGGGCCGGCGGGCGCGCCCACGACCGACAGGCCGTCGATGGCACCGACCGCAGCGCTGAGCCGCGCCGTGGTGGCAGCCATGGACGCGGTGAGCTGACGGAACCCGCCAACCCCCAGGACGGACGCGATCGCCCAGGCAGCAGCCAGCGGACCGGCCGACTTCGACCCCAGCAGCGTCGCGTTGACCACCGGATAGCCCGGCCAGGAACTCGTGGCGAACCATTGGTGGCGCTGCCGGTCGAACCCACGCTGCAGCAGCACCGAGATGCCCTTGGGCGCGTAGCCGTACTTGTGCAGATCAGCGGAAAGGCTGGTGACCCCGGGAACCGCAAAGTCCCAGGCGCCCCCCGGTGCGGCGGCATCGGACGGCGGCCAGAACGCCAGCGCGAACCCGCCGATGCAGGCGTCCACGTGCAGGTCGACGCCGGCCAGCTGTGCGGCTTCGGCGACCTCGGCGACCGGGTCGAGGGCAGCGAACGGATAGCACGGCGCGCTGACCACGGCCAAGGCGACATCGGGGCTGAAGCGCTCAGCCATCACACCGGCGTCGACCCGCCCGGTGGTCACATCGACCGGCACCAGGTCGAGATCGAGATCGAACAGTGCCGCTGCCTTGCGGAACGCCGCATGCATCGTGGTTGGTGCCACCAGCCGCGGACGCTCCGTGCCACCGTTGGCGCGCCAGGAGTCCCGCGCGGTCTTGACCGCGAGCAGGCAGCTCTCGGTGCCGCCCGAGGTCGCGGTGCCGGCCACGTCCGGCCCAGCGTGGAAAACCTCGCGAGCGAAATCGAGGAGCTCGCGTTCGATCACCGCGACCGAGCTGAAAGCCGTCGGGTCCAGGCCGTTCACCGGCTGCATCGCGCGGATCGCGGCCGCAGCGAGTTCGTCCAGCTCCGGGTGCCCGGAGTCGTAGACGTAGGAGAGCAGGCGCCCGCCGTGGGTCGGAGCGTCGTGTGCGCGCAACTCGGTCAGCCGGGCGAGCGTGGCGGCGGTGTCCATCTTCATGCGTCCTCCTTCGTGGCTTCATCGATGTCGGTACGTCGCAGGCGGTAGCCGGCGAGGAAGAAGAGGCTGAGCAGGGTGAGCGCGGCCGGGACGATGCTGAAGCTCAGCGCGATACCGGTGACCGCGGTGGCTGGCTGGCTAACGGTGGTACCGGCAACGGTCTGGATGTAGCCGGTGACCGTGAGGATGAGCGCCAGCACGCCGGCACCGAGTGCCATGCCGGTGGTCTCGCCCGCCGTCCAGACGCCGCCGAAGACGCCTGCGCTGGAGTCCGGCGAGCTCGCGGCGTCGTGGGAGATCACGTCCGGCAGCATGGCCATCGGCAGCGCCTGCATGCCCGCGTAGGCTGCACCAGCGAGAGCGACGGAGACGTACATCCACGGTCCCGGCTGCCACACCGCGAGCACGAGTGTGCCGGTGGCCACAGCGAACAGCACCGATGCCGCCGCGAACCCGCGCTCCTTGCCGACGCGACGGGCGACGGTGTTCCACAGTGGCGAACACAGGATGGCGGGCGCGATCAGCGCCACGAACAGGAACGTCAGCGCGTCGTTGGACTTCATCACCCAGACCGCGACGTAATTGGCACCGGCGAGCATGAGTCCGGTGGCGACAGCTTGCAGGCCGAAGGCGGTCAGGAGGGCGCGGAACGGTGCGCTGCGCCGAAGCATTGCGACGCCTTCGCGGTAGCCGGCGGTCAGGGACGTGAGTGGGGCGGACGGTTTGGCGGCCCCAACCGGTGCGATGGTGGCCGAGATGAGCATGCCGATCGCGATCACGACCCCGGCAACCGCTGCCATCACCAGGTAGCCGGTGTGGGGATCGCCGATTCCCCGCAGCATCGGACCGCCCGCGCCGAACAGGAGGATGGCGAGGCTGAGCACCGCCACGCGGGCGGTGAGCAGCCGCGTCCGCTGGTCGTAGTTGGGCGAGAGTTCGGCGGGCAGAGCGATGTAGGGCACCTGGAAGAGGCTGAACGCAGTGGACGCGAGCAGGAAGGCCAGGCCCACCCAGAGCGCGGCCGGTGCCGGCGCAACCCCGGCCGGGACGGCAAAGGTGATGACGAAGAACACCGGCAGGGCGAGGGCGCCGAGGGTCATCAACCAGCGGCGGGAACCCGTCCGCTGTCGTGAGTTGTCGGAGATACCGCCGATCACCGGGGCGGCGAGCACGTCCCAGATCTTCGCCCCGGTGACGACGACCCCCGCAGCCCACGCGGCCACCCCGAGCGTGTCGGTGAGGTAGAAGACCAGCACCAGCCCAGGGAGCGTCGAAAATCCGCCGGTGCCGAGCGAGCCGATGGCATAGCGAGCGATCACGTCAGTGCGCAACGCCGCGGGCGAGGAAATCGTCGTTCGGGCCACGGCCGGAGCCTACGACCCCGAACACCACCCGCACAGTGGTCCACGAGACTTCGCTCGACCTAGGGCCAGGCGAGCAGAGGGCCCCGTGGCCGCTTTCGCGGACCACGGGGCCTCTGTTCACAGGGGTGGAGGTGGCGGGAGTCGAACCCGCGTCCTCAAGCGGCGAACCAGACATTCTCCGGGCGCAGCTGGCTAGTCGTTCTACTTGGCTCTCACCCTCGCGCCAGCACGTGGTGAACAAGCCCAGTTCCATGAATGTCCTGCACTGACCCTGGAACCAAGTCAGTTCAGTAAGCCTTCTAGATGAGGCCAGTTACCGGATCGAAGGCATATCCGGGCTGACCCTTCGGTCGCTGATCAGGCAGCGAGAGCGAAGTCAGTGCGCGTTGAGTTGGCACTTATTGGTTTCCGAGATTCGTTAACGAGATGTCCTCGGATCCTCGGCCCGCTTCTCCTGGAACTACCGTCCCAAGTCGAAACCAGTCACCCCCTGTTGAGTTGTACCGAGCTCTGGGAGCTCAGCTTTCAGAGTATACGCCGTCGCCCGCGCCGAGGCGACTTACAGGCACGGCGACGCCGAAACCAGCACCCCGGCCACCGTCGGGGATGTGTCATCGAACCCGGGGGGTCAGCCGAACCAGCCAGCCGAACCGGGGCAACCCGAGGACAGCGGGCCAACCGGGTAGGGTGCCGGTCATGGAGAAGCCATTCGTCGACCCGCCCGAGGGTCCTGCACCCACCGATCTGGAGATCATCGACCTTGAGGTCGGGACCGGTCCCGAGGCCGTGCCCGGCAAACGCGTTGCCGTCCACTACGTCGGCGTCGCGTACTCCACCGGTGAGGAGTTCGACTCCAGCTACGGCCGTGGCGAGCCTCTGGTCTTCCCGCTGGGTGCCCGTCGGGTCATCACCGGCTGGGACAATGGACTGGTCGGCATGAAGGTCGGCGGACGCCGCCGTCTGGTCATCCCACCCCACCTCGCCTACGGCGACCGCGGCGCCGGCGGCGTCATCGCGCCGGGCGAGACCCTGATCTTCGTGTGCGACCTGGTTGGCGTGAAGTAGCCGAGCCAGATCGGCTGGCGGCGGGGCTACCAGCTTCCGCCGCCACCACCGCCACCACCGCCGCCGGAGAACCCACCACCGCCGCCGAAGCCGCCGCCACCGAAGGCGGAACCGCCACTACCGAAGCCGGTGTCCCCCACCGAAGGCGGCGGCGAAGCGATCGCACTGCCCACCGAGTGATCGAGCGTGTTCAGCTGCCAGTTGAGGTGGTGCAGGTTCCAGGTGTCGCCGTAGTACCAGTAGGGCGCCGTCGCAGGCAGCCGGCCCAGTTCGACCAACCGCTCGCACACCCGCGTCCATCGTTCGGTCAGGTCGAACATGATCGCCCAGGGCAGGTACTTCGAGAAGATGTCCTCGCCCTCCTCGAACTTAAGCTGTTCGGCCTCGGCCGTAGCCAGATAGGTGTGGAAGCCCTCCACCTGATCAGTCCAGGCACGTCCGGCACCGGTCCGCTGCCCCCGACGCAACTTCGAGCGAACCACGAAGCCGGTGGCCGCCAGCGAGATCACCAGCGGCAGCGACAGCAGTAGCAACGGTCCGAGCACGGCACTGGACATGATGCCGAAGGCAGCCACGGGCACCATCAGCCCGATCAAGCCACAGCCCAGCTGCGCACTAGCACCGGGCTCCCGCGCGAACCAGCCACCATTTCGTGCGCTCACCAGTGCCAATTGCGCGGCCCGGTCGTGTGCCTCGGTCAAGGTGCCCGGCTCGCCCAGATCGAGCACCGTGCCGGGCTCCGAACCGCGTGGGAACAGGTTCGCGAGCAGGTCTGCGCTGATCGCGTCCGGGGCCCGGGACGGGTCCAGCAGCCGCACCTGCTGCTCCTCGTCGCTGCGCAACTGGATCGCGCCGGCCACCGCGAGCCCGACCAGCGTGGCGGTCGTGTCCCGTACCTGGGTTTCGCCGTCGACCAGCAGTCCGGCCTCGGCGACCGCGAGCCGCGGCGGCGCGAAGGCCACCGGGATCTCCATCCGCGGGTCGTTGCGCACCTCGGTCACCGGCTGACCCGGCGCGGGGAAGAGCCCCGGCGGCAAGCCTTCGAACCGGTAGTCGGCCGTCCGCCGGCGGATGTACCACCAACCGATGAACGGCACCACCGCGGCTCCCGCCAGCGAACCCAGCAGCGCCATGCCCGTCGATCGGGCGGCCGCCGTTTCGGCATTCTCCACCCGGATCGGAGTGTTACCGCTGACCAGCCCCGAGGTGATCTTCACCGATACGGTCATCAGCTGGCCGGTAGGGATGTTGGCTGCCGTGAACTGCGCAGCCCCCGACGACGCCACCTTGCCATCCCCACATGGCCCCGACGAGCCTGGTTCGGCGACCGAGCAGAACACGTCCTGCGCGCCGCCGGGAACTGTGATTGTCGCCGTAGCCGCAACGATCCGCGGCATCGACGAGCCGGTGAGATCCCAGTACAACTCGTCGAAGTCGCCCGAGTCCCGCAACAAGCCCTGGACGCGGTACTTCAGCACATAGGTCGCCGTCGCCGAGTTCACCGTCCGCTCGGCCGAACCGATCCGAATCCGCAGGTACGTGTTGCGACCGTTCCCCTGGTCGCTCAGGTCCAACCGCGTCGATACCGGGTCGGGACTGGAGACCGAGACCTGGTCGATGTTGTAGACCACGTCATGGTCGTCGCCGTCGGCTTCGCGGGTGACCAGCGTCCGCTCCAGGCCGTGCCGTCCGGACGACGACCCGAACCGCAGCACGATCGTCTCGGTGACCTGCACGTAGCCTTCGGTGTCCACGCTCGCCACCAGGTCGAAGCGATCGAACACGTCTGATGACGCCGCGAACGCGGCCGGCGCTCCGAGCGCAATGAACAGCACTCCCAACAGGGCGGACGCGAAGGCCGCCCGCCACAGCCTCATCGTGCGCGCCGGTTGCGGACGGCCATCGCCCGGCTCGCCTCCCGATCAGCCTCGCGCGCGGCGATGGTCTGCCGCTTGTCCCAGTCCTTCTTGCCGGTGGCGATGGCGATCTCAACCTTGGCGTAGCCGTCGGAGAAGTAGATCGCCAACGGCACGATGGTCTTGCCGGAGTTCGCAGTCTCTCGCTCCAGCTTGGCGATCTCCTTGCGGTGCAGCAGCAGCTTGCGATTGCGCCGGGTGGCATGGTTCGTCCAGGTGCCGAAGGCGTACTCCGGAATGTGCGCGTTCCGCAACCAGACTTCGCCGTCGTCGACGGTCGCGAACGCGTCCGCCAATGAAGCCCGCCCCAGCCGCAGCGACTTCACCTCGGTGCCGGTCAGCACCAACCCGGCCTCGAACTGGTCGTGCAGGTGGTAGTCATGGCGGGCTTTGCGGTTCTGGGCAACCATGATTCGGCCCTGCGGTCTCGGCATGGTCTCTCCCTCCCTGGAACGCTTGGCAGCCTACCAAGGCGTACCGACAACGCTGCGTCAGAGATACTTCATCGGGTTGACCCGCGTACCGTCACGGTAGACCTGCAGGTGCAGATGGCAGCCAGTGCTCAGGCCGGTCGTGCCCACGTAGCCGACGATGTCGCCCTGCTTGACCTTCTGGCCGGCTTTCACCACCACCTTGGACTGGTGCGCGTAGCCGCTGGAGACGTAGTCGCCCCTGACTTTGCCGTAGCTGATGATCGTGTAGTTGCCGAAGCCATAGGTGGTCCAACCGGCGGAGACCACCCGGCCGTCAGCCATCGCGCGGATCGGTGCCCCACATGCGGCGCCGAAATCAGTACCCCAGTGCATCCGCCAGTACTGCAGGATCGGGTGGAAGCGCAGCCCGAACGGAGAGCCCGCGGGTGCATCCACCGGACGGATGAAGCCGCCGGTGTTAACGATCCGGTACTTCCGCTCGGCCGCCCTGATCTTGGCCGAGAGGCTCTTCTCCTCCTTCTCCAGCGCGCGGTACTCGTCCTCGCTGGCCGCAAGGTCATCCTCGGCCGCGGCCTTCAACTCGGCGTTGGCCTTTACCAGGTTGGCCACGTCGTCGGCCCGGTCGGCCGCCTCGGCGGTGAGCTTCTTCACCGCAGCCACGTGCTCCGCGGACGCCTGCCGCTTGGCCGCCAGATCGGCTTCCGCCGCATCCTTGGCAGCCTTGGCCAGTGCGAGTGACTCCTCCATCGCGGTGAGGCGGTCGAGTTCGCTGGTGGAACTGTCGAACAGCGTCGTCGACCACTGCAGCCGCTGCGCCAAGTCGCCCGGTGTCTCCGAGCCGAGCACCATGGTCCACCCAACCAGGGTGGATTGCTGCTGGTAGGCCGACCGCACGACCCGTCCGATCAGGACCTGCTGCGCCTCGACCTCGGCCTGGGCTACGACGACAGCCTTTGCCGCAGCCGCTGCCGCAGCTTCCGCTTCGGCCAGTTCCGCGGCGACCTTCGCGTCCGCGGACTTGGCGTCCGCCAGCTTCTGCTTGGCACCGGCCAGCGCGGAACGGGCTTTCACCAATCGGCTCTTGGAATCGGCCAACTGGTCGGCGGCTTCGGCAACCGCAACCTCGTCAGCCTTGATCTCCTTCTTGGTCTGCGCAAGTTCCTTGCGCACCTGGTCGCGCTGGTCGTCAAGGTCGCCCTTGGCCGAAGCGGACGCGGTCAGGCCGACGGTCAGCGCGAGCGAGAGCCCGAACGAGACGCCGATGCGCGCGAACGCCAACAGCGGGCCGGGGCGGCTACCCCGGGCGCCGCGTGAGGTGGGGGAAGTCACCAACACGAGAGCCCCAATCAAATATCAGACCCGCAGGAACCGCCGGGTCGCGATCAAAGTCGGAATAATCGAAAGCACTACTGCAACTAATGCCAGAACACCGGCCGTGGTGCCAACATTCGACCACTCAATCCAGCGAATAGTCTTGATCTGCGCTGTAGCCTGGCTGACCACCACGAATTGCTGGAAAGCCGCCAAAGTGCCGACCGCGAGCGCCAGACCGGCGAGCGCAGCGAGCAACGACTCGATCAGGAACGGCAGCATGATGTACCAGTTCGAGGCGCCGACCAGCCGCATGATGCCGATCTCGCGCCGCCGCGAATAGGCGGCCATCCGGATCGTGTTGCCGATCTGCAGGGCTGCGGCCAGCAGCAACAGCGAACTCAGCCCCACCGTCGCCCAGCGGGCGAGGTTCAACCAGGCGAACATCGGGTCGAGGATCTTGCGCAGGTCCTGCACCAACTGGACCCCGGGCAGGCCGCTCACCGCCGAAACCACGCCCTGGTACTCCTCCGGGTTCTTCAGCTTCACCCGGAACGAATCCTGCATCGCCTCGACCGTGGTCGCGCTGAGAATCGGATCGTTATCGGCGTAGTACTCGCGGAACTTCTCATAGACCTGGGCCTTGGTCTCGTAATAGACCTCGGCGACCTCGGGATTACTCCGCAATACCGCCTCGATATCGGCGCGCTGGGCATCAGTGGCGCCCACGCCCGGCTCGCAATTCCCACTGGTGGAATCCGGTACGCACAGGAACACGCTGATCTCGACCCGGTCGTACCAGTCGTCCTTCAGCCGGTCGACCTGCTGGGTGACCAGCAGGCCGATGCCGAACAGGGTCAGCGAGACCCACATGGTCACCACCACGGCGAGGTTCATGGACGCGTTGCGCCGCAGCCCGGACCAGGCCTCGGTGAACGTGTGCCGCATTAGGCGGTCCTCCCCAACTCACTGGTAGCCATACACGCCCTTGCTCTGGTCACGCACCAGCTCACCGTCGGCGAGTTCGATCACGCGCTTGCGCATCTGGTCGACGATGGTGGCGTCGTGCGTCGCCATGATCACGGTGGTGTCGGCACGGTTGATCTGGTCCAGAAGCCGCATGATGCCCACGCTGGTGGTGGGGTCGAGGTTGCCGGTCGGCTCGTCCGCGATCAGGATCGTCGGACGGTTGACGAAGGCCCGGGCGATGGCGACCCGCTGCTGCTCGCCGCCGGAGAGCTCCTCAGGCAGGCGGTCGCCCTTGCCTTCGAGACCGACCAGTTCGAGGGTCTCCGGCACCACCTTGCGAATCTGGGACGCCGGCTTACCGATCACCTGCATTGCGAACGCCACGTTCTCGGTGACGGTCTTGCCGGGTAGCAGCCGGAAATCCTGGAACACAGTGCCGATCTGCCGGCGCAGCGCAGGTACCTTCCAGCTGGGCAGTCGGTTGAGGTCCTTACCAGCCACATGGATGTGCCCGGCGGTTGGCAGGTACTCGCGCAGGATCAGGCGAAGGAACGTCGACTTACCCGAACCGGACGAGCCCACCAGGAAAGCGAATTCACCCTTGGCGATCTCGACGGTGACGTTGTTCAGCGCAGGCCGAGACTGACCGTCGTAGGTCTTGGAGACATCCTCGAATCTGATCACGATTGCGTCCGACCGGTTAGCGAATGGGGAAGTTTCCTTGACAGGGGCCAAGGCCGGTTCCGTCGGAGTGTATGCGACACCGTGACATGACCCAAGCCTCGCCCCGGCGTGTCAGCGATCACCCTGCTGTCGACGCCAGCGCACCCCGGCATCGATGAATCCGTCGATGTCACCATCGAAGACCGCGTCCGGGTTGCCGACTTCATGCTCGGTGCGTAGATCCTTGACCATCTGGTACGGGTGCAGAACGTAGGAACGCATCTGCGAGCCCCACGAGTTACCGGCATCGCCCTTCAGCTCGCGCATCTCGGCTTCTTTCTCCGCACGGGCCCGCTCAAGCAGCCGCGACTGCAGGACGCGAAGTGCGGCGGCCTTGTTCTGCAGCTGCGACTTCTCGTTCTGACAGGACACCACCAGCCCGGTGGGCAGGTGCGTGATCCGGACGGCGGAGTCGGTGGTGTTCACGCTCTGCCCGCCGGGACCGGACGAACGGAAGACGTCCACCCGGATGTCGGCCTCGGGAATGTCGATGTGGTCAGCCTCCTCGGTGACCGGAAGCACGTCGACACCGGCGAAGGACGTCTGCCGGCGTCCCTGGTTGTCGAAGGGGCTGATCCGGACCAGGCGGTGGGTGCCCTGCTCGACCGACAGCATGCCGTACGCGAACGGCTCTTTGACCGTGAACGTAGCCGACTTGATCCCGGCCTCCTCAGCGAAGGAGGTGTCGTAGACCTCGGTCGCGTAGCCGTGCCGCTCCGCCCAGCGCAGGTACATGCGCAGGAGCATGGCCGCGAAGTCGGCCGCGTCCACGCCGCCCGCTTCCGAGCGAATGGTCACCAGCGCGTCCCGCTGGTCGTACTCGCCCGAGAGCAGCGTGCGGATCTCCAGCGCCTCGACGTCTGCGGAGAGCGACTTCATGTCCTTCTGCGCCTCGGCCAGCGTGCCGGGGTCGTCCTCCTCGACGGCGAGTTCGATCAGCACGCCGAGATCGTCCACGCGCTCGCGAAGGGCGACGATCCGGTCCACTTCGGATTGGAGCCGGGATAGCCGAGACGTGACCAGCTGGGCGTTCTCCTGGTCGTTCCAGAGGTCGGGCGCGGCGGCCTGTTCGGCCAACTCGGCGATTTCGGCGCGCTTGGCGACCGGATCGATGACGCTCTCGATGGAGGTCAGCGTCCGGTCCAGATCGGCCAGTTCGGCCTGCAGGTCAGCGGCAGTCACAGCGGTCCACTCTACCTTGTCGACGCCTGCCTCCCAGCGCCGGTGAGGCGCCGAAACGACGCCGATCTTGAGGCAGGGCAAACTTCAACGACGAACCTTGACTGCACTCGGCGTTTCGCTCGTAATCGGCATCAGGTGCGCTAGCATCCTGTGCGTCGGTGATGAGTCCCCCGAGTGATCACCACCCGCTTGGTTACCCACCAGGCGAGCTGCCCCCGGCCGTGCCCGCAGAGCGAAAGCTCGTGGCGGGCAACTCGACTTTCTGGGCCCGAATCGTGGGCA
>DAOPRQ010000049.1:0-13788 GCA_035349055.1 Propionicimonas sp.
AGGTGCCGTTCGGCATCGGCCAGGTGGGCAAGAGCTTCCGCAACGAGATCACCCCCGGCAACTTCATCTTCCGCACGCGGGAGTTCGAGCAGATGGAGATGGAGTTCTTCGTCAAGCCGGGCACCGACGAGGAGTGGCACCAGCACTGGATCGACGCCCGGACGTCCTGGTACACCGACCTGGGCATCTCCCCGGAGAACCTGCGCCACTACGAGCATCCCAAGGAAAAGCTGTCGCACTACTCCAAGCGGACGGTCGACATCGAGTACAACTTCGGCTTCACCGGTGGTGACGGCTGGGGCGAGCTCGAAGGCATCGCGAACCGTACCGACTTCGACCTGGGCACCCACTCTTCTCACTCGGGGACGGACCTGTCGTACTTCGAGCAGGCCTCCGGAGAGCGCTACCTGCCCTACGTGATCGAGCCGGCCGCCGGCCTGACCCGGTCGCTGATGGCCTTCCTGGTGGAGGCCTACACCGAGGACGAGGCGCCGAACACCAAGGGCGGCGTCGATGTCCGCACCGTGCTGAAGCTCGACCCGCGGCTGTCGCCGGTGAAGGCTGCCGTGCTGCCGCTGTCGCGCAACGCCGACCTGTCGCCCAAGGCCCGCGACCTGGCCGCGCAGCTGCGCAAGGTGTGGAACGTGGAGTTCGACGACGCCCAGGCGATCGGCCGCCGGTACCGCCGCCAGGACGAGATCGGTACGCCGTTCTGCATCACCGTCGACTTCGACACCCTTACCGACGATGCGGTTACGATCCGCGAGCGCGACACCATGTCGCAGGAGCGGGTGGCCCTCGACCAGGTGCAGTCCTACCTGGGTGCGCGCCTGATCGGCTGCTAGCCGGATCTCAGACCAGCGGGACGAAGCTGAACCGGTAGCCCATCACGGGCTCCCGGTGCCAGCCCTCGTGGTCACGGTCGATCACCCACATCACACCGGCTGCCGGCAGGACCATCCGTCCGCCGATCGCCAGCTGCTCTTCGAGGGCGGACGGGACGCCACCGGCGTCCGCGGACACCAGGATGCGATCGAACGGCCCGGCCTCGGGCGCGCCCAGCGTGCCTTTGCCGGCCGGCTCGATCCGTGCCCAGCCCAGATCGAACCGGGCCAGGTTCGCGCGCCCGAACTCGACCAACTCGGGGACGACTTCCAGCCCCAGTACTGAGCCTCTGGGCCCGGCGAGCTGGGCGAGCAGGGCGGTGGTCCACCCGGAGCCGCTCCCGACGTCCAGCACGCGGGCACCCTCGGGCACATGCAGCAACTCGAGCATGAATTGCACGGTCCACGGTTGGGAGTTGGTGGCGCCGTGACCGATCGGCAGTGGTTCGTCGGCTGCTGCCCGCGTCCGCTGATCGGGCGGCAGGAACTCCACCCGTGGCACCAGCGCGAGCGCTGAGGTTACCTGGCCGTGCACGATGCTCATGGCACTTCTCCTCGTGGTCCGTTCCTCACCACTCGTCGAGACTTCGCGCTTCCCGACGCTGCCGCCTAGCTCACACGCTTGGCGGCTCGCGCGCAAGGGTCTGGGTAGGCTGTTCGGGCGGTGATGTCGCGATTTCGTGACTGGATCGGCGCATGGTCCCGGAACTGGGGCTCGAGAGACATCGAACAGCGATATGGCGACATCGGAGGTGAGCATGGCGGAAACGCTGCGCCTGGCGGCGCCGTCCGGCGGCACGGTCGAAGTGTCGACCCCGGTCGTGCTCGCGCCGATGGCCGGCATCACCAACGCCGCGTACCGCCAGCTCTGCCGCGAGCAGGGTGCCGGGCTGTACGTATGCGAGATGATCACCTCCCGCGGGATTGTCGAGCGCATTCCCAAGACCTTCGACATGCTGCGCTTCGACGCCGGGGAGACCGTCCGTTCGGTGCAGCTGTACGGCGTCGACCCGCCGGTGCTGGCCAAGGCCACCGAGATCCTGTGCGCCGAGTTCGGCGTGAGTCATGTCGACCTCAACTTCGGCTGCCCGGTCCCGAAGGTGACCCGGCGCGGCGGCGGGGGAGTGCTGCCCTGGAAGCGCGACCGGTTGGCCGCGATCCTGCGCGCCACGGTGCGGGCCGCCGACCGCTACGGCGTCCCAGTCACCATGAAGACCCGGCTCGGCATCGACGCCGACCACCTCACCTATCTCGACGCCGGCCGGATCGCCCAGGACGCCGGCTGCGCGGCGATCGCCCTGCACGCGCGGACGGTGCAGCAGGCCTACTCCGGCGAGGCGGCTTGGGAGACCATTCACACCCTGGTCGAGGCGGTGGACCTTCCGGTGCTCGGCAACGGCGACATCTGGGAGGCCTCGGACGCGTTGGCGATGGTCGCCCAGACCGGCTGCGCCGGGGTGGTGATCGGACGCGGCTGCCTGGGGCGTCCGTGGCTGTTCCGCGACCTGGCCGACGCCTTCGCCGGACGGGATCGGCGCACCCTGCCCAGCCTCGGCGAGGTTGCTGCGATGGTGCGCCGGCACGCTGAACTGCTGGCTGAGCTGTACGGCGAGAAGCACGGCCTCACCGACCTGCGCAAGCACATGGCGTGGTACTTCAAGGGCTTCCCGGTCGGTGGCGAGATCCGGCGCGGCCTGGCGATGGTTTCGTCGCTGGCCGAGCTGGACGATCGGCTGGGCCAGCTAGATCCGTCGGTGCCGTTCCCCGAAGCCGAGCTCGGCGCGCCCCGCGGACGCCAGGGCACACCGCGGGATAAGGTCACCATGCCCTATGGCTGGCTGGATTCCTGCGAGCTGGGTGACGCCGACATCGCCGACGCCGAATCGGACGCCTCCGGCGGCTGACCCGCTCGACTGCTAGCCGAGCCACTCCTTCGCGGCCGCCACCAGCGCGCAGACGCCGACCGAAAGGGTCGGCGTTATGTCCAGCCTTTGGTGCGCGCGGAAACCACGACGGGCCCGTCACCACCACAGAAGGTGGCGCGGGCCCGCCGCGACCGGCTGGAGTTCAGGCGCCGGCGTACGGCATCAGCGCCATCAACATGACCGCAAGTAGCACGATCGGGGCCAGGATGCCGAGCACGGTCGCGAGGACGCCCCAGAGGCGTCCGCGGTTGACCACGATGGCGACGATGCCGGTCACGAAACCGGCGAATCCGACCAGGGACACGATGTTGAGGATCATGGCCGGGCCCGCCGCGTTGGCGACCAGCACCTCGGCGAGGTAGTCCTGGTCGACGGTCTCGAGTCCGCTCTGGGCGATGACGCTCGCCATGACCGCCATGACCGGCTGCAACGCGAAGATGCTGACGATCAGGCTCATCGCCACCACCGCGAGAGCGACGATGCCAAGAACCGGGCTCTTCTTGGCCTTGACCGGCGCACCGGGGTAGCTCGTGGTCGGATAGGGCTGGCCGTAAGCGCCGTAAGGCTGCTGGCCATAGGCACTCGGGTACTGCTGAGCCGGCTGGCCCGTCTGCGCGTACGGACCGGTGTACGGGCCCGGCGCAGGTTGCGACTGCGGGTAGGCGCCCTGCGGGTACTGCACCGGCGGGTACTGAGCTGATGGGTACTGGGCTGATGGGTACTGTGCGGGCGGGTACTGGCCCGGTGCGTACGGCGTCGGCGCCGGCTGTCCGGTTTGTGAATACTGGTCCCCAGGGCCGGGGTTGGGCGGCTGGGTACCTTCAGTCTGTGACATGGCCAAAGACTAGCGCTGAAGGCCCGGCTTCCAGCCCAGCCGAACCGCTATGTCGACGCGACTGGGGGACCGGCTGCGAAGATGGTCGACATGCCTGAACTGCAGCCGCGAGCCGTGGCCTGGGCCGAGACCATGGCCGGGCATCCCGGCGAGCGATTCGTTCGCGCCCACGCAACGTCGGGGCCCTCCCTCGAACTGAGGGAACCCGTGCTGCGCGAACAACGGGAGGCGTGGGAGGCCGTACACCTCACGCCGGGGTCGGCTTACGCTCTCGGGGCAGGGGAGCGTGCCCGTTCTGAGGAGCCGGACGCCGAGCGCACCTGCTTCGAGCGGGACCGCGACCGCATCGTGCATTCCACCGCTTTCCGACGCCTGGCCGGCAAGACCCAGGTGGTGGTCTTCCCGACCGACCACCAACGGACGCGGCTCACGCACGCGCTCGAAGTGGCGCAGGTGGCCACGTCGATCGCCAGGGGAGTGGGTGCCAACGGGAGCCTTGCCGAAGCGATCGCGCTCGGCCATGACTGTGGCCACGGGCCCGGCGGTCACGCCAGTGAGGACGCCTTCGACGCGTTCCTGCCCGAGGGCTACGACCACGGCCCGTGGGGTGCTGACGTGGTCCTTGCCGGCCTGAACCTGTGCGCCCAGACCCTGGACGGCATCCGCAACCACTCCTGGTCCCGTCCGGTGCCGGCAACGGTGGAGGGCGAGATCGTCAGTTGGGCCGACCGGATCGCCTACTGCGCGCACGACCTGGAGGACGCCGCCGGCGCCGGCATCGTCGATCTCGTCGATCTGCCTGCCGAGATCGCCGGAGTCTGCGGACGCACCCGGCGGCAGCAGCTGGGCACGTTCGTCCGCGCGGTGATCGAAACCGTCGCGAGCACCGGCCAGGTCGGAATGCGTCCGGACGAGGCCGGGGCGCTGGCGGGCCTGCGGGCGTTCAACTACGAGCGGATCTACACCCGTCCCGACTCGGTCGCGCAGTCGCGGGCGGTCATCGACGTACTACACGCTCTGGTGGAGTACTACGCCAAGCACCCTTCTGCAATGCCCGCCGACTTCGTCGACGGGAACGTGCGCGGCGCGGTCACCTATGTGGCCGGCATGACCGACCGCTTCGCTTTCGAGACCGCAGCCGAACTGCTGGGCTGGGATGCCGATCGGCTGCCGAAGGGAATCGGTCGCGGCGCCTGACATGTTCCTAACACTCTTGGCCTATCTGGCCTTTTCAGCATTGCCCTGCCCGATTCGACGCTCGGCGTGGCGTGGCCGGCCATGCGGCTCGACTTCGGCCAGCCGATCGGGGCGGCTGGTTTGGTGCCGCCGCTCGGGTACTGGCTGACGATGTTCGCCGGCCGGGTGCTGCTCGGCTGGGTTGGCCGAGCGGACGGGGCCGTGGCCGGTGCTGGGCGGAGCCGCGATCGGCCTGGTGCTGGCTGGCGTCCTCGCGATGCTGAACACACCAGCCACCGCGATTGCGGCAGTGCTGCTGTTCGGGCTGGCCGCGGCACCCATCTATCCGCTGCTCACGCTCACCACCGCGGAACGTACGTCCGCGGCGATTGTGGACACCGTGGTCGGGCTGCGGGCCGGAGCGTCTTCGCTCGGGCCCGCAATTCTCCCGCTGGTGGTGGGCTTGGCGATGAACCAGTCGATCTCCGCAGTCGCGCCGGTGCTCCTGGTCGCCTGCCTGATCGTTGCCGCGCTGCACGCCGTCCTGCAGTTGCGCAGAGCGGTCGGGCGCGGACCTCAGATCGGCTGACCAGCCCGATGCGTCCAGGAACTACAATCACCGCGTGGCCGGCCTGATCAACGAGGAGGATCTGGCGACCGTCCGCGAGCGCTCGCGAATCGAGGACGTCGTCGCCTCGTTCGTCACGCTCCGCCGCGCCGGCGGCGGCTCGCTGGCCGGGCTGTGCCCGTTCCACGACGAGAAGACCCCGAGTTTCCGGGTGACCCCGGCGCGCGGCTTCTGGCACTGCTTCGGCTGCGGCGAAGGCGGGGACGTGATCAGTTTCGTCCAGAAGATCAACAACGTCGGATTCGCCGAAGCGGTCGAGTACCTGGCCGACCGGGTCGGGGTGCAGCTGCGGTTCAGCGATGCGGGCGGCGCCCGGGTCGAGCCCGGCCTGCGCATGCGCGTGCTGGAGGCGAACCGGCTGGCCGCTGAGTTCTACACCGGCCACCTGCTCAGCGCGACCGGGCTGCCCGGCCGCCAGTTCCTCGACGGGCGCGGCTTCGACAAGACCGCAGCCGAGCAGTTCGGTATCGGCTTCGCCCCGACCGGCGGACGCGAGCTCGGTCAGCACCTCAAAGCTCAGGGCTTCAGCGACGAGGAGCTGGTCAGGGCCGGCCTCGTCCGCGAGAACGGCTGGGATTTCTTCCAGGGCCGCGTGCTCTGGCCGATCCGGGACGCCGGCCGCTCGGTTCTCGGGTTCGGGGCCAGGCGCATCTTCGACGACGACCGGATGCCGGCCAAGTACCTGAACACTCCCGAGACGATCGTCTACAAGAAGTCGAACGTGCTCTACGGCCTAGACCTGGCCCGCGGCAACATCGCCAAGAAGAACCAGGCGGTGATCGTCGAGGGCTACACCGACGTGATGGCCTGCCACCTGGCCGGGGTCGACACCGCGGTCGCGTCCTGCGGCACGGCGTTCGGCGACGAGCATTCCCGGCTGCTGCAACGCCTCCTGGGTACCGGTGACGTCAGCGGCGGCGAGGTCATCTTCACCTTCGACGGCGACGCGGCCGGGCAGGCCGCGGCGCTCAAGGTGTTCAAGGGCGACCAGAACTTCTCCGCGCAGACCTACGTCGCGGTCGAGCCCAGCGGGCTCGACCCGTGCGACCTGCGGATCCAGCAGGGCGAGGCCGCGGTCCGCGAGCTCGTCGGGCGGCGCGTCCCGCTGTACCAGTTCGTGATGCGTAACATCCTCGCCGAACATGACCTCGACCGGGTGGACGGCCGCTTGGCCGCCCTGCGTGCGGCGGCGCCGCTGGTGAGCAGTATCCGCGACAAGAGCCTGTTCGAGCGCTACATCCGGGAGCTGGCGAAGTGGCTCGGCGACCCCGACCCGAACGAGGTGCGGCGTGAGGTGAACGCCACCATGCACCGGCGTCCGGCCGAGCAGCGCCGCCAAGCCGACCGCCGGCCGCCAGAAGTTGCGGACGCGGCCCTGCCCGGACTGCCCGAACCGGCGCCGAGCCTGCCCGTGCCCGATCCGCGCGACCGCCGGCTGGAAGCCGAACGCGGCACGCTGCGGCTGCTGGTGCGCGCGCCGGAGAAGTTCGTCGACGACTGGTTCGGGTTGGTGCCCGGCGACTTCACCCACCCCACCTACCGGGCGCTGTTCGAGGTGGTTCAGGGTGTCGCGGACGGTGCCGGCCCCTGGACGCAACGGATGCTGGCGGCCAACCCCGATCCGGTGCTGGAGAGCCTGGTGATCTCGCTCGCCGTCGAGCCGGTGCTGCGGGAGCCGACCGAGGCCTACGCTCGCGAATACGCCGCTCAGTTGCGAGTGCAGACCGTCTCTCGTCAGATCGCCGAGCTGAAGTCGAAGCTACAGCGCACCAATCCGCTGGCCGACCAGACGGCCTACAACCGGATGTTCGCCCAGCTGGTGAACCTGGAGAAGGACCGCAAGGACCTGGTCGCATTGGCCACCGGCCCAGCGTTGTGAGTCCCTCCCGGGGAATTGGTGTTGTCAATTTGTTGCTCCACAGATCGTCGTCGGGCTCCTGACATCCGCCTTGCCGCCACGCAGAGTGGTGGCCATGAGATCCCTACGTTCGCTGCACCTGCCCACCACCGACGAGGAAGTGGCCTGGGCCCGAGCCATCGAGGCCGGCGTCCTGGCCGCCCGGCTGCTCGTCACCGGGGAGCGTCCGGTGCCGGCTACCGATGCCGAGCTCAGCGCGCTGGTCGAAGCCGGGCACCGGGCCAGGCAGCGGTTCCTGCTCGGCTACGTTCGCCTGGTCGCCAAACTCGCTGCGGCCGAGGCAAAGCGCTGCGGGTTGAATCCCGAGGACCTCTGCCAGGAGGGCTTTGTCGCCCTCTGCGACACCTTGCAGCGCTTCGACCACACCCGCTGCCGGTTCTCCACCTACGCCACCATGCGGGTCGGGCAGCACCTGGCGGAGGTCGGCGCCGCCCGGCTCGGCGACCTGGCCATCCCGGCCAGTCGGGCGTTGCGGTTGCGCCGGGCACGCGGTGTCGCCGCAGCGCTCGGCCAGGAGCAGCAACGGACGGTTGGAGCTGCGGAGGTGGCCGCGGCGGTGGGGGCTTCGGCGCGGGACATGTCCAGGTTGCTCGCCTATCGCGCCCCGGTGCCGGTGGACGTGCTGGCCGAGGCGATCCCCGATCCCGATCCGGTCGACCCGGACGCCGGCATCTACGCCGAGCAGTTCGGACGCCTGGTGGCCCGGCTCGAGCCGACCCAGGCCGAGATCGTGCGACTGCGCTACGGACTGGTAACCGGCGAGCAGCTCGACGTGCAGCAGACCGCGCGGTTGCTCGGGCTGAGCGAGAGCAGCGTCCGTCGGCTCGAGCGGAAGGCGCTGGCCGCGCTGCGTCCGATGCTGGAAGCTACGCCGGCGGGGCGGTACTACCGCGAACCACCAGCTCGGTGGACAGCGTGACGTGGTCGGCAGCGGCCTCGCCGGCAAGGAGCGCCAGCAGCGTCCGCATGGCTCGCTCGCCGATTTCGTGCAGCGGTTGGGCGACGGTGGTGAGATTGGCCTGCGCGGCGTCCGGCACGTTGTCGAACCCGACCACGGACAGGTCCTCGGGTACCCGGAGACCCAGGCTTTCGGCGACCTCGATGGTCCGGATGGCGGTCAGGTCGTTCGCCGCGAAAACCGCGGTGGGCCGCTGGGGGAGCGAGAGCAATTCCAGTGCTGGACCGCCTGCGGTCTCGGCGCGGTAGCCACCCACTCGAATCAGGTTCTCGTCCACGTCCAGCCCGGCAGCGGCCAGTGTCCGTCGGTAGCCCTCCTCGCGGAGGAGAGCCGATTGCAGGTCCGGCCGGCCGGCGAGGAAGCCGATCCGGCGGTGGCCGAGGCCGAGCAGGTGCTCGACCGCGGAGTCGGCGCCGCCGAGGTTGTCGCAGTCGATCGTCGGCAGCACGGTGGTCCCGGTGTGCGGGTCGATCGCCACCACCGGGATTCGTGGGTGCCCGTCCACTACGGTCGGGGTGACCAGGACCGCGCCGTCGATCAGGGTGCCGCTGAGCCGCGACAGCGAACGCATCTCCCAGCCTTCGTGCCCGTTGGGCCCGGTACCGCCGGAGTGCGCGAGTAGCTCGTACCCGCTGTCCTTCGCACCGCTGGCGAGGCCCTTGAGCACCTCGGTGCTGAATGGCTCGAACTCCGCGACCAGAATGCCGAGCACGCCGGTGCGGTGTGCGCGCAGGCTCTTGGCCACCAGGCTCGACTCGTAGCCGAGCTCGGCGATGACTTGGCGGACGCGCCGCTCGGTCAGCTTCGCGACGCCGTAGCGGTCGTTAATCACCTTCGACACGGTGGCCACCGAAACCCCGGCAGAGCGCGCCACGTCGGTGATGGTCACGTTCCGACTGAGTTCCACTGCATCACCATAGCCCCCCGCTGCGGATTGTATGTCAATCGTTATCGATAACGATTGACATTTGTTGTGAGCCACTGCAAACTCGATCGTATCCAGTCAAGGATGACGAGAGGACAACGAGGATGAAGGCATTGCGCAAGCGGTCCGCCGCTGCGGTTGCGATGATCGGCGCGGTCAGCCTGCTGGCTGCCTGCAGCACCGGTGGCGGCACGGCCACCCAGCCCGCGGCCACCGGCGACACCACGGCGTCTGCCGAGGCGGTCACCATGAGCTTCTGGCACAACTCCACCACCGGCGACGGCAAGAAGTACTGGGAGGACACGGTCGCGGCGTTCACCAAGGAGCACCCGAACGTCACGATCAACATCCAGGCCGTGCAGAACGAGGACATGGACGGCAAGCTTCAGACGGCGCTGAACTCCGGTGACGATCCGACCATCTTCATGGCCCGTGGCGGCGGCAAGCTGGCCGACGTCGTGGCCGCCGACCAGGTGCTCGACATCACCGACAAGATCGACCCGGCCATCAAGTCCGCTCTCGGCGACGGCATCTTCAGCGCCTTCACCGTCGACGGCAAGATCTACGGCATGCCCACCTCCGTACTCCCCGGTGGCATCTACTACAGCAAGGACCTGTTCGCGAAGGCTGGCATCACGGCCGTCCCGACCACTTTCGACGAGCTGAACGCCGCTGTGGAGAAGCTCAAGGCCATCGACGTGGCCCCGATCGCGCTGGGCGGCAAGGACGCCTGGCCGGCTGCCCACTGGTACTACTTCATGGCGCTGCGCAACTGCTCCAAGGACGTCATGGACAAGGCTGCGGCTGAGAAGGACTTCTCCGATCCCTGCTGGCTGAAGGCCGGCGAGGACCTCAAGGCTTTCACGGCCACCGACCCGTTCAACAAGGGCTTCTTGACCACGTCGGCCCAGCAGGGTGCGGGTAGCTCAGCCGGCATGCTTGCCAACCACAAGGCTGCGATGGAACTCATGGGTGCCTGGAACCCCGGCGTGATCGCCGACCTGACCCCGGACAAGAAGGCGCTGCCCGACCTCGGCTGGTTCCCGTTCCCGGCCGTCAACGGTGGTGCCGGTGACGCGAGCGCGATGATGGGTGGCTCGGACGGGTTCGCGTGCCGCAAGAACGCTCCGGCAGCCTGCGTCGACTTCCTGAACTTCATGGCCACCAAGGCCAACCAGGAAGGCTACGCGACCGCGTTCAAGACGCTTCCGGCGAACAAGGAAGCCAAGGGCGTCGTCACCGATCCGGCTCTGCAAGACGTGCTGAAGTCCTATGACAGCGCGGCCTACGTGATGCTGTGGCTGGACACCATGTACGGCCAGAACGTGGGCAACGCCCTGAACGGTGGCGTGGTCAACATGTTCGCTGGGAAGGGCGAGCCGACCGACATCGTTGAGGCGGTCAAGAGCGCGGCCGCCAAGGGCTGAGCGAAGGACATCGAAACCTCATGAGCGACTCAGTGACCGCACTGCCAAAACGCTCGTCGAGGTCAGGATCGGAGCGGGGCGCCGCCACAGCGGCGACCCGCTCCGACCGGGCCAGGGCTGAGGTGCGCAAGCGTTTCGAGATCGCGGTCCTTGCCGGACCGGCGATCGTCATGTTCCTGGCCTTCGTCATCTTCCCCGTCTTCATGGCGGCCTACTACGGGTTCTTCAAGTGGAAGGGCTTCGGCGCTCCGACGAACTTCGTCGGGTTCGCGAACTATGTGGTGATCTTCTCAGACCAGGCGTTCCGCGACGCGTTGGTGCACAACGGCTTCATCCTGGTGATGTCCTTGGTGATGCAGGGTCCGGCGGCCATCGCCTTCGCCCTGCTGCTGAACCAGAACATCCGCGGGCGGTCGCTGATTCGCGTGCTGATCTTCGTGCCTTACGTGATTTCAGAGGTCATCGTCGGCACCGGCTGGAGCCTGATGCTGCAATACACCGGCGCAGTCAATGATCTGCTCACCAACATCGGGCTGGGCGCGCTGGCGCACGACTGGATCGCCGACCCGAGCGTCGCCATCTGGACCCTGATGGTGATCATCTCCTGGAAGTACATCGGCTTCGCCGTGATCTTGATGCTCGCCGGCATTCAGGGCATTCCCGACGAGCTTTACGAGGCTGCGGCCATTGACGGTGCGTCGTACTGGCAGATTCAGCGCTGGATCACCCTGCCGCTGCTCGGCCCCACGATCCGGGTGTGGGCGTTCCTTTCGATCATCGGGTCGCTGCAGCTATTCGACCTCGTCTACATCATCTGGGGTCAGTACGTGGCCTCCACCGCGGGCACGTCCACCATGGCCACCTACATGGTGCGTGAGGGCCGCTTGGCCGGTAACTACGGCTACGGCAACGCGGTGGCGGTCGTGATCTTCATCATTTCACTGCTCATCGCGCTGACCTACCAGCGGTTCGTCATGCGGCGCGACACCGAGGGCGCCCTCACCGGCGCGTCCGGAAGGAAGCGGAAGTAATGTCCCAGACATCCCTCACCGCCCGCACCGGCCCCAGTCGCCGGATCGCGACCAGCCCATCCGGCGCCACCTGGGGCAGTCCGACCACCTACCTGGTCGCCACCGTGCTGATCGCGGTCTGCATCGCACCCGTGATCTACATCATCCTCGGCGGCTTCCGCAGCAACTCCCAGATCACGGTCAATCCGTCCGGGTGGCCCGACCCTTGGGTGCTCACCAACTACACGGCGGTGCTCACCAGCTCCCTTTTCTGGCAGCAATTCACCAACTCGGTGATCTCGGCTGTCTCGACCACGGTCGGCACCGTCGCGCTCGCCCTGATGGCCAGCTTTGTGATCGCGCGTTACAGCTTTGCCGGCCGCAACGCGATGTACGCGCTTTTCGCTGCCGGACTGATGTTCCCGCTGACCGTGGCGATCACCCCGCTGTACCTGTTGATCAAGAACCTGGGGCTCACCGACAACCTGCTCGGGATCATCCTTCCCCAGATCGCGTTCGCGCTGCCGATGACCGTGATCATCTTGGTGCCCTTCCTGGCCGCGATTCCCAAGGAGCTGGAGGAAGCGGCCGCGATTGACGGGGCCAGCCGGCTGAAGTTCTTCGTTCGAATGGTGCTGCCCCTGTCGCTGCCCGGTGTGATCACCACCGGCATCCTCACCTTCGTGAACGCCTGGAACAGCTACATGCTGCCGCTGTTCATTCTCAACGATTCCAAGATGTACACCCTTCCGCTCGGGGTGCAGGCGTTTTCCTCTGAGCATTCGGTGGACACCGCGGCGGTGCTGGCCTTCACCTCGCTGTCGATGCTGCCGGCGTTGTTGTTCTTCAGCGTGTTCGAACGCCGGATTGTCGGCGGGCTGACCGGCGCGGTCAAGGGCTGAGCCCGCGCCACACCCCAATTCACCCAACAGTTGAAGGAGACGGACGTCGTGTCCACCATCGTGGCCGGGCTGCCGGCGTTCCCAGCGGTCTCTGCGCGCGTCCGCGACCTGGTCGACGGTATGACGCTGCCGGAGAAGCTGGCCCAGATCGTCGGCTACTGGCTCGACCAGGGCGGCAACGTGGTCGCGCCGATGCAGGGCGAACTGGGTAAGGCCGGAGCGACCGGCGAGCTCGCCGCCGTCACCGCGGACGGGATCGGCCACTACACCCGGGTCTACGGCACGCGTCCGGTCGAGCCGGCTGCACGCGCCGCCTGGCTGTGGGACGAGCAGCGACGATTGCAGCGCGAGACCCGGCTTGGCATCCCGGCGCTGGTGCACGAGGAGTGCCTGACCGGGCTGGCCGCCTGGCAGGCCACCACGTTCCCGACACCGCTGGCCTGGGGGGCTTCCTTCGACCCGGAACTGGTGCAACAGGCAGCGGCGGCGATCGGTGAGTCGATGCGTTCGCTGGGCGTGCACCAGGGCTTGGCCCCGGTACTGGACGTGATCCGCGACCCGCGCTGGGGTCGGGTGGACGAGTGCATCGGCGAGGACCCCTACCTGGTCGGGACGGTCGGGACGGCCTACGTCCGCGGCCTGCAGTCGGCCGGGGTGCACG
Organism: Propionicimonas sp.; assembly: GCA_035349055.1. Taxonomy (GTDB): domain Bacteria; phylum Actinomycetota; class Actinomycetes; order Propionibacteriales; family Propionibacteriaceae; genus Propionicimonas. The sequence goes on from DAOPRQ010000049.1 coordinate 13,250, forward strand.
CCACGCTCAAGCACTTCCTGGGCTACTCCGCCTCCATCGCCGGACGCAACCACGCGCCCGTCCACGTCGGGCCGCGGGAACTGGCTGATGTCTTCCTGCCGCCGTTCGAGATGGCGATCCTGGACGGCGCGGCCGCTTCGGTGATGAACTCCTACACCGACATCGACGGCATTCCGGTAGCCGCCAACCCCGACCTGCTCACCGAAGTGCTGCGCGAGCGGCTGGGCTTCACCGGGGTCGTGGTCAGCGACTACTTCGCGGTGGCCTTCCTGCAGGTGATGCACGCGGTGGCCGCGGATCGCGGCGAGGCGGCGGCGCTTGCCTTGATCGCGGGCATCGACGTCGAACTGCCCTCCGGCGACGCTTATCTGGAGCCCTTGGCTGAGATGGTGCGCACCGGTGCGCTGGATGAGGCCTACGTCGATCGCGCGGTGTTGCGGACGCTGGCCCAGAAGGAGGCGCTCGGCCTCCTCGAGCCGGACGCGTTCGCCGAGGATGCGCCGGCGGCGATCGACCTCGATCCGCCGGAGCACCAGGCG
>DAOPRQ010000049.1:13888-19899 GCA_035349055.1 Propionicimonas sp.
TGGTGCCCGGCTGCGCGGTCGAAGGCGCCGACACCAGCGGAATCGCCGCAGCGGTCGCGACCGCGACCGACGCCGACGTCGCGATCGTGGTCGTGGGTGACCAGGCGGGGCTCTTCGGCCGCGGCACCGTGGGCGAGGGCAACGACACCGACAGCCTGGACCTGCCCGGGGTGCAGCGCGAGTTGGTCGAGGCGGTCGTGGCCACCGGCACCCCGGTGGTGCTGGTGCTGCTGACCGGACGGCCCTACGCGATCGGCTGGGCGCTGGACGGCCCGGGGCCGCGTCCGGCGGCCGTGGTCCAGGCGTTCTTCCCCGGCGAAGGCGGTGGCCTGGCGATCGCGGACGTGCTGACCGGCGCGGTCAATCCGTCCGGACGGCTGCCGGTGAGCCTGCCGCGCTCGTCCGGTGCGCAGCCGTACTCCTACCTGCAACCGATTCTCGGCGGACCGTCCGAGGTGACCGCGACCGATCCGACGCCGTTGCGTCCGTTCGGCTTCGGGCTGACTTACACCACGTTCGACTACACCGACCTGGTGGTGGACCCGGCTGTTGCCGCGGGCGGCAACTTCACCGCGGCGGTCACCGTGACCAACACCGGGCGGGTCGTCGGGGCCGAAGTCGTCCAGCTCTACGGACGGGACGTGCGCGCTTCGGTGGTGCGTCCGGTGGTGCAACTGCTCGGCTACGCCCGGGTGGAGCTGGCGGCGGGGGAGAGCCGACGGGTGACCTTCGACGTGCCGACCACGCGCTTCGCCTTCTCCGACCGGCGGCTGGTGCGGGTCGTGGAGCCTGGCGAGGTCGAGGTTTGGGTGGCGTCGCACGCGGCCGCGTCCGAGCTGGTGCAGAGCGTTGGCGACACCAACGGCTCGATTCCGAGCAGCGACCGGCGAGCGTCGGCGGTGCCGGGAACGGCCACTTCGAGGGCGAGCCTGGCGTTCACCGGCGAGGTGCACGAGGTGACGGTCGCCGATCGTCGCGTGGTCGGAGTCCGGGTCGACGTGGCATGACCCGAGTCGACAACCCGATCCTGCCCGGCTGTCACCCGGACCCGTCCATCTGCCGGGTGGACGGGACGTACTACCTGGTCACGTCCACTTTCGAGTACTTCCCAGGGTTGCCGATCTTCGCCAGCACCGACCTCGCCCACTGGGAGCTGATCGGTCACGTGGTGACCCGACCTGAGCAGCTCGACTATGCCGGGATCGCCTCTTCGGGTGGACTGTACGCGCCCACGCTGCGCCATCACGACGGTCGATACTGGGTGGTCTGCACCCTGGTCGACCAACAGGATGCCAGCCGCGGCGGCAACTTCCTGATGACCGCGACCAACCCCGCCGGTCCCTGGTCGGACCCGGTCTGGCTGGACGCGGCCGGCATCGACCCGTCGGTGTTCTTCGACGACGACGGCCGGGTCTGGCTGCACGGGACCCGGCTGGCCGCCGAGCCCGAATGGCACGATCAGACCGAGGTCTGGGTGCGCGAGTTCGACCCGGTCACGATGGCGCTGGTCGGCCCGGAAACCGTGATCTGGACGGGCGCCGTGCGCGGCGCCGTCTGGGCGGAAGGGCCACACCTGTACCGAGTGGACGGCACGTACTACCTGCTCGCGGCCGAGGGCGGAACCGAGTTCCACCACGCGGTTTCGGTGGCTCGCGCGGACGCGGTCACCGGGCCCTTTGTGGGCAACCCGGCCAACCCCGTGTTCACCCACCGCCACCTCGGCCGTGAGGTCGACGTGGTCGGAGCGGGCCACGCCGATCTGGTGCAGGCACCCGATGGCAGCTGGTGGGCAGTGCTGCTGGCGATGCGGCCCTACGGCGGCTACCACTACAACCTCGGCCGGGAGACGTTCCTGGTGCCGGTCACCTGGCAGGACGGTTGGCCGGTGTTCGCGCCTGGCGTGGGCCGCATCCCGGCCCAGGTGGAGTTGCCCACCGCTGCGGCAGTCCCGCTCAGTCCCGAGCAGGGCGGCGCGTCCGGTGTGGTGCTGCCGGACGATCCACGCTGGACGTCACTGCGTGGCCCGGCCAGCGCTTTCGCCGAGCCGGACGGGGACGGCTGGCGGCTGCGACTGCGCCCGACCACGCTCGCCGAACCCGGCACCCCGGCGTTTCTCGGCGTCCGCCAGCAGCACCGCAACCTGAACCTGCGGGTCACGCTGCACGCACCGCTGAGCGCCGGCGAAGAGGCCGGCATCGTGGTGCGCCAGTCTGAGCTGGACCACGTCCGGCTCTTCCTTCGCCCGGATACCGATCGGCACGGGATTGTTCAGGCGGTCCACCGTCGCGGCGGGGTCGAGACTGTGCTCGGTGAGTGGGCCACGGCGGCTCCGGTGGGCGACCGGCTGGTATTGACAGTCGAGATACGCAACCAGGCGTACGCCCTGGTCGCCCAGCTCGACGCTGGCCCCAAGACCCGGCTTGGCGTGGTCGACGGCAGCCAGCTCGACAGCGTCGCCACCGGTGGGTTCCTCGGCCTCTGGCTGGGCGTCTACGGCACCAGCAACGGTGCCGAGTCCACAACGACGGTAGCGGTCGATTCGGTCGAGTATCTGCCCGACTAGGCTCGTCCGCGTGGAACGCATTCTCGGGTTGTTGCTGGTGCTCACGCTGAGCGGTTGTTCGTTGCTCGGCAGTTCGAGCTGGGATCAGGTGAAAGTGGCGTTCAGCGGCGCGGACAAAGGTGACTACACCCTCGTGGTCACGCCCAAGCAGGCCATCTACACCATCGACGGCAAGGCGACGTCCGAAGACCTCCCGGAGGGCGCCTGGACCGCGTTGGCCACGGGTGTCGCCGCGCTCGGTGCCCGCACCAGCAAGGAGTGCGATGGCCAGCGCCTGAAGATCCAGGCGTTGTCCGGCGGCGACGTGTTGCAGACCTTCGAGGCGACCAGTTGCGACGGCGGTGAAGCTCTGGAGCAGGCGAAGGGCGTGCTCGACCAACTCATCGCGCAGCTTCGCTGAGGGGGCTGGCATGGGCATTCCGCTGATCATCGACACCGACACCGCGCAGGACGACTGCGTCACGATCCTGCTGGCGCTGCTCGACCCGGCCGCCGACCTGCGCGCGATCACCATGGTCGCCGGCAACGTGGGCTTCGAGCAGCAGGTGGCCAACGCCCACCTCACCCTGAACGTGGCCGGCAAGCTCGGCCAGGTGCCCGTCCACCTCGGCTGTCGGCAGCCGATGCTGCGTCAGTGGGAGTCGGCCGAGGATGTGCACGGCGACGGTTCGGGTGGTCTCTCGATGGACCTTGCCGCGGTTACCACCGAGCCCGAGCACGCGGTGGACGCGTTGCTTCGGCTCACGTCCGAGTCGCCGGGGGAGTTGAGCATCATCGCGATCGGTCCGCTGACCAACCTGGCCACCGCGGTGGTGATGGACCCGGGCTTCGCCAAGCGGGTGAAGAGCCTCTACATCATGGGTGGCTCGAACAACGGCCGCGGCAACATCACGGCCAGCGCCGAATTCAACTTCTACGTCGACCCGGAGGCTGCCCAGATCGTGCTGGACGCGGGCTTCCGCGACCTGCTGATCCTGCCTTGGGACCCGGTAACGCTGCGCGACGCGACCATCGATCGGGCCGGCTACGACCGACTCTGCGCCCTCGGGACGCCGCTGGCGCGCTTCTTCAGGCGCATGTGCGACGCGACGATCGACTACGACGAGTCGGTGGGGGTGAACGGGTCGACCCATCCGGATTCGCTGACGCTCGCGGTGCTGCTTCACCCGGAACTGATCCTTGCCGAAGCGCCCTACCGGGTGGACGTGGAGACCCGTTCGGAACTCACCCGCGGCTATTCGGCCATGGCGTGGGAGAAGTTCGACCTGGTGCCCAATGCCCGGGTGGTCGAGGCGATCGACACTGCGGCGTTCTTCGGCCAGCTGGCCGACCTGCTGCGCACCGAGACGGTGCCCGACCTGCCGATAGCCGGGATCGACTAGAGGTCGAGCAGGTGGTTCAGGGTGGCGACCACACCCATCGCCACGTTGGACGGCGCGATGTAGGCGGCGGTGTCGAACACGTCCGGATGCGAGTTGGCCATGGCGAAGGAGTGCTCGGCTTGGGCGAGCATCTCCAGATCGTTGAGGTAGTCGCCGAAGGCCACGGTCTGCGCCCGGGTGACGCCCAGCGCCTCCTGTAGCCGGGCGAGCGCGACGCCCTTGTTGACGCCGACGCTCATCACGTCTACCCAGTGGGTGGTCGCAACGACCACCTGGGCATCCGGGCACAGTCCGGCGATCTTGTCGGCGACCTCGTGCGGATCCCCAAAGACGTAGATGGAGAGCTTGAGGGCGTTGGTGGTGTGCGCGAGCAGGTCGTCGGTAGCGGTGAGGTTGGCGTAGTAGTGCCCGGCTGCTTCGGTGAAGCGGCGGTCGGCGCGCTCGGCGTAGGACAGTTCCTTGCCGGACACGACCAGGCCCAGGTCAACGCGTCCGCTGGCCTTCAGTTCGCGGACGCCGCGAACCACGGCGGCGACCGTTTCCGGCGCCAGATAGCTGGTGATCACGTCGACGCCGTGATGGACGACGTAGGTGCCGTTGTCGGCGATGTAGGCGTCGATCTCGTCCGCCACGGACGCGAACGCGTGCAGCAGCGAAGCGTAGGGGCGTCCGCTGGCGGGAGCGAACACGATGCCGCGTTCGCGTAGCCGGTGCAGCACGCCGGCCAGTTCGGCTGGGACGGCGCCGGCCGCGTCCAGCAGGGTGCCGTCCAGGTCCGCTGCCACCAGGCGGACGTCGATCGGGTGTTCGGGAAGGATCGGATCGGGAAGGACGCTCACCGCTCGACTGTAAACCCGGCCGATGCCAGTGCCTAACCGAGGCTGACGGGCACCAGGCGGTCGGAATCCGGATACGCGACGTAGGCGATCCGGTTGCCCGCGTCGGCGCAGAGGACGCCGCCGCCTTTCTCTACCTCGATCGTTCGGGCCGTCCCGGTGAGCAGGTTCTGCTCGTAGATGCCGTAGTCGTGCAGGAGCTAGAGCCGCTGCCGCTTGGTGTCGATGGTCAGTTCCCGTCCGGGCCGCAGGGCGAGAGTGTCCTGCCGCTTCAGGGTGGTCGACCGGAGCAGGGCGACTTGGCCCCACTCATCGAGGGCGTACAGCAGGCCGGCGGCGGGATCGGTGGCCAGCGCCGCGAAGTGCCCGGACGGATAGGTGCCGACGCGTTTGTTGGTCCGGGTGTCGTAGGCCAACAGCGACTCGTCGTCGCCGCTGCTGGCGACGAACAGACGATGGTGCTTGGTGTCGATCGCCAGATCCACCGGGTCCTTCCCGGCGTCCATCTCGGCCACCGTGTCGCCTGGCGCAACCTGGATGTCGCATGGCGAGCAGAGTGCAGTTCCGTTGCTGAACGCTGCGAAGGTCCGCAGCTAGGAGGCGCGGGATTCGCCGTGGCGGGCCAGGTACTCAGTGAGCGCCTCACGGACGAGGTCCGACTGGCGCCGTCCGGACTCCTCCGCCAGGTGCTCGAGTTGTTCCTTGGTGACCTGTGACACGCGAAGGTTCAGCACGGGCGAGTGGGCCCCGGGTGCGGTGAGGGAGGGCCGTCCGCCACGCCGCTCGAGACGATCGGCGATCTCCTTCGCGCGTGCTTCCGTCAGCGGCTCGCCGCCGACGACGAACTCCTCGGTGTCGAGGTCGATGTCACGGATTGTGACGTCAGGCCCGAAACCAGAGCGGAAACGCTCGGGTCGCTGCTGCTCGGTCATCGGTTCCTCCGCTCCCTTGGCATTGCGTGCAGGACTGCGAAGCCCTCGCCACGGTCGTCCGCCACTATTCCCAGTTCAATCACCAGACCTCGCCCGTCCGTGCCGACGTAGATCGCCACGTCTTCGTCCATATGGTCGAACACCGCGTTGGTGAGCGCCTCCCGGATCCGAGAGCTCGAGAGCTTGCGCCTGCGGGCGGTGCTCGTGATCCGGATCTGTGCGAGACCCATTGTGTCTTACAAAACCACTTGCGCCAAGGGCGCTCTCGAAGCGAGATCCTGATCTATTGGCCCTAGAG
>DAOPRQ010000050.1:0-12014 GCA_035349055.1 Propionicimonas sp.
GCGGGCTAGCCTTAGAACGCGCCCGGATCGGGCACCTCGGAAAGGACCCACAGCCGTGTTGACGAACACTCTGCCCGCGATCAGCCTGTCCGCAACAGTCGGCAAGGAGCCCGGGGTGCTGGTCGTCGGGCTGGCCGAAACCTCCGAAGGCGAGCTGCTGGTAGGTCTGCCCGACGAACTCGCGAAAGCGTTCAGCAAGGCCCTGGGCAGCGATGTCACCACCATCGCCAAGCAGCTCGGCGCCTCAGCGAAGACCGGCAAGACCGTCCTGCTGGCCGGTGCGGGCGGGCTCAAGCTGGTGGTTGTCGGCATCGGCCCGATCGATGTCACCCCCGAGCAGGTCCGGCGCGCGGCGGGCGCTGCCGTCCGGCTCATCGCCACGCTGCCAGCGGACGCGCCCAAGACCGTCACCATCAGCCTGGAGACGTCCGAACCCAAGGTGATCAAGGGGGCCGCCGAAGGCGCGCTGCTGGGCGCCTACACCTACCTACCGGCCAAGGCGGGCACCGCCGGCATCGGCGAGATCGTGCTGGTTTCGGCGAAGCCCAAGGCAGAGGGCAAGAACGCCGTCGAGCTGGCCAAGATCACCGCCGGCGCCGTGGTGCTGGCCCGCGACTGGGTGAACACCCCCAGCAACGATCTTTACCCCGAGTCCTTCGCCGAAGCCGCCAAGGCCGTGGCCCGCAACGCCAAGCTGAGCGTAGAAGTGTGGGATGACAAGGCACTCGAGCGCGAAGGCTTCGGTGGCCTGATGGCCGTCGGCGGCGGTTCCAGCCGCAAGCCGCGGCTGGTCAAGGTCGCCTACGCACCCCGTGGCGCCCGGTTCCACCTCGCGCTGGTGGGCAAGGGCATCACGTTCGACACCGGCGGCATCAACCTCAAGCCCGCGGACGCCATGTACACCATGAAGGCCGACATGGCCGGGGCCGCGTCCGTGCTCGCTGCGGTGTCCGCGATCGCGCAGCTCGGTCTCAAGATCCGGGTCACCGCGTGGGCAGCGATGGCCGAGAACATGCCGTCCGGCACCGCCTACCGGCCCTCGGACGTGCTCACCATCTACGGCGGCAAGACCGTCGAGAACGGCAACTCCGACGCCGAGGGCCGCCTGGTGATGGCCGACGCGCTGGTGAAATGCTGCGAGGAGCAGCCAAACCTGATCGTCGATGTCGCGACTCTCACCGGTGCCTGCGTGATCGCCCTCGGCGACCGCGTGGCCGGCCTGATGGCCCGCGACGACCAGACCGCCGACCTGGTGCTGGACGCGGCCGAAGCCGCCGGCGAGCAGTTCTGGCAGCTGCCGATCCCAGAGGACGCCCGGCCGAAGCTCGAGTCGAAGGTGGCCGACCTGAAGTCCACCGGCGACCGTCCCGGTGGCGCGCTGACCGCGGCCGCTTTCCTCTCCGAGTTCGTGCCGACCGAGATCCCGTGGGCGCATCTCGACATCGCCGGTCCGGCGTTCAACTCCGCTGCCGCCTACGACTACACCCCGGCCGACGCCACCGGCATGAGCGTGCGGACGCTGGTCGCGCTGGCTCACGTGCTGGCCAACTGAGGATGACAGCCAACTACGACCTGGTGGTGGTCGGCGCCGGCGCCGCGGGCCTGCTCGCTGCCGTGGCCGCTCGCCGCCTCGGCCAGAACGTGCTGGTGGTCGAAGCCGACCGGCTGGTCGGCGGCAGCACCGCCCTCGCGGACGGACGGCTGTGGCTGCCCGGCCAGCAGGGCGGCAAGTCGTCCGCCGATTCGGTCGCGGACGCCGAGGAGTACCTCGCTGCGCTGCTTGGCGAGCCGACCGTCGCGTCCAGCCTCGAACGGCGCTCGGCCTTCGCGACTGCGGCCGGACGCCTCGTCCGCTGGCTGACGTCGTCGAAGATCCCGCTGAACCCTGTCCGCAATGCCGGCGACCACCACCCCGAGTTGGCCGGCGCCAAGACGCACGGACGGGTGCTGCAGACCCAGCCGATGGACCGAAAGGCGCTCGGCGAGTGGGCCGAGAAACTGCGGCCCGAGCCCGCGTCCGCCGGCGGCCCGCTGGCCCGCATCCTGCCCAAGCGGCGGATCACCGAGACCACCGGCGAGTCGCTGGTCGGCCAGTTGCTGCTGCGCGCCACCGCGAACGGCGTGGAGATCTGGCTTGAGACCCCGGTCGTCGACCTGCTCGGCGACGCCGACGCGATCACCGGCGTGGTCGTTCACCGCGATGGCGCCGACGTCGAGGTGCACGCCGCCATGGTGCTGCTGGCCAGCGGCGGTTTCGAGCGCAACCAGGAGCTGCGTGAGGAGTACCTGCCGCTGCCCACCGAGGCTGCCTGGTCCACGAGTGTCGAGACCGACACCGGCGATGCGATTCGACTGGCGGTCGCCAAGGGCGCGGCCACGGCCGAACTGGACGCGGCGTGGTGGCGTCCGGTGATCATGGTGGACGGGGTCGCGCACCCGCTCAATGACGCCAGGGAGAAGCCGCACTCACTGATCGTCGACTCGGTCGGCGACCGCTTCTTCGACGAAACCATCATCGACGACGCCATGGGCCGTGCGGTCTACGACCGTGGCTTCGGGGTGCGCGCGGTCCCGTCCTTCCTGATCATGGACAACCGCCATCGCCAGCAGGTCGCGCTGGGTCCGTGGACGGCCGGCAACACACCCCGCAAGGCAATCGAGTCCGGGGAAATCGTCCGGGCCAGCACGCTGAACGACCTGGCCGAGTCGCTCGGCATCGATCGGGCCGGGCTGATCGGCACCGTCGTCCGATTCAACGGGTTCGCCGCCAAGGGCAAGGATCTCGATTTCGCACGCGGCGAGTCGGGCGTAACCCGTGAGGGCGGCAAGCGCCGCAATCCGAGTCTCGGCAAGGTGGACAAGCAGCCGTTCTGGGCGGTCCGGGTCTACCCCGGCGACGCCGGCACGAAGGGCGGGCTGCTCATCGACGCCGACTCCCGCGTCCTGCGTGCGGATGGCCAGGCGATCGGCGGGCTCTACGCGTGCGGTGGCGTGGCGGCGTCCATCTTCAAGCGAACGTCGCCCGGCCCGGGCGCTGCGCTGGGCGAGTCGTTGGTGCAGGCCTTCCTGGCGGTCACCTCGGGCTCACGTCCAGCCGACAGCACCGATTGAGGCTCCGAAGGGTTCAACCCAGATTCGACCGTTTATGTGAGCCCGTGCGCGTCCCCGGATCGGATCAACCCAAGTTTTCCCGGTTATCCGGCCCGAAAATCGTCGGATAACCGGCTGTTTCTGGGTTGGGCTGCGGCGACGGCCAACGGGCCCGTTCATAACCAGCTGAACTTGGGTTGAACGCCCGGCGAGACTCAGCCGCCGGAGCGCCGCCGGGCGTTGTAATCGCGCATGCGCTGCGGGTACCCGACCACCCCGGCGTCATAGGCCGGGAGCTTGTGCGACGTGGCGAAGCTGCGCGCCCATTCGACGTTGTGGACGCTTCGTCGCGTCCATTCGCCGTCGTGAGCGATCAGTAACAGGGTGGCTTTCGTGACCGTGGTCGGCTGCTCGATGAACGCCTCCACGCCACGGCGGCTGGAGAGGAATTGCTCAAGGTGCGCGATGGTCGCCGGGTCCACGCCCTCGCGCTTGGATTCGGTGCCTTTGCGCCGCTTTCGTGAGAACCAAGCCACGGCGCCCATTATGGCCGCTCGTTTCGGGGCTAGTCTGAACCCTGAACCGATCAGAGAGCTAAGGAGCCAACGTTATGTCCACTCCCGTCCAGCTGCCGGCACTCGGGGAAAGCGTCACCGAAGGCACGATTTCCCGCTGGCTGAAGAGTGTCGGCGACCATGTCGAGGTGGACGAGCCGCTCGTTGAGGTCTCCACCGACAAGGTCGACACCGAAATTCCGTCGCCGGTGGCCGGGGTGCTGCTCGAGATCCTGGTGGCCGAGGACGGCGTGGCGCCGGTCGGCGCGACCCTCGCGGTCATCGGCGAGCCGAGCGAGGCCGGCGGTGCTCCTGCCGCCGAGGCGCCGGCACCCCAGGCCGCTCCTGCTCCCGAGCCCACCGCTGCACCCGCACCGGCCCCCGTGGCGGCCCAACCCGTGGCCCAGCCGGCTCCGGCTGCCGCTGCAACTCCGACCCCCGCAGCCCCGGCCGCCGGTGGCACGGATGTCTTGCTTCCCCAGCTCGGTGAATCGGTCACCGAAGGCACTATTTCGCGCTGGCTGAAGCAGGTCGGTGACTCGGTCGAGGTGGACGAGCCGCTGGTCGAGGTCTCCACCGACAAGGTCGACACCGAGATTCCGGCACCGGCGGCCGGTGTGCTGCTGGAGATTCGAGTGGCCGAGGACGCGGTCGCTCCCGTTGGTGCGGTGCTCGCCGTGATCGGCGCTCCGGGCGCTGCACCTGCCCCGGCCCCGGCCCCGGCCGCCCCGGCACCCGAACCAGCACCGGCTCCCGTGGCCCCGCCCGCACCTCCGGCTCCGGCGCCCGCACCTTCCGCTCCCACTGCACCTGCTCCGGCCCCCGCGCCTGCTCCGGTGGCACCGCCCGCTCCCGCGGCTCCGGCCGCACCCGAGCCCGCCGCGGCACCGGCCGAGCCGGCTGCCCGCCGCGCGGTCACCGAGGCGGCCGATTCGACCTACGTGACCCCGCTGGTGCGCAAGATGGCCGAGGCCAACGACGTCGACCTGAACTCGATCTCGGGCACCGGGGTCGGCGGACGCATCCGCAAGCAGGACGTCCTTGCCGCCGCTGAGGCCAGGAGGGCCGAGGAAGCCGCCAAGGCCGCCGCTGCCGCGGCCGCCGTTCCAGTCGCCACGCCGGCGCCGGCCGCGCCGGCGGCCCCGTCCGCCCCGAGCCCTGCCCCGTCCACAGCGGCACCGAGCGCGGACGCCAACCTGCGCGGCACCACCCAGAAAATGAGCCGGCTTCGCGCCACCATCGCCAAGCGGATGGTGGAGTCGCTGCAGGTCGCCGCCCAGCTCACCGCCACCGTCGAGGTCGACCTGACCGCGGTCTCGAAGCTGCGCGGCCGGGTGAAGGACGAGTTCAAGGCGCGCGAAGGCGTCGGCCTCAGCTACCTGCCGTTCATCGCGAAAGCCAGCGCCGAGGCACTGAAGCAGTTCCCGGTGGTGAACGCGACCATCGACACCGAGGCCGGCACGATCAGCTACGCGGACGCCGAGCACCTGGGCATCGCGGTCGACACCGAAAAGGGCTTGCTGGTGCCGGTGATCAAGGACGCCGGCGACCTCAACGTAACCGGCCTGGCCAAGAAGATCGCCGATCTAGCCGCCCGCACCCGCGCCAACAAGGTGACCCCGGACGAACTGTCCGGCGGCACCTTCACGGTCACCAACTACGGCTCGGCGGGCACGTTGTTCGACACCCCGATCATCAACCAGCCCCAGGTCGCGATCCTCGGCACCGGCGCGCTGGTGAAGCGTCCGATGGTGGTCAAGGATCCGAACCTCGGCGAGATCGTCGCGGTGCGCGACATGATGTACCTCTCGCTCAGCTACGACCACCGCCTGGTGGACGGCGCCGTCGCTGCCCGCTTCCTCAGCTTCGTGAAGGCGCGGCTGGAAGAGGGCGACTTCGGGGGTGAGCTCGGCCAGTGAGGGAACAGGTGCCCGACCGCACCCCGGTCGGGTTCCGCTACCTCGGCATCGCGGACGACCCGGCGACGCTGACCGACTACCACGCCGCGTGGCAGCTTCAACGTGAGGTGCACGCGGAGGTGGCCGCCGGTGAGCTGGGTCCGCAGGTGCTGTACGTGGAGCATCCGCCGGTCTACACGGCCGGACGCCGCACCGAGCCACACGAGCGTCCCTTCGACGGCACCCCGGTCGTGGACGTGGACCGCGGCGGCAAGATCACCTACCACGGGCCCGGCCAGCTGGTTGGCTACCCGATCGTGTTCCTGCCGCGCGGGGTGGGCGTGGTCGACTACGTCCGCCGGGTCGAGGAGGCGCTGATCCGGCTGCTGGCCGACTATGGCATCTCATCCGGACGGGTGCCCGGACGCACCGGCGTGTGGCTCGCGGCAGCCGAGGGCAAGCCCGAACGGAAGATCGCAGCGATCGGGATTCGGGTGTCTCGGCAGACCACGATGCACGGCTTCGCGCTCAACGTGACCAGCGATCTCGCCGACTTCGGCCGGATCGTCCCTTGTGGCATCGCCGATGCCGGCGTCACCTCGATGGCGGACGAACTAACCCAACGTTCCCTGAGCCTGCCGAAGGGCCCGTCTCTGCTCGAAGTTGGCCGCGCACTGGAGCCGCACCTGGTCGAGATGCTGCGCTTCGAGCCCTTCGAACAGTCGCCGGATCTGCATCCGGAACCGGCAGCACCGGCGGAGCTGGACCGCCCAACCGTCCGCTACGGTCTCCTGAACTGAACTCCCACCGCGAGCCGGTCAACCCGCTGAGAACTCCCTGAAGTTCTTCCCGGCATGAGGAGCTCATCCGAGTGGTGTGCCACGACGAATTCGTTGCCCACCGTGGCGGTGCTCACCTTCGGAAAGTCCGGCTGCACTTCAGGCAGGTTGATTACCCAGGCCACCAAGGGAGTGGCCGGAAGTCCAGCCACCAAGACCCAGTTCGGCTACAGCCTGGCCGTCGACGACGACCACCTCGCTGTCGGCGCGATTCGGGACGACGTGCCCGGGGCTCGGGACACCGGCGCGGTGCAGCTGTTCCGCCTCGCCGGCAGCAAGGTCAGCCCGGTCAAGCGAATTAGCCAATCCAGTGCGGGCGTACCCGGAAAGTCCGAGCCCGAAGACTGGTTCGGCAGCGCGGTGGCCTTCGGTCGAGTGTGCCCAGGGGTGACCGGGTTGGTGGTTGGCGCTTCGAGCGAGGTACTCCGAAACGACGGGGAGGACGATTGGCCCGAAGGGTCCGCCTGGCTGATCCCCCTGAAAGCTCCGTCCGCGTGCCGAGCGGTTCAGTTCTTGGCGTACTTGGTGTCTGGTCACCCCGGACCAGCCAAGCCGTGGCGTCCGAGAATGGTCTCATCATCAGTGTCGCCGGCCGCTGACTAGGCGCGGCCGGCGCTCCAGACACGTCAAACTTCGCTCCCGAAAGGGACTCGCGCTCCCGAACTATCGGGAGCAAGGGTCCCATTCGGGAGCGAAGTTGCTGAAGTGGCGGAAGCGAGCGGACGCGGGCCGCGGGGCCGCGGGGCCGCGGGACAAGGCCGGATAGGATTGGCGGGTGACCGACACCCAGCCGCGCCGGCTGCTCCGGCTCGAAGTCCGCAACGCGCAGACTCCGATCGAACGCAAGCCGGCCTGGATCAAGACCACCGCGACCATGGGGCCCGACTACCGCGAGCTGCAGCAACTGGTGAAGGACGAGGGTCTGCACACCGTCTGCCAGGAAGCCGGCTGTCCGAACATCTTCGAGTGCTGGCAGGATCGTGAGGCCACCTTCCTGATCGGTGGCGATTCCTGCACCCGCCGCTGCGACTTCTGCCAGATCGAGTCGCGCAAGCCGTCCGGTTATGACACCGCCGAACCCGTCCGCGTCGCTGAATCGGTCAAGACGATGGGCCTGCGCTACGCGACGGTCACCGGCGTCTGCCGCGACGACCTCGAGGACGAGGGCGCCTGGCTGTATGCCGAGACCATCCGGCAGATCCACGCGCTTAACCCGGGCGTCGGCGTCGAGATGCTGGCCCCCGACTTCTCCGGACGCGCCGAACTGCTGCAGCAGATCTTCGACACCCGTCCGGAGGTGTTCGCGCACAACGTCGAGACCGTCCCGCGGATCTTCCGCCGGATCCGTCCCGGCTTCAACTACGAGCAGTCCCTCGGTGTGCTGACCATGGCCCGCGAGCAGAACCTGGTTACCAAGTCGAACCTGATCCTCGGCATGGGTGAGACCCGCGAAGAGATCTCCCAGGCGCTGCGCGACCTGCATGCCGCCGGCACCGAGCTGGTCACGATCACCCAGTACCTGCGGCCGTCGGTGCGGCACCATCCCATCGATCGCTGGGTGACGCCGGACGAGTTCGACGAGTTGGCCGCAGAGGCCACCGCAATTGGCTTTGTCGGCGTTCTGAGTGGACCATTGGTACGTTCTTCCTACCGTGCCGGCCGGCTGTACCGGCAGGCCATGGCGGCCCGCGCCCAGCAGGCCGCCAACTAAGACCCGGAGCACCGAAATGGCAAGCGAGAAGGCCAAGGAACTGGCCGCCAAGCAGAAGGCTGAAGTCAAGGCCGCGAAGCTGGCGAAGAAGAATTCCACCAACCCCCGGGACTGGCCCTGGTACAAGCAGTACTGGCAGACCTACAAGGTCACCGCAGAGGTCGACCCGCAGCTGCCCTGGCTGTTGCTCGGCTCCTTCTTCGGCGTGCTGGTCGTAGTGGCGGTGCTCGGTGGCGTGTTCCTGCCGCCGTGGTGGATCTGGCTGCTGCTCGGCATCCTCGGCGGCGTCACGGCCGCGCTCTGGGTGCTGCTCATCCGCGCCAAGAAGGCCACCTACGTGCGCTATGCCGGCCAGCCCGGCTCGGCCGAAGTCGCGCTTTCGATGCTGGACGCCAAGAAGTGGTTCCACACCGCCGCGATCACCGCCACCCGGCAGCTGGACGCCGTCCATCGCGTCGTCGGACCGGCGGGCATCGTGCTGATCGGTGAGGGCGCACCCGCCCGGGTGAAGCAGCTGCTGGCCAGCGAGGCGAAGAAGCATGAGCAGGTTGCCTACGGCGTTCCGGTGACCTCGATCCTGATGGGCGACGGCGAGGGCCAGGTGCCGCTGGCCAAGCTGGCCGACCACATCAAGAAGCTGCCCAAGAAGATGGAAGCGGTGCAGATCACGGACGTGAAGGCGCGGCTGCGCGCGCTCGACGCGGTCCGGCCGAAGGTGCCGGTGCCGCGCGGCCCGATGCCGTCCATGAAGGGCGTCAACCGGGCGATGCGCGGGCGCTGAGCTTGGCCAACCTGGTCAACGCCGAACGCGTCTCGATCGCATTCGGCACCCGCATCCTGCTGGACGAGGTCAGCCTCGGCCTCGACAACGGCGATGTCGTGGGCGTGGTCGGCCGCAACGGCGACGGCAAGACGACCCTGCTGCAGCTCCTCGTGGGCACGCGTACGCCCGACTCCGGTCAGGTGGTGCGCAACCGGTCCGCGTCCATCGGCTACCTCGGCCAGGCCGAGGACTTCGCGCCCGACGCCAGCGTCCGCGAAGTCGCGGTGCAGGGCCGTCCCGACCACGCCTGGGCCGCCGACCGGTCTTCGCGGGCCGTGGTCACGCATCTGCTCGGCACACTCGACCTGAACCGGCCGGTGGCCGAGCTGAGCGGCGGTGAGCGGCGGCGGGTGAGCTTGGCGTCCATCCTGCTGGCCGGGCACGACCTGCTGGTGCTGGACGAGCCGACCAACCACCTGGACGTGGAAGCGGTCGCCTGGCTGGCAGATCACCTGAACCTGTTGCAGGCGTCCGGGACGGCGATGCTGGTGGTCAGCCACGACCGCTGGTTCCTGGACGCGGTCTGCAACCGCATCTGGGAGGTACACGACGCCGCCGTGGACGCCTACGACGGTGGCTACGCGGCGTACGTGCTGGCCCGCGCGGAACGCGTCCGGCAGGCTGCGGCGAACGAGGCTCGCCGGCAGAACCTGTTGCGTAAGGAGCTGGCCTGGCTGCGGCGTGGCCCGCCGGCGCGCACGTCCAAGCCGAAGTTCCGGATCGACGCGGCGAACGTCCTGATCGAGGACGTGCCGCCGGCGCGCGACTCGCTGAAGCTGGTGGAGTTCGCGACGTCCCGGCTGGGCAAGGACGTCTTCGACCTGCACGGCGTGACCCACCGGCTGCCGGACGGACGGACGCTGCTGAACCACCTCGATTGGTCGATCGGCCCGGGCGACCGGATCGGGATCGTCGGGGTGAACGGCTCGGGCAAGACCACGCTGCTGCGGCTGCTGACCGGCGAGCTGTCGCCGCAGGCCGGGAAAGTGAAGCAGGGGCGGACGCTCCGGGTGGGCCACCTTTCCCAGGCGGTCACCGAGCTGGACGACAGCGAGCGGGTGCTCGACTCGGTACAGCAGTTGCAGCGACAGACGCGCTTGGCGACCGGACGCGAGGTGTCGGCGACCAATCTGCTGGAGGATTTCGGGTTCACCGGCAACCGGTTGGTGACTCGGATCGGCGAGCTTTCCGGCGGCGAGCGGCGGCGGCTGCAATTCCTGCGCCTGCTGTTGTCGGAACCGAATGTGCTGCTGCTGGACGAGCCAACCAACGACCTCGACATCGACACGCTCACCGTGATCGAGGACTATCTCGACACCTGGCCGGGCACCCTGATCGTGGTCTCGCACGACCGCTACTTCCTGGAGCGCACCTGCGATGTGACCTACGCGCTCCTCGGCGACGGCACCTGCGTCCTGCTGCCCGGCGGCGTGGACGAGTACCTGCAGCGTCGCACCGCCGCCCGACAGACCCGGCCGGTCACGCCTGTCGAGACCTCGGCCAAGCACTCCGCAACGGTTCCTCAACCCGCGGACGCAGCCCGCCGGCGCCAGGCCCGCAAAGACCTGGCCAGGGTCGAGAACCAGCTGAGCAAGACCGCCGCGCAGATCGACCAACTACATGCCGAAATGGCTAGGCACGCCGCCGACTACCCCCGCCTGGTCGCCCTCGGCGAAACCCTGGACGAGGCGGTGGCCAGGCAGGAGGAGCTGGAAGGTCAGTGGCTGGAGCTGGCTGAGCAGGCCGGAGACGAATGAACCACGGTAAGCGACCATGAACTGGCGAACGCTGACCGGCGCTCTATTGAGCGTCACGGCCGGGCTGCTCGCCCCGGTGGCGATCCTCGCCGGCTGGGTGCAGACGCTTGCTTCCGATACCGATCAGGTGGTCGCCAGCTACGCGCCATTGGCCCAGGCTCCCCAGGTGCAGCAACTGCTGAGCGAGCGGCTGACCGACGCGATCTCCGACCAGGTGCCGCTCGGGCACACCCAGACCATGCACGGTCTGATCAACCGGACGGTTACCAGCGCGCTCGGCAGCGAGCAGTTTCAGCAAGCCTGGACCACCAGCCTTCGGATCGCCCACGGCGAGGTCAGCGCGCTACTCGCGGGTGGAACCAGCACCCTTACCGTCACCGACGGGCTGATCGAACTGCGGCTGGCGCCGTTCGTGGACCTGCTCAAGCAGCCGCTGACCGACGCTGGGGTGCCCATGCTCGACCGTCTTCCCGAGGTCACCAGCTCGATTCCGCTGGCCAGTATCGACCCGGCCCTGGTCCCGTCGCTGCAGGCGGGGCACCGAGTGCTGGTGGCCCTGGCAGCTTGGCTGCCGTGGTTCGTCTTGGCTGTGACGCTGCTCGCGTGGTGGGCTTGGCCGGGGCTGCGTCCCGGGCTGGCCTGGGTGGGGCTGAGCCTGTTCGCGGGCACGGCGCTGGCCTGGACGGTCGTGGCCGGACTGGCCCGCCTGTGGGTCGGTCAGGTGGCTCCACCGATCGCACCCACCGCCGAGTTGCTGCTGGGAACGACCTTGGCGCCGCTTCGTGCCCCCGGCCTTGCGGTCGCGCTGTTCGGACTGGTGCTGGCTTTTGTTGGGGCCTTCGCGCGTCCGGCTGAAACCCGAACGCACGACTGAGCTGAGATCGGCAAAGGAGACCGGGGTGGACTTTCGGGTAGTGGGCCTGCTGGGCCTGGGGGTCGCGATCGCAGTATGTCTGGTGGCGCTGGTTCGGATCGGCGCCGGCCAGTTGCGCCGGCGGAACGGCGGCACCGTCACCGTGGGCGTGGTGAAGTCGGTTGAGGTGCGCTACCAGGCCGCAGGTGAGGGCCCGACGATGGTGCAGCGAACCCCCGTGGTCGAATTCCAGGATGCCTCCGGGACCATCCGCCAGTTCCAAAACGCACACCCTGTCGACTGTCCGGACGCTGGCGGTTTCGGCTACGAGCAGCGGCGCGACCGGCACACCGTTGCGCAGCAGCACGGCCGGTCCGGGACCTGCCACCGGCCGGCTCACGCCACCAGCCTGGTGTCGGCGCGGAGCAGTTCCAGCCGCACCGGATCGGGCTCCGGCGGCGGCTCCGGCTCTGCCGTCTCCTCGTCCTC
>DAOPRQ010000050.1:12114-19506 GCA_035349055.1 Propionicimonas sp.
TCCTCGTCCTCGTCGGGATCCTGCGGCGGCTCAGGGGTGAGCTCAGCCACCAGGTCGCTCCAGCCCAAACAATCGCCGTGGTAACGCAGCCCAAGCCGTGAGCCTCGCCAGCAGGCGCCGCGCTGGAGCTCCACCACGGCGGTGGCGGCGGCGACCGGTCGGGTGGAGGTCGAGTTCACCGTGTCGAAATTGCGAGTGGAGACCGCGAACTCGATGCCGGCTCCGGCCCGGCGTACGGTCGGCGCGGACACCTCGGAGTTGTTCGCAGCAGCCAGTTCCCGAGCCGGTGCGAGACCAGCGATCCACCAAGAGCGGTGGGGTCGGTGGTGAGCAGCGCGCGCAGCCGGTCCAGCGCGTCCTCTGGATCACGTCCGTCGGCGGCCTGGATCGCGTCGGCGACATAGCTGCGCCACTGCTCGGCTGCGGCCAGCAGGGCGGGGACGGCGAGCACCAGCACCAGTGAGGCCTGGCCGCGATCGTTGCGAACACTCAACTGAAACTCACCTCCACCCTTCGGTTCAGCGCGCGGGCACGATCCAGTTCAGCGCCACTCAAACCGGACTCCTTGATCCGCGGTTGGCTCTCGCCGCTGCCCTCAACCATGAAGGTCCAGCCCGCACCAAGGCGCTTGGTCAGCGCCTCGCGCACCGCTTGCGCCCTGCGCTTCGAAAGGTCGAGGTTGTGCGCGGTGGAGCCGGTGCTGTCGGTGTGTCCGACCACTCGGACCGTCCGTTTCTCCTGATCCTGCAGCGTCTTGGCGGTGCGATCCAGCACGCTGTTGGCTGTTGTGGTCAAAGTGGCCTTGTCGACGGCGAACAACACGGCACTGTCGAGGTCGATCTGGCCGTCCTTGATCGTCGCGCCGGTCGTGACCTTGCGTCCCTGGTACCAGACAGCCTGTTCGCTGCGCGGTGCATCGGGCTCGACCGGCACCGCAGTGAGCGGCCAGCCGACCGTGGGAGCTGCCATCAGCCCGCTCCCGCCAGGGTCAGGCAGCGTCACCTCGAAATCAACCGCCTGACCAGCCCGGACGGGCTTGGCTTCCGCACACGACTGGCATCCACCGGCGTCTGGCCAGCCGCCGTAGGTACCGCTCGAATCGAGGGCCAACAGCAGCTGGTAGGCCATGGTGTAGTCGGTCAGCTTGAGCCAGGGGGCCGCCCCAAGCTGGTCGTAGCGACGCTGCCGGAACGGCGAGCCCGCGAGCCCAGCAGCCGGAGCCTCCACCGAAACTCGGGCGGCCACCTTGCCCGGCGTCGGACGCGTCCACGACTGCAGGCGTAGCTGATAGCCGTAGCCCAGCGGAACCACTGACCGCTGCGGGACCGCGGGGCTGACCGCGACGTCCTCGAAGGAGCCCACGTCGCGCAGTGCGAGGGAGACGCTGGTGGCGTTCGCCGGAGCAGTCAGCACGACGTAGGCCGGAAAGTCGCCGAAGCCGCGCACATGCGAGTTCGACATCGTGCACAGGCAGTGGTTGGTGGCGGTGCGCACCGGGCGGTAGCTCAGGTCGTCGCCGGCGACGCTCAGGCGCACGTCCGAGAACTCCCAGAACGCACTGCTGAAGCCACCGCCGGCTTCGTCCCTGGCATGGAACCACTCGTCGAACTCGGGATCTCCCCAGACTTTCAGGTCGGAGCGGATCGCATTGTCCGCGTTGAGCCGGAACTCGACCAGAATCCGATCGGACGCCAGCCGGTAGGCGCCCATCAGGTCCACCCGCCAGCCCTCCCGAGAGAGGTTAAGCCTGGCCACGGAGAGCTTCTTGCCGACCATGGACGCTACCGGCGTGCCCCACTCGGCGCTGTCCCGATCGGCTGGTAGCTGGTAGACCGTGGCCAATTCCGGCGTGGCCGTTGGGCTCGAGCTGACCGGTGCCGACGTGCTCGGCTGCGGCGCGGTTGTCGACGTGCTCGGAGGGGGGGTCGGCTGCGGGACGGGAGTGCAACCGAAGAGCATCATCGTGCCCAGCACCGCAATCATCCGCCGCATTGTTCGACCTCCTCGCACCAGCAACTCGCACCTAATCTCGGCATTGGCTCTCCACAACCGTAGCCGGGCACCCGCGTGGTCGCGGGTGCCCGGCTAGGCGGGGGGCTTAACCGCCGGTTACGTCCGTGATTGCCTTGCCGATGGCATCGAGCAGCTGCTGGCCCAGCGTGGAACCGTCGGCACCCTTCACGAAGGTGAGGATCGCGGCCACGATGGCGGCGACGATGAACAGGATGCCGACGTACTCGATGGTGCCCTGGCCGCGCTCTGAGCGGAGCACCTGCTGCAGACGGGCGGTGGTCTTTGCGTAAATCTCGATCGCGGTATTCATGACGTTCCTCTCACTTCGTCCCGAGGGCAGCGAAGATCACGGCGACCACGTCACGCCTCGATCCGAGTGATTCGGTTGATGATCACGTGGCCGAGGACGAACAGGACAATCTGGCCCGGCACGGTCTGCACCATCGCATCGAGTGCCCCCGGAGTGATCAGGTTCATGATCAGCACAGAACCCATGGCGATTCCCACCACCAGCCAGCCGATGAAGACCGCACCGGTGGTGGTGGTCTTCAACTCCCGTTGCAGTTCGCGGCGATCCTCGAGAGTGTTGGCGATGCTGGTCAGCGCAGTCACCAGCCCGCCGCCGGCCTTGGCCTGCACCACGATCGTCTTCACCAGCACGGCGAGTTCTGGGGACGGCAACCGTTGCGCGAGGTCGCGCAGGGCGTCCTCCAGGGGCGTGCCCAGGCTCAGCCGACGGCTGACCTCACCGAACTCCTCGGCCGCGGGAGCGTCCATCTCCCGGCTCACCATTTCGATCCCGTTGCGCAGCGCCAGACCGGCGCTGGCGGCGTTGCCCAGCACCCGGCCAGCCAGCGGTCGGCCAGAAAAGCGGTACCGAACATGATCACCGCCGCTCCCAGGTACCCCAGCAGCGGCTGGCAGATCAATCCCACCAGCAGCGTCCCGCCGGCGACGAGCAGAATGAAATCCGCGGGGCCGAGGGCGACACTGGCGCCAGCCAACCGTTGATCGAGACTCAATCCCCGGCGGGTGGTGCGCAGGTACTGATTGGCCCGGCGCCGCAGGCGAATCAGCCGGCTGGTGTCCTGGTCGCCGGTGGAGGCCAGCACGATCTGCTGACGCCGGCTGCCCGAGTCGTAGACGGCGGCCGCTGCCACCAGCAACAGCACCAGCACCACCAAGGTGGCGCCGATGATCGCTAGAGGGTCCACCGGGTGCCCCCGTCGGTAAAGACCATCGGCACCGACTCCCCACTGGCCACCAGCCGCTCGGCCAGGTCGGCGGGCAGCCGGGACGGCATGGGGTTTGGGCATGGTGCACATACTTCCAGCAGGGCCCCTCAGGCCCCACAGATCGGTTGTCACCTACTCATGCAGCAATCCCGTCCCTTACTTCTTCAAGTCGGCCTTCTCGCCGTCCATTCGCCGCGTGAGCGTGGTTACGACGCCTGTCCTCGCCGCTAGCCAGTAGCCAAGTGCCGCCACGACGATCATCGTGATCGCGAACAGCACACCGTCGGCCACGGTGGCCACCCACCCCAGCTGTCGAGCGACTGCACCAGGTTTGGGCGCCATTTCGTCCGGCAACCAGGAGTAGATAATCGGTGCCACCACAAGCACCACGGTCAGAAGCCCTCCGAAGATACTCTTCGCGCGATTCGCCGCCACGAGGACGACAGCCCACACCGCGAAGACAAGCCCGACAAGCGTTCCCAGAGCGAGAGCGCTACCCATCGCTGACTCCCTTCATAGATCGGGTTGGACGCTTCATCACAACAGCGCCCGCACTAGCGACACGCAGCTTCCGATTCCAAGTGCGTCACCTAGGAGAGTAAGCCCCGATGCCGCGAAAGCTGACAGAGCGAGAACCGTTGTGTTTGAGAGGTACTTGCCCACCCTGCCGCTTTCAAGGAATCCCTTCGCTGCGTAGTAGATGGCCTTGAGAGTCTTCTCAGCACCACCAAGCTTCGTGACCCAACGAGCGACGGTCGCGCTCTTCTTGATCAGGCCGCTGACCTTGATGAGAATCTTGGCTAGCTTGGCCGCTGCGAAGATGAATGAGGCGATATCCGCCACGCAGGAGGTTGCGGTCCACGCCCACCACCACCATTCTGGGTCAGCGGTCACGGGGAACGCGGTATCTGCGTTGATGTCGACCACCTGGGTGAGCGCTCCGTCAGCCAACTCGTAGTGCGTCGCTATCGGTTCGCCGTTGGCGTCAACCGCCCACGGCGCCCCCACCAGAGCTACCTGCTGGTTGGTCACCTCAGTCACGGTCTTGGGCGTCTGGAGCGCACTCAGCTGGGCCCACTGCGCGTCGCTGACCTCATCGACGTTCACAGACTCGCCAACCACGTCCGCAACCTTGGCCGTGAACGCCTCCATTTGGTCTTCGGGCACGGTCTGCATCTCCACGGGAGCAATCACCGCGACAGAGCCGTCGGGCTGCGCACGAAGACTGGTAGTTCGAGCGCGGCGCTGCCCACTTCGGCCTTCGCCCGGCTACCCAGGCGACGTTTGGTCGGCGTCGCCCGCACCTCGCCGGACACCCCGCAGTTGACCAACAACTGGCGCGCGGCAGCCTCCATGTTGGGCATCCGCTCCGAGGTCAAAGTGCCGGAGTTGATCGGTTCCTCGAGTTCGTCGGTGAGTTCCGGCACGGCTTTGGTCAGCGGCAGCTTGATCAGCTTCGAGACCAGGTCCGGCTGCACCTCGCGCCGCTTGGCTACTCGGTTCACCACCAGGCGGGCGTCTGCGGGCTGACACACGTTCAGCCGGGCCCAGGAGTCGAGCATCCGGCGTCCGGCGCGAATGCTGATCAACTCGCAGTCGGCGACCAGGATCACCTCGTCGGACAGCTCGAGTGCCGCAGCTCGAACGTCGCCAAGAGCTGCACCAGTGTCGACAATCACCAACGAGAAGTGACGACGCAGCTCGTTGAGGATTTGCCGCACCGCCGGGCCCGTGGCGTCCTCGGACTGCTCCACCCGATCAGGCGCGGCCAGCAGGGTGAAGCCGGCGGGCACTTCCACGGCCACTTCGCGGATGCCGCGGATGGTCAGATCACCAACCAGCCCGGCAAGGTCGGCGATGGTGCGACGGGGGCTGACCCCACACAGGGAGGCGAGATCGCCGGCCCGCAGGTCGAGGTCGACCAGGCAGACCGTCGAGCCCAAGGCTGCGGCCTGGGTGGCCAGTACCGTGGCGAGAACCGATACCCCAACACCACGCTTCGCGCCGGCGAGGGCCAGGATCGTACCTCGTTCGCCCCTGACGCCAACGGCGTCGCCGCTGACGTGCTGGCGCAGCGAGCGGCTCCATGCGGCCGCGTGGTCGAGCTGGGATTGCACCTCCTCCAGCGACAGCGGTGAGGTGATCATGGCCCGGCCGCCCGCGGCAACCACCGCGGCCAGGCTGAGCGACGGCGTCCCGACCACCACTACCGCAACCAGCGGTGCAGTCACGCCGAGTTCGCGGACGACTTCGAGCGCGAGCGGATCGAAGAGGCCACCGTCAACAACCACCACGTCGAGGTCGGGTGTCTCCAGCACCAGCGCGACCGACCGCCCGGCGAGGACAGTACTATTACGCAAGAATCGGACGGTGTTCAGCAAGCGCCGGCCCGATGTACCGACCGGGTTCTTCGAGGTGGAGGCTGCCGGGCTGCGCTGGTTACGGGTGCCCGAAGGGGTATCGGTGGCCGCGGTGGTGTCGGTTGCTCCGGACGAGATCGTGCTCGAACGGGTGGCGCAGAGACAGCCGACGCACTCGGCCGCGGCCCGCTTCGGGCGGCGGTTGGCCGTCACTCACGACGCGGGCGCGGCCATGTTCGGTTCACCGCCGACCGGTTGGTCAGGCGATGGTTTCATCGCGGACCTGCCGCTTTCGCTGCGGCCAACCCAGCGCTGGGGTGAGTTCTACGCCGAGCAGCGGGTGCTGCCGTATGCCCGCCAGTCCGCACGGTCGGGCAGCCTCAGCTCGTCCGGGCTGGACCTGATCGAAACGCTGGCTGAGCGGCTTGCGTCCGGCGAGTTCGATGATGCGGCGCCGCCGGCGCGGATCCACGGCGACCTGTGGGCCGGCAATGTCCTGTTCAGCGGCGATTCGGCGACCCTGATCGACCCGGCCGCACATGGTGGCCATCGGATCACCGATCTGGCGATGCTCGAGCTCTTCGGCCTGCCCTACCTGAGCGAGGCTCTCGCCGCCTACGCGGACGCGAGCCAGTGGCTGCCGTCCGGCTGGCGCGACCTGATCGGGCTGCACCAACTGCATCCGCTGCTGGTGCACGCCGCGCTCTTCGGCGGCAGCTACGGCGAACAGGCCGTGCGCGTCGCCCGGCGCTACTGAACTCCGGTGGGCGCCAGTTCCATCACGATGAACTCGGTCTCGGCGCCCAGCACCATCCGACGCTCGCGTCCGATGTCGCGAAAGCCGCTGCCAGCTCTCTCGCGATCACGGTTCCCAATCTGCCAGCCGCGCGGGCCGTACGGGAGATCACGGACAAAACGCCCTGTAGATCGTCAGATAGCCGTGAAGAGCGGCCGGAACGGCAATCGACAGGGCATTTTGTCCGGCCGCGGCCCCAACGACACCGGCTCCGGATTGACTCGGCGGCGTCTCTCGGGTCACGCTGGACGTATGTGGAACTGACCTCTCGCCCTGTCCAACCAGCGATTGAGGAAGTTCCGTGTCTGCGTCCCTGTTCTGTTCCGGCCTGGCCGCGTCCTATGGCGCGCGTCCGCTGTTCTCCGGTCTTGAGCTGACCCTCGCCAGCGGCGTCACCGCCCTGGTCGGGCCGAACGGCTCCGGCAAGACCACCCTGCTACGCATCCTCGCCGGCGAGCATCAACCGGACGCGGGTACCGTCCGGCTCGCCCCAATGGACGCCACGATCGGCTACCTGCCGCAGTCGCTGCCCGAGCCCAAGGAATCTGCCCTTGACTACGCGCTTCGCCGCACTGGTGTCGGGCCGGCCGGCGTCCGCTTCGAGCGTGCCGCCGCCGCCCTGGCCGACGGCGGGGATCCCGACGACTACGCGCATGCCCTCGAACGCTGGCTCGCGCTTGGCGGCGCCGATCTCGAAACCAGGCTCGCGGCCACGCTCGACCAACTCGGCCTCGAACCTGCGCTGGACCGTCCGCTCGGCACCCTTTCCGGCGGGCAGGCGGCCAGGGTCGCGCTGGCGTCCATCCTGGTCAGCCAGTACGACGTCCTGCTGCTGGACGAGCCGACCAACAACCTGGACGCGGCCGGGCTCAAAGCCATGACTGGTTTCGTCACCGGCCAGCGCTCCCCCGTCTTGATCGCCTCGCACGATCGCGCGTTCCTCGACGA
Source organism: Propionicimonas sp. (assembly GCA_035349055.1). GTDB lineage: Bacteria > Actinomycetota > Actinomycetes > Propionibacteriales > Propionibacteriaceae > Propionicimonas. The sequence continues at coordinate 19,467 of DAOPRQ010000050.1, forward strand.
CGTGGCCACGTCGGTGGTCGAACTCGACCTGCATCAGCAG
>DAOPRQ010000051.1:0-18660 GCA_035349055.1 Propionicimonas sp.
CCTGCAGCAGATCGCCGAGCTGACCGCGGCCGGCTGCGACATCGTCCGGGTCGCCGTTCCCAGCCAGGACGACGCCGACGTGCTGCACATCATCGCCAAGAAGAGCCAGATCCCGGTCATCGCCGACATCCATTTCCAGCCGAAGTACGTGTTCGCCGCGATCGACGCCGGCTGCGCAGCCGTCCGGGTGAACCCGGGGAACATCCGGGCCTTCGACGACCAGGTCAAGGAGATCGCCCGCGCGGCCAGCGAGGCCGGGGTCTCGATCCGCATAGGTGTCAACGCCGGTTCGCTGGACAAGCGGCTGCTCGCCAAGTACGGCGCGCCGACCCCGGAGGCGCTGGTCGAGTCCGCGCTCTGGGAGGCCAGCCTTTTCGAGGAGCACGGCTTCCGCGACTTCAAGATTTCGGTGAAGCACCACGACCCGGTGGTCATGGTGCGTGCCTACGAGCAACTATCCGAGGCGTGCGACTACCCGCTGCACCTGGGCGTGACCGAGGCCGGACCCGCTTTCCAGGGGACGATCAAGTCGTCGGTGGCCTTCGGCGCACTGCTGGCGAAGGGCATTGGCGACACCATCCGCGTCTCGCTGTCCGCGCCGCCGGCCGAAGAGGTGAAGGTCGGCATCAAGATCCTGGAGTCGCTCAACCTGCGTCCGCGGCACCTGGAGATCGTCTCGTGCCCTTCCTGCGGACGCGCCCAGGTGGATGTCTACACCCTCGCCGAGGAGGTCACCGAGGGGCTCGCCGGCATGGAGGTGCCGCTGCGGGTCGCGGTGATGGGTTGCGTGGTCAACGGCCCCGGCGAGGCGCGGGAAGCCGATCTCGGCGTCGCGTCCGGCAACGGCAAGGGCCAGATCTTCGTCCGCGGCGAGGTGATCAAGACCGTGCCTGAGGCTGAGATCGTGGCCACGTTGATCGAGGAGGCGAACCGGCTGGCCGCGGAGATGGTGGGCAGCGACTCCGGCCCCGTCCAGGTCTCGGTCGGATAGCCATGGACGCCCGGATCCTCACCAGCGCAGACACTGAGCTCGCCCGCCGGCTGGTGGCGGAGGACCCGGTCACGAACGTCTTCGTTGGCTCCAGGTTGATGGCCGGGGTGCTGAATCCTGGTATGCCGGGCCTGATCTGGGGCTGGCCGGCCCACGCGCCACGTGCCTTGCTGCACATCGGGGCCAACCTGGTCCCGGTGGCTACCGACCTGGACCCGATACCGGCGTTCGTCGAAGCAGCCGGACGCCGTCGCACCTGCCAGTCGATCGTCGGCGAGTCCTGGCTGGCGATTCCGCTGTGGCAGGCGCTGAGCGACCGGTGGGGACGCGCCTACAGTGCGGTACGCGAAGTTCGGCGCAGCCAACCTGTAATGGCTGCGGCGGATACGCCGCTGGTGGCGCCCGACCCGAGAGTGCGGCCAATAACGCATGCCGATTTCGAGTCGTACTTCGCCGCCGCGGTGGCGATGTACACCGAGGAGGTCGGCACTGACCCACTGGCCGGCGGTGACAGCAGCTATCGCAGCTACTGTCGCTGGCTGGTCGACCAGCACCGCGCGTTCGGCATCGTCGAGGACGGCAAGGTGGTCTTCAAGAGCGACATCGGGGCCGCCTGGGGCAGTGCCGCGCAGATCCAGGGCGTCTGGCTCGACCCGGCACTACGCGGACGCGGGCTGTCCGAGCCGGCGATGGCGGCGGTGACCGAGTACGTCCTCGCCGACTACCCGGTGGCGTGCCTCTACGTGAACGACTTCAACACCCGCGCGATCCGGTGCTACCAGCGGGTCGGCTACGAACAGGTTGGCGAGTTCGCCACCGTTCTGTACTGAGCCCGGACGGAATCTCCCGTAATCCCGGCCGCTCTCGTGGTCCCGGCCGCTCTCGTCATCCCGGGCTTGACCCGGGATCTCCGGCCGCGACCCGACGATGCGTCAGGCGATCTCCGCCGCGGGTGCACCGGTGAGTTCGACCAGCTCGGCAGGCGATAGCGGAAACACCGCATATGGATGTCCTGCCGCCGCCCAGATCTGTTCGAAGCGAAACAACTCGCGGTCGATCAGCATCACCGGCGGCTGGCTGTGTGCCACGGGAGAGACTCCGCCGATCGAAAATCCGGTGGACGCCTTGACGAAGTCGGCGTCGGCGCGGCCGACCTTGCCGACCAGCGCAGAGATCTTCTTCTCATCGACCCGCAGGTCGCCGGAGGTGACCACCAGTACCGCGGCGTCGTCGGATCGTCGGCGGAACACGATGCTCTTCGCAATCTGCCCGAGCTCTACGCCCAGCGCGGTTGCGGCGTCGGCTGCAGTACGGCCGGTTACCGGGAGCATTACCACCTCGTGCGGATGGCCGAGTTCAGCCAGCCTGGCGATCACGCGCTGCGCACCGTCAGGAATCGGAGTCTGCGTCACGAGTGCATTTTGCCAGCCGCTGGGTATGCGTCCGCCAGTGCTTGTCTCGGGTTGGCAGACTCCAGGAGTGATGCTTAGGTTAGCCAAACTTAACTCTGGCGGGAGGGTGATGACGAAGGCTCGGTTCGAGACGGTTCCAGTGGAGTCCGCGCTGCGGCCGGTTTCGCTGGTTGCTCGGGAGTGGCTCACCACGGGCTACCTGCGGCTCCGGCTGTCCGGCCCGCAACTGATCGGCTTCAACTCCCCAGGTGCCGACGATCACGTGCGTATCTTCATCGCTCCGCCTGGCGTGCCCGCTCCCACCACGCCGGAGGCTTGGCGGGAGTTGGACAGCCGGGAGTACACCCCGCTGAACTTCGGTGCTGACTGGGTGGAGTTCGACTTCGTGGTGCACGGAGACGGTCCCGGCTCGACCTGGGCGGTGACGGCCCCGATCGGTGCCGCGGCCGCGATCGGGGGCCCGCGTCGCAGCAACGCAATCGTCGGCACCCCGGACGCATGGTTCCTTGCCGGTGATGAGACCGCGATCCCGGCGATCAGCCGGTTCCTCCGGGAACGCGACCCCGCGACGACCGCCCGCGTCCTGGTCGAGGTCGACCCGGCGAACGAACTGGCGCCGATCCCCACCGACCCTCGGGTCGAGCTCACTCTGCTGGTGCGCGGCACCGACTCCCTGGCCGAAGCACTTGCCGCGCTGCAGCCGTCCGACCGTCCCAACGGAGCGCTGCTCGGCTTCGTTGCCGCCGAGGCCGCAATCGTGCCGGTCGCCCGCGAACTCCTGTTGGTTCGCTGGGGGCTGGCCCCCGAAAGCACGATCACCAAGGGCTACTGGCGTATCGACCCCAAGTAGTGCGCGGTCGTGAGGTTCGCGCCGGCGAAACTGACGTTCGCCGGTGAATGTTCCCTGGCGAACGTCCGGATCGCTGGCTAGACGACGACCTTGGAGGGCGGAGCCGCGCAATGGGGAGGAGTCTTGACGAGCGGTGAGGAACGAACCGCGAGGAGAAGAACGGCCCGGGTGGGTGCTCTGACAGCGGACGGCGGACTGCGCGCGGGCAGCGATGGCCTCCGCGTCCAATAGGATCACCGGGTGATCACGCGACTGTCCCAGCTGTTCGTCCGTACCCTCCGCGAGGACCCCGCTGACGCCGAGGTGCCCAGTCACCGCTGGCTCGTGCGCGCGGGCTACATCCGCCGCGCCGCACCGGGCATCTACACCTGGCTGCCGCTGGGCCTGCGGGTTCTGCACCAAGTGGAGAAGATCGTCCGCGAAGAGATGGACGCGATGGGCGCCCAGGAGGTGCTCTTCCCCGCGCTGCTGCCCCGGGAGCCCTACGAAGCCACCAACCGCTGGACGGAGTACGGTCCCAACCTCTTCCGGCTGAAGGACCGCAAGGGCGGCGACTACCTGCTCGGCCCGACCCACGAGGAAATGTTCACCCTCCTGGTGAAGGATCTCTACTCCTCGTACAAGGACCTGCCGCTCTCGATCTACCAGGTCCAGACCAAGTACCGCGACGAGGCCCGGCCGCGCGCCGGTCTGCTGCGCGGCCGCGAGTTCGTGATGAAGGATTCGTACTCCTTCGACGTCGACGATTCGGGCCTGGCCGCGTCCTACGACGCGCATCGTGGTGCCTACATCCGCATGTTCGACCGGCTCGGCCTGCAGTACGTGATCGTGAAGGCCACGTCCGGTGCGATGGGCGGTTCGGCGTCCGAGGAGTTCCTGGCGATCTCACCCACTGGTGAGGACACTTTCGTCCGCTCGCCCGGTGGCTACGCCGCCAACGTCGAGGCCGTCAGCATCACCCCGCCCGCCGAACTCGACTACTCCGGTACCGGCCCGGCGCGCATCGTTGACACCCCGGGCACGGGCACCATCGACGAACTGGTGGCCGCGGCCAACGCCAAGTTCCCCCGCGACGATCGTGCCTGGACGGGGGCCGACACCCTCAAGAACGTCGTGTTCAAGCTGACCACACCGGACGGCAAGAGCGAGGTGCTGATCGTCGGCGTGCCCGGCGACCGGGACATCGACCTCAAGCGGCTCGAAGCCGCGATCGCCCCGGCAGAGGCGACTCCGCTCACCGACGACGACTTCGCCGCCAACCCGCTGCTGGTCAAGGGCTACATCGGCCCGATCACCCTGGTCGGTGACCAGGTAACCGCGCACCTTGGCGAGGAGGCGATCGCGAAGGTGCGCTACCTGGTCGATCCGCGGGTGGTCACCGGCACCGCCTGGATCACCGGCGCCAACCAGGTCGACACCCACATGGTCGACGTGGTCGCCGGGCGCGACTTCACCCCGGACGGGGTGCTGGACGTGGCCGAGATCCGCGACGGCGACCCGGCTCCGGACGGCTCCGGGCCGCTGAGCCTGGCCCGTGGCATCGAGATGGGCCACATCTTCCAGCTGGGCCGCAAGTACGCCGAGGCACTCGGCCTCAAGGTGCTGGACGTCAACGGCAAGCTGGTCACCGTGACCATGGGCTCGTACGGCGTGGGCGTGTCCCGGGCGGTCGCCGCCGTCGCCGAAGCGACCTGCGACGAGCGCGGCCTGGCCTGGCCGCGGGCGCTGGCACCGTTCGACGTGCAGGTGCTGGCCACCGGCAAGGGCGAGGAGATCTTCGCCGCAGCCGAGCAGTTGGCCAACGACCTGGACGCCGCCGGCATCCGCGTCCTGTTGGACGACCGCAAGGCATCGCCGGGGGTCAAGTTCACCGACGCCGAGGTGATGGGCATGCCCACCTCGGTGGTGGTCGGACGTGGACTGGCCGACGGTCTGGTCGAGATTCGTGACCGGGCCACCGGGGAGCGCACCGAGGTGCCGCTGGCCGAGGCCCTGCCGCACCTGATCGCGCTCGTCCACGGCTGAGCCCGGATCCGGGCTGGGTCGCTTGGCCCACGCACTAGACTTGGGCGGACGCCTGCGTCCCCTACAACCGCATCACACAATCGGATCGAGGTAGTCATGAACACCGCTGACATCGAGGCGCTGGTGGCTCCAGTCGCCGCCGGGCACGCGCTCGAGGTGGACCGCTTGGAAGTGTTGAGCGCTGGAAAGCGATCGGTGGTGAGGGTCTTCCTCGACGGTGATGGTGCCGACGGGCGCGGCCCGTCCCTGGACGACATCGCCGCGGCCACACGTGACATCTCGACCGCGCTGGACGAGGCCGACGTGACCAAAGGTCGGCCCTACACCCTTGAAGTCTCCTCGCGCGGCGTGACCCGTCCGCTCACCGAGGCCAAGCACTTCCGCCGCAATGTGGGACGCCTGGTCGCGTTCTCGCTGGCTGCCGAAGAGGTGACCGGACGCGTCCTCGCGGCCGACGATGCCGAAGTCGACATCGAAGTGGACGGAGCCCGGCGGACAGTGCCGCTCGCCGATGTGCGCCGCGCCGTGGTGCAGGTGGAACTCAACCGGCCGGTGCCGGACGACGAGGTAGCGGACGATTCCGTAGAGGACGAGGAGAGCTGAGATGGACGTCGACCTGAGCGCGCTGAAGGCGCTGGAACGCGACAAGGAAATCAGCATGGAGCTGCTGCTGGATGCACTCAGCGAAGCTCTGCTGAACGCCTACGCCAAGACCCCGGGAGCGATTCCGGGTGCGCGGGTGCAGATCGACCGCAAGAGCGGCAAGGTGGCGGTCCTGGCGCCTGAGCTGGACGAAGACGGCAACCGGATCGGGGAGTACGACCACACCCCGGAGGGTTTCGGCCGGGTGGCCGCCGCGACCGCACGGCAGGTGATCTTCCAGCGACTGCGGGAGGCCGAGGACGAACAGAAGTACGGCCATTTTGCTGGGGTCGAGGGCGACATCGTCCTTGGCATCGTGCAGCAGGACCGCGACTCGCGCACCGTCCGGGTGGACCTCGGCAGCATTGAGGCGATCATGCCGCTGGCCGAGCAGGTGCCGGGGGAGTCGTACGCCCACGGGACCCGGCTGCGGGTCTACGTGGTCAGCGTCCGCCGGGAGCTGCGCGGGCCGCAGGTCGTGGTGTCACGTACCCACCCCAACCTGGTGGCGAAGCTGTTCAAGCTGGAAGTGCCCGAGATCGAGTCCGGGGTGGTGGAGATCAAGGCGATCGCCCGCGAGGCCGGGCACCGCACGAAGATCGCGGTGATCAGCCACAACCCGGACGTTTCGGCCAAGGGCGCCTGCATCGGGCCGATGGGGCAGCGGGTGCGCGCGGTGATGCACGAGCTGAACGAGGAGAAGATCGACATCATCGACTACTCCGACGATCCGGCGAACTTCGTCGCGCAGGCGCTCAGCCCGGCCAAGGTGAACTCGGTCACGGTGACGGACGCGACCGCGCGCGCGGCCCGGGTGATCGTGCCGGACTACCAGCTCTCGCTGGCGATCGGTCGCGAGGGCCAGAACGCCCGCTTGGCCGCCCGCCTCACCGGCTGGCGGATCGACATTCGCTCGGACACCGCCGAATAGTCGCTGCCGGCCGAACCTACTTCGTAGGCTCGCTGGACGGCTGCCCGCTGGGCTGGTCGTGTGCCGGACGGCCGGCCGACATCGTCTCCTGCAGCGCGGCCAGCACCTTGGCCTCGTCCAGGTCGAGCTTCTCGGCCAGGCTCTTGGCCATCGACTCGATCATCTGGCTGCCACCCGGGCCGCCGCCGTTGCCCGGCTGACCGGACGGTTCACCCGAGGGCTGGCCGGACGGCCGCCCCGACGCATCACCGGACGGCCGGCTGGCCGTCATCACCTCTTTCAGCGCGGTCTCGACCTTGGCTTCGTCGACGCCCAGCTTGGTCGCCAGGGTCTTGGCGATGGTCGCGGTGTCGAAGCCACCCCGCCCGGAACCGCCCTGGCGGCCCTGACCCTGGGCCTGACTGGAGCCACCGGACGGGGTCGCCGCGGAGTCGTCGCCGCTGGCCAGGCTCGCGGCCAGGGCACCCACACCGACCGCCGCGCCGAGGGCGATTACGAAGGCGCCCACTCCCAAACCGATCTTGGCCTTGCTGATCATTGCTCTCCTCGAAGTTTGTCCGGAATCCAGACAAGCCGGTGGGCCTGTGCTGGCAGTCAGCCGAACCTTGGTGTTTCCTGTGGAAAGCGTGGTCGTGGGGATGGATAGAGTCGGAGCCGTGAGCCAACCCGTCCGCACGTGCCTCGGCTGTCGCCAGCGCGCCCACAAGGCGGAGTTGGTACGCCTGGTCTGGGACTCGACCACCGGCGCGGTGGTGATCGATGCTGGTCAGGTGCTGCCCGGACGCGGCGGCTATGTGCACCCCACGTGCGGGGACGCGCTAGCCAAGCGACGGCAACTCGGCCGCGCGCTGCGGCGTCCGGTCGACGCTGAACAGGCGGCCGCACTGCTGGCTGCGCTCACTGACTCCACCGACTGATCCGCCCAGGCGGCCCAGGCCACGAGGTCGCGTTCCCGGCCACCCCACCCGCCAAACCAACTTCGCTCCCGAAAGCGACCCGCGCTCCCGATAATTCGGGAGCAAACGTCCCATTCGGGAGCGAAGTTGCCTGGGGGAGGGTTGGCTGGGCTGTTGGGTCAGGCCGCCGCCGGGGGCGGCGTGGGAGCCGATTGAGTCTTATTGCGCTCGGCGCGATAAGCTTGACGCCGCGCGTCCGCCAAGTTCAGCGGCGGACACAACCAGAAAGTGGGCTAACGCTCATGACCACTCGATGAGTACCTCGAAATGAGCACTGAACAGAACTAACTGGTCGACGCGCCCGCGTGGACCTGAAGGAGAGTAGTGGCTAAGGTCCGCGTCTACGAGCTCGCCAAGGAGCTCGGACTCGAAAGCAAGGAACTTCTGCAAACCCTCAATGACATGGGGGAATTCGTCCGGTCGGCCTCCTCGACGATTGAGGCCCCGGTGGTTCGGCGGTTGAAGGAAAAGGCCGCCGCAGCCCAACCAGCACCCGCCCAGTCGGCGCCCGCGCCCGCTCCGGCGCGCCCGGCCGCCAGCACCCCGCCGGCCAGGACCGCACCGGCCGAGACTGCCCCGGCCAGCGTCGCCCCTGCGGCGCCCGCCCCGGCCGTCCCGGCGCCCACCGCCCGTCCGGCTGCCCCGACCCCTGGCCCAGCGGCCGCCAAGCCCGCCGCAGCGCCGGTGGCCGAGACCGCGCCGGCTCTCGCACCGACGGCACCTGCTGCGCCCAGCGCGGCCGCGGCTGCCGCTCCGGCGCCGGCCGCCCCGGCCGAGCCGACCCCGGCGGCTTCGTCCGCGACGCCACGTCCTGGTGCCATGCCCGGTCCGCGTCCGGCTGCCCCGCGGCCCGCGCCGCGTCCGGGTGGCACCGGCGGCCTGCCTGGCGCCGGCGCCCGCAAGCCCGGTGCACCGCGTCCGGGCAACAATCCGTTCGCTTCCCGACAGGGCATGGGCGTGCAGCGTCCGCGGCCTGAGGGTGCCGCACCGGGTCGTCCGGGCGAGCGTCCCTACAGTGATCGTCCCGGCGGGCCGCGTCCGGCCGGTGATCGCATGCCGCGTCCCGGTGGCGGTGTCGCGGGCATGCCTCGACCCAATCCCGCGATGATGCCGAAGACTGCTTCGGGCAACCTCGGTGGCCCCGGCCGTACCGGTGTCGGTCGCCCGGGTGGTGCCGGCGCTGGCGGACGTGGCCGTCCCGGCGGTGCTCCCGGTCGCAGCGGCCCCGGTGGCGCGCCCGGTACCGGTGGTCCTCCCGGTGGTGGTGGCCGTGGCGGTCGTGGTGGCCGTGGCGGCTCGGGCACCCAGGGTGCGTTCGGTCGCGCCGGTGGTCCCGCGCGCCGTGGCCGGAAGTCGAAGAAGCAGCGCAGGCAGGAATTCGACCAGATGGAGGCGCCGACGATTGGTGGCGTGCGCGTCCGTCAGGGCGACGGCCAGACCGTCCGGCTGCGCCGCGGCGCTTCGCTGACCGACCTCGCCGAGAAGATTGGTGTCGAGCCGGCGTCCCTGGTGCAGGTGTTGTTCCACCTGGGCGAGATGGTCAATGCCACCCAGTCGGTGGCCGACGACACCCTGCAGGTGCTGGGTGCGGAGCTCAACTACAACATCGAGGTCGTCTCGCCCGAGGACGAGGACCGCGAACTGCTGGAGAGCTTCGACATCGAGTTCGGTGAGAACGAGGGTGGCGAGGAGGACCTCGCCCCGCGTCCGCCCGCCGTCACCGTCATGGGTCACGTCGACCACGGCAAGACGAAGCTGCTGGACGCGCTGCGCAACACCAACGTGGTCGCCGGCGAGGCCGGTGGCATCACCCAGGCGATCGGCGCCTACCAGGTGTCCACCGAAGTGGACGAGTTGGAGCGCAAGATCACCTTCATCGACACCCCGGGCCACGAGGCGTTCACCGCCATGCGTGCCCGTGGTGCGAAGTCGACCGACATCGCGGTGCTGGTGGTGGCCGCCGACGACGGTGTGATGCCGCAGACGATCGAGGCTCTGAACCACGCCAAGGCGGCCGATGTGCCGATCGTGGTCGCGGTGAACAAGATCGACAAGGAGACCGCTGATCCGGTCAAGGTGCGCGGTCAGCTCACCGAGTACGGCCTGGTGCCGGAGGAGTACGGCGGCGACACCATGTTCGTCGACGTGTCCGCCACCGCCCGCCTCGGTCTGGACGAGCTGCTGGAGGCCATCGTGCTGACGGCGGACGCGTCCCTGGACCTGCGGGCCAACCCGGACATGCCCGCCCAGGGTGTCGCCATCGAGGCGCACCTGGACAAGGGCCGCGGTCCCGTGGCCACCGTCCTGGTGCACCGCGGCACGCTGCGCACCGGCGATTCGATCGTGGCCGGTTCGGCTTACGGCCGCGTCCGCGCCCTGATCAACGACCAGGGTGAGACCGTCGATTCCGCGCCGCCGTCCATGCCGGTGCAGGTGCTCGGCCTGACCTCGGTGCCCGGAGCTGGTGACAACTTCCTGGTCGTCGAGGACGACCGGATGGCTCGCCAGATCGCCGAGAAGCGGGAAGCCCGGCAGCGGGCGGCCATGCTGGCCAAGACCACCCGGCGCAAGACGCTCGACCAGCTGTTCGAGCAGCTGGCCAAGGGCGAGGCCCAGGAGCTGCGGCTCATCCTCAAGGGCGATTCGGCCGGTGCGGTTGAGGCGCTGGAGGACGCGCTGCTGCAGATCGACGTCGGCGACGAGGTCGACCTGCGGGTTATCGACCGCGGTGTCGGTGCGATCACCGAGACCAACGTTTCGCTGGCTGCAGCCTCCGACGCGGTGATCATCGGCTTCAACGTACGGCCGCAGGGCAAGGCCACTCAGCTGGCCGATGCCGAGGGCGTCGACATTCGCTACTACTCGGTGATCTACGCCGCGATCGACGAGGTTGAAGCTGCCCTGAAGGGCATGCTGAAGCCGATCTACGAGGAGAAGGTGCGGGGTCAGGCGCAGATCCGGGAGATCTTCCGTTCGTCCAAGTTCGGTGTCATCGCCGGCTGTATGGTCATCGACGGTTCGATCCGCCGCAACGCCAAGGCCCGGTTGCTGCGCGACGGGGTGGTGGTCGCCGAGACCTCGATCGCGTCCCTGCGCCGGGAGAAGGACGACGCCACCGAGGTCCGCGAGGGCTTCGAGTGCGGCATGACGCTCGCCAACTACTCCGACATTCGGATCGATGACATCATCGAGACCTTCGAGATGGTCGAGAAGCCGCGCGACTGAGCAGTCCCTGCCGAACCCGGCCACCCCTTCTGGGGCGGCCGGGTTCGGGTTATCCGGAAAGGAACATCGATGAGCAACCCCCGATTCGCGAAGGTCGCTGAGCAGATCAAGTTCATCATCGCCGAGATGCTGCAGCGGCGGATCAAGGATCCGCGCCTTGGCTTCGTCACGGTCACCGACGTGCGCATCACCGGCGACGGCCGGGAGGCCACTGTCTTCTACACCGTGCTGGGGGACGCAGAGGCGCGGGCCGAGTCGGCGGTCGCGCTGGCCTCGGCCACCGGGCTGCTTCGCTCCACGGTCGGTAAGCAACTCGGCATGAAGTTCACCCCGACGCTGGCGTTCGTGCTGGACGGTGTCGAGGAGGAGGCCGCCCACCTGGAGGACGTGCTCGCCAAGGCCCGGGCGCAGGACGCCGCAGTGGCCGCGCAGGCAGCCGGGGCGAGCTACGCGGGCGAGGCCGATCCCTACCGCCACCCGGACGAAGAAGACGACGAGCTTGCCTGAGGCGGTGGCTCCAGCGGACGGCGGCCTGGTGGTGGTCGACAAGCCGTCTGGCTGGACTTCGCACCAGGTGGTCGCGCGTTGCCGGCGGCTGCTCGGCACCCGCAAGGTCGGGCATGCCGGCACGCTCGACCCGATGGCCACCGGCTTGCTGCTGGTGGGTTTCGGTCGGGCCACCCGCCTGCTCGGCTATCTGGCCAAGGCACCCAAGACCTACGTCGCGACCATTCGGCTGGGGCAGTCGACCATCACCGACGACGCCGAGGGCGAGGTGGTCGCCGCGGTCGGTGCTGCCGGCTTGACTGAAGGCGACGTGCGCGCGGCCTTGCCCGCCTTCACCGGCGTGATCAGCCAGGTGCCGTCCGCGGTTTCGGCGATCAAGGTGGACGGGAAGCGCGCCTACGCCCGCGTCCGAGCCGGTGAGGACGTGCAGCTTGCCGCCCGCGAGGTCACGGTGTCCCGCTTCGAGGTGTTGGCGGTGCGCCGCGCCACCTCGGCAGAGCGGACGGTTTCGCGCCACGACGGCGAGGAACCGTCCATCTCGGTGGTGGACTCGGGGTACCCGGTGGCTGTGCTCGATGTGGATGTGGTCGTGGACTGTTCCTCGGGCACCTACATCCGCGCCCTGGCTCGCGACCTGGGCGAGCGTCTGGGAGTTGGCGGGCACCTGACTGCGCTGCGACGCACCCGGATCGGCGCGGCTGAGCAGGCCGACATCAGACTGGACGCGGCCGGCCTGGCCGGCGACGCGCGGCCCGAGGCGATCGGAATGGTCCAGCTCGCACGGGACTTCTTTCCAGTCGCCGAGGTGACCGCAGAGCAGGCCAGCGACATCGGCTTCGGCCGTAGCCTGCGGCTGGCCGTGCCCGCGGACCCGACCGCTATGGTGTACGGCGACCAGCTGTTGGCCCTCTACCGGCCCGACGGCGAGGTGGCTCGGCCGGTCGCGGTACTGGCCTGAGTTGCTACCCTGACCAGGGCACCAACCAGGAAGGCAAGCGTGGGATCTGCAACGGTCGTCATCGGCAACTTCGACGGTGTGCACCCTGGGCATCAGGAGGTGCTCGCCGAGGCGAAGCGCAGGCGTCCCAGCCTGCCGCTGTTCGTGGTGACCTTTTGGCCGCATCCGGCCTCAGTGCTGCGTCCGGAGGTAGGGCCGATGCTGCTCACCTCGCTGGAGGCGCGGATCGACCTGCTCAGCGCTGCCGGGGCGGATCGCGTCGAGGTGATCGACTTCACGCCCGAGTTCGCGTCGTGGTCTCCGTCCGACTTCGTCGAACGCGTGCTGTTTCCGCTCGACCCGGCACTCGTGGTGGTGGGAGAGAACTTCCGGTTCGGGAACCGCGCTGTCGGATCGGTCGCGACGTTGCGCGAGCTGGCCGCCGGACGCTTCGAGGTCGAAGGACTGCCACTGGTTCGGTTCGGCGACGAGGAGACCTGTTCGACGCGTATTCGGCAGGCGCTGGCCGAAGGGGACGTGGCCCATGCGGCCGAGCATCTCGGCCGGCCGTTCTGCTTCCGCGGGGTGGTGGCGCACGGCGACCGGCGCGGACGGACGCTCGGCTTCCCGACCGCGAACCTCCCGGTTCCGGCCAATCTGGCCTGCCCCGAGGACGGGGTCTACGCGGGTTGGGTAACCCGGCGGGACGGCCTCGACGCGCACGGCGAATCGCTTGCGGCGGGCGCGGCGCCCGAGTGCTGGCCGGCGGCCATCTCGGTGGGCACCAATCCAACCTTCGACGGAGTGTCGCGCCGGGTGGAGTCATACGTGCTCGATCGCACCGACCTGGAACTGTACGGCGCTCCGATCAGCGTGGAGTTCATCGCCAGGATCCGCGGCCAGGTTCGGTTCAACAACATCGACGCACTGGTGGCGCAGATGACCGACGATGTCGACCGGTGCCGGGAGCTGCTGCGCCGTGCGGAGCACAACTGACACCTTCCTTCCGTCAGCCCGGCGGGCGACAATGGAAGCGTGTTCGGGCATCGGGTCTGGCGACCGGCCGCCGCCGGTCTGGACCTGCGTGCCGACGACCTGGCCGAACTGACCGAGTTGAGCCATCTGATCGTGGCAGAGTACGCCGTGAGTTCACCTACCGTGCTCGCGGCCACGATCCAACGACTGTTGCAGCGCCGCGTCCCGATCCTGCGGATCGAGCACTCTGACTCCGCCGACGACGGCTACCACCTACGGTTCGCGGACGGCACCGCACTGCTGGTGCGCGGCCGACATCCCGGTGACGTCGGTTGGACTGCGGCGAATGCGTTGCTCAACCGCGTCCAGTTGGTCGGTTACGCCTGCCTTGCCGAAGAGGTGACGCTCGACCTGGTCGGCGGCCGGCGCCACGTCCGCCTGGTAGCGATCGGGATGGATCGCTGATCAGCGGGTGAGCAGCGACTTGCGATAGATCGCGTCCGTCTTCTCGGTGGTCGTGACCGCGCCATCGGCAGCGACGGTCTCGTAGCTGGTGACGGCGTGATCGCCGGTGGGCGTGTAGTCGAGCCCGATGTACATGGGGATGGCGGCCTCGTTGTTCGGGTCCACCCGAAGGAACACCTCGACGAGACCGCGTTCGGCAGCCTTGCCCTCAAGGAACCGGGTCATGGCCTTCGCCGCACCTTGCCGCCGGGCGTCGGGATAGACCCACAGGTTCATCAGCTCAGGACAGAGCGGGTTGTGCTCGTGGGCGTCCATCGCGCAGGTGCCCAGCGGGACATCCCCGCGGAAAGCCACCGCGTAGTAGTAATCGCCGGCGGCGGCGAGATCGAAGTGCCGTTGCGCGATCCGCGCGGACGGGTGCGCCTCGCGTGCGTGCAGCGCGGGCAGGTCCTCGGCGGTACAGAGTCTCACGGTGATCGGTTCGTCGGTCATGCTCCTCCATCTGCTGCTCGGGCTTCCAGTGTCGACCTGCCGCCAATGTACCCGTACCCGTCTTGCCAGCCGGATGCGGCCCGGGGATTGGTTCGAATGCGGCTCGCCGGGGCCGATGTTGTGCTTGGCTGTTGCTAGAGGAGAAGGAGGAATAAATGGCAAGTAGCCAACGGGTCCTGGGCTTGGCCCTGACCGCGATCCTGCTCAGTGGATGTAGCGCCCCCGCTCCGGCAACCGTCACCCAGGGCACGGACGCGCCGGCAAGTTCGGCCGCTGCGCCGCAGACGTCGGTGGCCGCGCCGGCGGGCGATTCCGGCACCGACGAGTTCGTGTCGAAACTCTCCACCGCGATGGCCGGGGTGAAGACGTACAGCTTCGACATCGACATGGAGACCGAGGTCTCCGGGCAGGCCGCGGTCATCAAGACCAAGGGCGTTCTGGACCAGACCGACGCGGCCAACAAGAAGATGCAGATGGACGCGAACATCGCCGGCATGGCCATGAAGATGCTGCAGGTCGATGGCGAGCTGTATGTGCAGATGGAGGTGCTCGGCGACAAGTGGATGCTGGTTCCCGAGGACCAGCGCTCCAACTACATGGAGGCCACCAAGACCGGCGACATGGCCAAGTCCTTCGAGCAGTCCAAGGATCTGATCAAGAGCCTCGAGACGGTCGGCGACGAGACCGTGGATGGCGTGGCCACGAAGCACTACCTGGTCACCTATGACGGCTCGGCGCTGTCAGGCCTCACCGGCGGTACAGGATCGGTCGAAGGCACCCTGGAGTACCACATGTGGGTGGACGCGGATTCGCTGATCCGGAAGGTCTCCATGGAGGCCGCGGCGAGCGAGGACAGCGAGGTGGTTCCGTTCAAGATGAGCGGCACCATGGGTGATTACAACGAGCCGGTGACCATCAAGGCGCCGAGCAAGGACGACATCACCGAGATGCCGAGCTGATCGGCGACCTCTGTCATTCCGGTCCAGGCTCAACGTCGGCTCTTCGGGGCGCCATCGAGCCACCATCCTCGCCGAGCGCCAGCCGTCCGTATCGAGCGCCAGCCACTGGTGCTGGCGCTCGATACCGGAGGCTGGTCCTCGCCGGGCTCACTCACCCACGGGGTGGTTGAGCCTGATCGCTCACTTGCCGAGGGCCTTGAGGATGTCGTCCACGCGCTCCTTGGCGTCGCCGAAGAGCATGTGGGTGTTCTCCTTGAAGAACAGCGGGTTCTGGACGCCGGCGTAGCCGGTGGCCATCGACCGCTTGAACACGATCACGTTCTCGGCCTTCCACACCTCGAGCACCGGCATGCCGGCGATCGGGGAGTTCGGGTCCTCGAGCGCCGCAGGATTCACGGTGTCGTTGGCACCGATCACCAGCACGACGTCGGTTTCGGCGAAGTCGTCGTTGATCTCGTCCATTTCCAGGACGATGTCGTAGGGGACGTGAGCCTCGGCCAGCAGGACGTTCATGTGACCGGGCAACCGTCCGGCGACCGGATGCACGCCGAATCGGACCTTCACCCCGTGAGCGCGCAGCTTCGCGGTGAGGTCAGCCACCGGGTACTGCGCCTTGGCGACGGCCATGCCGTAGCCCGGGGTGATGATCACCGACTTGGCGTTCCAGAGCATCTCGGCGGTGGTGGCTGCGTCGATCTCGCGATGTTCGCCGGTCTCCTCCGCACCTGAGCTGACCTGGCCGCCTTCACTGCCGAACCCGCCGAGAATCACCGAGATGAACGAACGGTTCATTGCCCGGCACATGATGTAGGACAGGATCGCACCGGAGGAGCCCACCAGTGAGCCGGTGATGATCAGCAGGTTGTTGTTCAGCATGAAGCCGGCTGCGGCCGCCGCCCAGCCCGAGTACGAGTTGAGCATGGAGACCACGACGGGCATGTCGCCGCCGCCGATCGCCGCGACCATGTGGTAACCGAGGGCGAAGCCGATCAGGGCGATGGCGATGATCAGGACCCAGCCGAGGAGCGCGTTGTGCTCGCCGACGGTGACGAACCACACCATCAGCGCGAGGAAGCCCACGAACCCGGTCAGATTGATCAGGTTGCGCCCGGGCAGCATCAGCGGCTGCGACTTCATCTTCGCCGACAGCTTCAGGTAGGCCACCACCGAGCCGGTGAACGTGTAGGCGCCGATCAGCACGCCGAGGGCCACCTCGACCATGTGCACTGCGCCGCCGCCGGTCTCGCCTGGCACGGCGAAGGAGTTGAAGCCGACCAGAACCGCCGCCATGCCGACGAAGGAGTGGAAGGCAGCGATCAGTTCGGGCATCTGGGTCATCTCGACCTTGCGCGCGATCGGGGTGCCGAGGAAGGCGCCGATGCCCAGCACGGCGACGATCAGCACCAGGGTTACCCAGACCGGCAGTCGATCATCCTCGGTGGCTGAGATGTT
The DNA here is from genome assembly GCA_035349055.1 of Propionicimonas sp. Classification (GTDB taxonomy): domain Bacteria; phylum Actinomycetota; class Actinomycetes; order Propionibacteriales; family Propionibacteriaceae; genus Propionicimonas. Next base: position 16,820 of record DAOPRQ010000051.1, read on the forward strand.
CAGCGAATGGATCACGGTCGCCACCAGAGCGAGCCCCATGCCGATCATGCCGGCGACGTTCCCCAAGCGAGCCGTGGTCTGCTTGGACAGGCCGGCCAGGGAAAGGATGAACAGGACGCCGGCAACGATGTACAGGCCCTGGACGAACTGGAGCAGCATGCTCACGCCTCCTTCTTGAACATGCTGAGCATCCGGTAGGAGACCAGGAAGCCGCCGAAAATGTTGATGGACGCGATGGTGGCCGCGATGAAAGACATCACCAGCACCGCGATGTTTGTCGAGCCGAGTTGGAGGAGCGCGCCGACCAAGATGATGCCCGAGATCGCGTTGGTCTGGGCCATCAGGGGCGTGTGCAGCGAGTGCGAAACGCCGCTGACCACATAGAACCCGACCACGACCGCGAGTGCGAACACCGTGAACGCGCCGACGAAGCTGGCCGGTGAGAAGGTGACCGCCAGGATCACCAGCGCAGCGGCGATCGCCGACATCACGATCCGGTTCCGAGCCTTGCCGGCAGCCGCGCGGGCTTCCCGGGCCGTCCGGACCGCCGGATCCTCGGCGGGCTCGACCACAGCCGGGACCGCCGCAGCCGAGACTTGGACCGGTGGGGGCGGCCACAACAGCTCGCCGTTGTCGGTCACCGTCATACCTCGAACTACAACGTCGCCCAGATCGACGGTGACCTCGCCGTCCTTGGCCGGCGTCAGCAGCTTGAACAGGTTCACCACGTTGGTGCCGTAGAGCTGCGATGCCTGGGTTGGGAGGCGTCCGGCGAGGTCGGTGTACCCGATGATCTTCACGCCGTTGGTGGTGGTCACCACCTCGTCCGGCCGCGAACCCTCCACGTTGCCGCCGTTGGCCGCGGCCATGTCCACGATCACCGAACCGGGACGCATCGAGGCGACCATGTCGGCGGTGAGCAGCCGCGGGGCGGGCTTGCCGGGGATGAGCGCGGTGGTGATGACGATGTCGACGTCCTTGGCCTGCTCGGCGTACAGCTCGGCGGCCGCGGCCTTGTAGTCGTCGCCCATCTCCTTGGCGTAGCCGTCGGCGGAGACCTGCTGGGTGATCGCCCGCGGCGACACGAACTCGCCGCCCATCGACGCGACCTGCTCGCCCACCTCGGGACGGGTGTCCGTGGCGCGCACGATCGCACCCAGCGACTTGGCCGTGCCGATCGCGGCCAGCCCGGCAACGCCGGCGCCTGCGACCAGCACCTTCGCCGGGGGCACCTTGCCGGCGGCGGTCACTTGGCCGGTGAAGAACGAGCCGAACTCGTTGGCCGCCTCGACCACGGCACGGTAGCCGGCGATGTTGGCCATGGAGGACAGCACGTCCAGCGCCTGGGCGCGGGAGATCCGCGGCACCGCGTCCATCGCAAGGACGGTCAGCTTGCGCTGGTTCAGCTTGGCCAACAGTTCCGGGTTGCGGGCGGGCGCGATCAACGAGATCAGCATCCCGCCTTCGGGCAGCTGTCCAATCTCTGCGTCGGTCGGGGCGTTGATCTTCGCCACGACCGGCGCTGACCAGGCCTTCGCCCGGCCGACGATGGTGGCGCCGGCAGCGGCGTACTCGGCGTCCGGGTAGGCCGACTTGGCGCCGGCCCCGGCCTCTACGATCACCTCATGGCCGAGCTTGATGAGTTGGGCGACGGTCTTCGGGGTGGCTGCCACCCTGGTCTCGTCGTGGAGGGTTTCCAGGGGAATCCCGATCTGCATGTCCTGAGAGTCCTTCCGGTGGAGTCGGTCTGGTACCCGACCGCGCTAGCGTAGTGCTCAGAATTGCGACCGCCTGCGATTAGGGCGCCGATTGGCGCGCCCGCCGGTGCCCAACCGGCTGAT
>DAOPRQ010000052.1:0-7731 GCA_035349055.1 Propionicimonas sp.
GCCTCGATGCCCACGTCATTGCCATCCACCACCTGGCCGATCATTGAGCCAGCGGCGGCGAGAGTGAAGTCGAGGGTGGTGTCGCCGGAGATGGTCAGATCCGATTCCTGACCCGCCGTGCCGAGTTCGTCCGAACCGTCGATTCGCACGTGGTAGTCACCGAGAGCCATGCTGAGTCGATAGCTGCCGTCCGCGCCGGCCTCGACCTCGTAGTAGTGGTCGTCGCTGCGGAACTCCAACTGGGGATAGTCGTAGCGACTGTCCGCGGTCACGCCGGCTGGTAGCCGCAGCGTGCCGGTGACCGTCGCCCAACCCGATGGCGCGGCCACGGTGAAGTCAACACCGGTGCGGTCGGCATTGGTGATGGTGACCGGGCTCGCCTGGCGCGGATTCGACGCGGCGGGGTACCACAGGTCTCCGGCGTCGCTGCTGACGTAGATCAGGTAGTCACCAGGTGGTAAGTGGCGAAGCTCGTAGCTCAGGTCTACGTCGTTCCCTTCTACCTCCACGTCGTCGTGAGCGAGAGTCTCTCCGGTGACCGGGTCGATCGCCCTGACGTTGGCGTAGTAATCGGCTGACGTGGTGTGGATCGTCCCGGTGATCGAGTGGCCGGTGACAAACTGCAGGTTCTGTGTCTCCGGGCCGTCCACCACCACGGTGCGATGAATGATCGAGTCGTTGGCTTCAGCGCTCAGCGTGTAGGTGCCGAAGGGCACGTGTGCGAAAGTGAAGTCGCTTTCGCGCTCCAGATCGACGTAGGCGATCTTCTCGTCGGTGGCGTCGGTGAGGTGTAGCTCGGCCCAGTCCACCGCGTTTCCGTCCGCTCCGGTCAGGGAGCCAGACACTGAACCCAGGTTCGCCAGGACGAAGTCGACCGTCTGGTCGGTGGTGCCCACCGTCACCGTGGCCATTGAGCACTGGGCGGCGTAGTCAGGCCCGCAGATTCTTCCCTCCCAGTACATCCGCACCGAATAGGTACCCGAGGGCACCCGCCCGACGTCGTAGCTGCCGTCGGCGCCGACGGACACCTCGTCGGGGTCCTCCTCATCGTCGCTGAGGAGCGCAATTTCCAGGCCCTTTGCCGCGGTGCCGTCGCTCAGCTTGACCGTGCCGCTCACGGTTCCGCCAGGCAGTGGCTGGAGGGTGATCACCTTGCCAGTGGCGGCTTCGCCGTCGGCGAGGGTGAACCAGGTGGCCTTCGACATCGAGGCCACGTCACCGAGCCACGTGTCCCGGTACCCGTCCTGGTAGCCCTGGATGGTGTAGGTGCCCGGACGTACCGAGGTGAACGAGAAGATGCCGCTGAGGTCGGCGCAGGCCTCCTTCACGTCGTCGCCATCCTTGGTGTACAGCGTGACGCAACCGCTCAGCTGAGCACCGCCGGCCTTGAGCAGCGTGCCGGACAGGGTGGCCGGTCGCTGCAGCCGGAAGTCGGCCGTCACCTGCTTGCCGTCACCCACTGCGACCTCCTTGCTCAGCGAAAGCAAGCCCGAGGCGGCGTAGATGTAGACGGTGTAGCGCCCAGGGGTAATGGCGGGGAGGGAGTAGTTCCCACTGGCATCGCTTGTGGCGTTGTAGTACCCCGGACCGGAGAGATAAAGGGTGGTCTGCACTCCCGCGCCCGCAGGGTCAGTGACCTTGCCGGAGATGCCGGATGGCTTCAGCAGCCTGATCGAATCCAGACGGACCGACTTGCTCGCCTTCGGTGTGGCCCACAGGCTCTTGGTGAGGTAGCCGGACTTCTCCAGGCTGAGCTGCCAACCCACGCCGGCGGCCAAACCGCTGAAGGAGTAGTCGCCGTCGCCTCCAGTGAGCGTCGTGAACGAAGTGGAGTTCCAGGTTGCCTTGACCGTCACGCCGGCCAAACCGGAACCGTCGCTACCGAGGACTTTGCCGGTAAGTCCACCCGGAGCGAGCCGGGTGAGCGCCAGATTGCCGACCGGGGTGATCGCGTCCTTGGTCACGGTGAACTTGGTGCAGTTCGCGCCGCCGAAGCACGAGGAGGCGAAACCCGCCGCCGCCACCTTGACCACATAGGTGCCGGGCTCGAGGTCGCGGAAGATGAAGCCGTTGTTGGTGCCTCTCGTGTAGTCATAGTCCGAGTAGCGCTCAGTGCCGTCGGCCGCGATGCGGTAGACGTCGATGCTGGCGCCGTTGGCCAGGCTGTCGAGCGTGACCGTGCCGCTAACCCCGGTGCCCTCCGACAACGCGATGTTGGTGTTGGGGTAGCTCTGCTTGTCGACGACGGAGAGTTGCGTGACCCCGTTCAGGTAGGTGCCGGTGGCCGAGTCCCACCAGGAGACGGTGAGTTTTGTCGTCCCGGCCCGAACCTGCAGGCTGTAGCCGCCTTGGTCGGTGTATGCGCAAGCTCCATTGGCCGCGCAGACCCGCGCGTTAGTCACTGCAGCCCCGGCGCGAGTGACTGTACCGGAGATCGTGGCTCCCTGAATCAGGTGGATGTCCTTGCCAGTGGCATCCGCTCCGCCCGAGGTCAGCGTCACCTTGGTCGCAGCACTTGAATCGAGGACGCTGGTCGCACCCGCGAAGTAGGTGTCCAGCGTGTTGCTGGTGATAGCGCGCACCAAGTACGTGCCCGGGTAACGCGAGATCTGGTACTTGCCTGAGGAATCGGACGTGACGTAGGTGCAGTAGCTAGGGTCATACGAGTTGGCGACGCAGACCGAGGCCCCCGCGGCCACCGCTCCGTTGGGGTCGTAGATGGTGCCGGTGATCTTGGGCAGCGCGGCGAGTTGGGCGCTGACGATCTTGGTGGCGCCGGCGGTCACCGTCACCGTGGTGGGTTCGCCTGAAACAACATTGTCGAACCACTCGCTGACGTGGTCGGTGGCGCTGAAGTAGACCAAGTAGGTTCCCGCCGGAACTTCGAAGAAGACGTATTGCCCGGACGAATCGGCGAGCGTCGTAGTCTCCAAGTCGTAGCCGCCGCCATCGAGGGCGTTGTAAAGCATGACCTGCGCTCCGGTGATCGCCCCTGCGGAACTGGTCACGACACCGCTGATCGTGCCCGTGTCGGTAGCGGCCATAGCTCGGCTCGGCGAGAGGCCGACCAGCAGGCCCAACGCTGCGAGAAGGGCGACGAGGGCTCGGACAACACCCGTGGACTGTGCGCGACGTAGCTTCAGCGACATTTCGGTCTTCCTTTCGCCCGCTACCCGCCGACCTTCCCCGGCCTGCGCCCCACGGGCCACCCCCGAGATCATCGAGCCTCAACTCAGGCCGAAGTGACCATCTCGCCGAGTTCGTACGAGTCCATACACCTAGCGACAACAGCAGCCATGGGGGTGTCTACGCGCGCGGACGCGTCCGCGGCGAATCGAGCGCTCGGCCATCGATATGCGGGTTCTGAACGGGCAATCCGGGCTCAGAACCCGCATTTCGATGGCGAGACGGCTACTTCACCCTCTTGGTCGCCTTCGAGGTCTTCGCGACCGTCTTGTAGCCCTGCTTCGTCCCGGTCACCCTGACCGTGAGCTTCTGGCCCAGGTCGGCTGGGGCCACCAGGTAGCTGGCGCCGGAGGCAACCACGGTCTTGCCGCGAAGCCATTGGGTGACCAGTTTGGTTCCCGCGGTCCACTTGCCCGGCTTGACCTTCAGCATCTTTCCGATGGTCGCCTTGCCGGCGATCTTCGGTTTCGCCGACTTCAGCTTGGACAACGGGACGACCTTGGTCGCGTCCGAGACCCGGACGGTGGGACTGTAGTCGGGCTTCGAACCGGTGACCTGCACCTGGAGGGTGGCGCCACCGTCGATCGGCTGCACCTTGTAGGTGGCCTTGGTTGCTCCGGCGATCGCCGTCCCGGCTCGAAGCCACTGGTAGCTGAGGGTTGCGCCGGCCCAATCGCCCGGCTTCGCGGTGAGCTTGGCACCGGGCTTCGCCTTGCCGCTGACCGTTGGCCTGGGCGCCGGACTCAGCGCAGGTGCCCGCATCAGGGTGATGTTCTGACCGGCCAGCGACTGTGCGAGCCGGATGATGCTGGCGTCCGCCAGATTGGAAGTTGAACCGCCGGTGTTGAAGAAGCGCATGGGATAGCCATCACCCCACGCAGTCAAGGTGTACTCGCCCGGGCGCAGGCCAGTGATGGTGTATGAACCGTCCGCGGCCGAGGTGACACACTCGCGGCGTGGGTTGGTGTTGATGTCGTAGTTGATCGGATCGGCGCAGGTATTGAGCCCGCCGAGCGGACCGGACGCGTCAGTCAGTGTTCCGCTGAGGCTGAAGGTTTCCTCTGCGTGAGCCGGGGATGCGAAAGTGAGGGTTGAAAGTGCGATGAGGAGAGCGGTTCCGGTAGCCAGAAAACCGCGGCGGAGTGCGCGCATGGCAGATTCCTTGGGGGAGGGTAGCCGGGAGGGGTTGCCCGACAGCCAAAGTATTGCGGAATCCGGGCAGCTACCGCGAGGGGTTCAGGCAATCCGTAGTGCCCGGGATCGAAATGCGGGTTCTCAGCCCAAATACAACCTCCAGAACCCGCAGATCAATGCCCGAACACACCGGACGGCTTGACGATCCGGCTGATCACACCGAGTCTTGCTGGGTGCCTTCCTCCTCCCGGCTGCCTCGGTGGACAGCGTCCATCGCGACCGCAATCGCGCTCAGCTTCACTCCGCTCGCCCCGGCTCCGGTCGCCCAGGCCAAGCGTCCGGCCGCGCCTGCGAGCCTGGCGTCCGCAGCCATCGACGCTCACCTCGGCTACCAGGCGCAGTCAACCTGCTCGCCGTCCCCGAAGCCGGGGACGACCGCCCTGCTTAGGCTGCTGATCAAGACCTGGGGCGGCAAGTCGTCCGGCATCTACCGGGGTTGCAGTTCCGGCGGCACGTCCGAGCACAAGGAGGGACGCGCGCTCGACTGGCGGATGAGCGCCAAGTCGGCATCGCAGCGCAAGCGCGTCGACCAGGCGCTGGCCTGGATCACCGCCAACAACGGCGAGGTCGCCTACCGCCTGGGCGTGATGTACATCATCTGGAACCAGCGGATCTGGTCGATCTACTACCCCGAACTCGGTTGGCGGAAGATGGCCAGTCGCGGTTCGGCCACCGCCAACCACAAGGACCACGTGCACATCTCGCTGTCCTGGGACGGCGCGATGAAACAGACCTCGTGGTGGACGGGGGTGCCGGTCACCCAACCACTGAACAGCAAGTGCGGCACCAACGGCGCCCGTGCCTGCCTTTCGACGATCGCCCGGCGGTCCGGATCGGCCTGGCCCTACCTGGCCAGCGTCGTGCCGGCCACTTTCCTGCCCTTCCCTTGGACCAAGCCGGCCATCGGTGGCAGCCCGCAGGTCGGACGGACGCTGACCGCCGTCCCCGGCACCTGGGTGCCCGAGGGTGCGACCCTCAGCTACCAGTGGACGGCTGACGACAAGCCGATCCTCGGCGCCAACCAACCCACCTATGTGGTCACCACCGGCGAAGTCGGCAAGGAGATCCGGGTGGTGGTGTCCGCTACGTCGGCTGCCGGCGTGCGGACCTTGACCTCGGACGAACTCGCCGAGGTCTACCGCGGACGCTTCGGTAACGCGTCACCGGTGATTCTCGGCACCATCGCGCCCGGCACAACGGTGACGGCCGATGTCAGCGGCTGGTCACCGGCGCCGACCAGGGCCAGCTACCGCTGGCTGCGCAACGGCAAGGCCATCAAGTCAGCCACCAAAGCCACCTACACCATCACCGGCGCCGACCTGGGCAAGAAGCTCTCGGTGCGGGTGACCGCCGGCGCGACCGGCTACTACGACCTGACTGCCACGTCCGCCGCCACCAAGGTCGCGCCTGCGTTCGCGTCCGCACCGTTGCCCACGGTGACCGGGACGCCGGTTGTCGGCGGGACCCTCACCGTCGACGCCGGAGTCTGGAAGCCGACACCCGCGCAGCTCAGCCTGCAATGGCTGGTCGACGGCGCGGCGATAGCCGATGCGACCGGGGCGACCCTGGCGCTCGGTCCTGAACTGCTCGGACGCACGGTCGCCGTGCGGGTGCGGGCCGAACTCGCCGGCGTGGCCTCGATGTCCACCGTTTCTGCCGGTGTGGTTGTCGCTGCGCCGGCCGCTCCGGCCGCTCCGGAGCCGGAGGTGGCCGCGCCGGCCAGGCCAGTGCCGGAGGTGGTCACTCCTGAGCCAGAGGCGGTCACCCCTGCGCCCGAGGTCGCGGTGGCTGAAGCCGCCGCCGACGATGGCGACGGCCCTTCGTGACGCGCCTCAGGAACCGCAGCGGGTTTCGACTGTTCGACCGGCCGAGCCGGACTCAGCGGACCGCCGCGCAGGGATCGCTGACCGGGATTCCGGGCAGGTAGCTGCTCCATTCCTCCGGGCGCAACTGGTCGCCACGGACGGCGCACAGCTGCTGGCGCGCGGCAGTCACTGACAGCGTCCAGACCTGGAGCGCACCATTTCCGCCGGAGACAGCCAGCCGGTCGCCTGGCAGGAAGCGGGCATCCCACGGCCTGCCCAGGTCGCCGGAGAGCGCGAACACCGGGCCGGAGTCCGACGAAGACGTCAAGTCCCAGCCGCGAATCACCTGGTCGCCACCGGTGGCCACCAGCATGGTCTCGTCCGGGCTGAACAGCACAGCATTCGTCGCCGCGTGCGGGTCGCTGAACACCCGACGCTGGACCGGCGCCTCCGGACGGCTCACGTCCCAGACGCTGACCGCGCCCAGATCCGTCCCTACCGCCAGCAGCCGGCTGTGCGGAGCGAAAGCCACGGACACCGGGGTGCTCGGCAGCTCGCGGATCGCGCCCACCTCAGCCGGGCTTCCCGGCGTACTCACGTCCCAGAGCCGGACGCTACGATCCGGCAGCGCGATCGCCAGCAACCGCGAGTCAGCGCTGAACCAGAACATCTGCGGATCGTCGACCGGCAGCTCGGCCGCCAACCGCGGCCGCCCATCCTCGGCAAGCGACAGCAGCGCCGACTTCTTCCCCTGGTACCCCATCACGACGGCCAGCTTCGAGTCCGGGGACGCCTGGACGAAGGCGATGTAGCCGATACCCAGGCCGAGGAACGAAGGTTCGCCGGCGCCGTCCGGGCCCAGCGGCCAGTGGATCACCCGGCCGTCGATCGTGCCCCCGAGCAAGAAGTCCCCCCTGGGCCCGATCGCGACCGCCCCGGTCTGCACCCCGGTCGCCAACCCCGTCCGTGGTACCGGCTTGCGTTCGTGCTCAACCGTCGTACGACCGTTCGTGGCCGCGAGCCGCCACAGCTGAATGCCGTCGTAGGGCGTGCCGCCGGCCAACCACATTTGCGCGGACGCGTCCGTACTCAGGTTGTAGAGCTCCGAACCTGCGTAGCGCCATCTCGGCCCCGCGTCCGCCCAGACCCGCAGGGTGCCATCTTTCGCGGTGGTGACCAGGCGGTCACCGATGAATGCGGCGCCGGTGAGTGCGGACGGACCGGGCAGGCGGCGCAGCCGGTTGCCGTCCCGGTCGAACACTGTGGTGCTCTGGTCAAGGCTCGCCGCGACCAGCTGCCTGCCGTCCGCGGAATAGTCCACGGCCTCGATCCAATCCGTGAAGCCCGTCAGCTTCGGCAACGCGTCCGCACGATCACCCTCGAGCCGCCAGCGCAACAGGGCCTGCGCCTTGAAGCCGAGGGCGAGTTCGTCGCCCGCCGGAGAGAACGCGATGCTGCTGGCGGTCTGCCGCCGGTAGCCGGCGAACTCCAGATCGGCCAGTCGCTCCGGCTTCGGTTCCAACCGCCAGCGCGAGAGCGCACCCAG
>DAOPRQ010000052.1:7831-18128 GCA_035349055.1 Propionicimonas sp.
CGCCAGCCAGTCGGTGAACAGTGCGAGTCGGCCCACCGGGATCAGCGCGGCGCTGTCCCGGTCGTTCTCGCGCCAAACCTCGGCCGCATGCCGCAGCCTGCGGAGCACGATCACGTCGTCGCGATGCTGCTCCAGCCAGCCGATCAGGCGCTGCCAGTGACTGAGCAGCGCCAAGTGACTGATTCGCACCGAGTCGTCCACGATGGTGAGCATCCGTGCGGCCACGAACGCGTCCAGAACGGGACGCGTGGCGGTATCGATCTCGCCCAACAGCACCGAGTCGCGTCCCACGACGTCGCCGGTGGTGTGCACGAGCCGGAGGAACAACCGCTTCGCCGCTTCCTGGCCAGCTGCGTCCAGCGAGCTGAACACCTGTTCGGCGAGTTGCTCGACCGTGGTGGCCACCCCGCCGATGCGGTGGTAGTCGTCCAGCGTCAGCCGTTGGCCGCCGCCCACGGCCCAGATCACCAGCAACGCGTTAGACAGCAGCGGCAGGACTCCCGGTGCCACCCGGGTGTCCGGCGGACCGGGCGCCAACTCGTCCAGCAGCACCCGGACGAGGTTGTCGTCGACCTCCAGTCCAAGCGACTCGGCGGGTCGGACGATCACGTCGCGCAGTTCGCCGCGGGTCATCGGCGCCAGCAGGATCGGACGCGACATCGCGGCTTCCAGCGATGGCTCCAGGGCTGCGTCCGCGAAGGCGTCCGAGCGCAGACCGAGAACCACCACCGCGTCATGGGCCACCCGGACGAGCTCGGTAAGCACGCGACTGCGGTCCTCGGCCGGCAGCAGGATGGCGTCCTCGAAATGGTCCACCACGGCCAGCCGTCTGCCAGCGGTCACAGCAACGGAGGCGACCCCCGCCCGCAACTCATCAACCGAGAGCTGGACGCCGGTCCACCCGAGCAGAGGGCCCTCGCTCACCTCCTTGCCGAGCAGCCCGGCGGCGAGCACCGATGACTTACCGCTGCCAGAGGGGCCGACCAGGGCGATCATGCCGTGGCCCTCGGTTTCGGCCATTTCGAGGACCGCGTCCGCGATCCGGCCGCTCTGGCTCGCCCGACCGTAGAAAAGCTCGCTGTCGGTCACTGCGAACGGCCGCAACCCGAGATAGGGCGAGTTGCCGGCCCGCAGGGTGGGCGCTATCCCGCCGAGCGAGTCCGCCCAGAGATCGTCCGGCATCGCGTGGGCCAGTTCGAGTTCGGTCACCAGGCGCAGGAAGTTGCCTCGCAGTGCGGGAGTCGGGAAGTGGCGGCCGTTGAGCCAGCCCTGTGCGGTGGTTGCCGGCACGTCCGCCACCTTGGCGATCGCCCGGATCGAAAGGTGACGGCGTCGTCGCTCCTGGTCAAGGCGGGCTGCGAAGGCCTGCCGACTGACCGAGGAGGACATGCGCGAATTGTGGCAGCGTCCGGCTTTCCCGATAGACGGTTTCGAACACTTTGTACGGCGACAGCACGCGCCCGGTTCAGCCCAGCAGCGAGTACTACGGCGAGGCGTCGTCCAGCCACAGGGCCGGATGCACCAGGTGGTTGAGGTCGAGCGATTCCAGCAGCCGCAGGAACTTCGGTCGCAGGGCGTGGGTTGGGAAGTGCCGGCCGCTCAGCCAGCCCTGCATCGTGGCTGGTGGGACGCCGGCGATTCGTGCTGCCGCACGAATCGAGATGTGCCGCTCACTCCTGGCCTGATTGATGAGCTCGGTCAACTCGGAGCGGGTGGGGCGATGTGCCACGGTGGCTCCTGGGGGGTACGTACCGGTGCCGTCCGGTAGGAAGCGTCCGGGATTGCCGGCCTTCGACTATCGAGCGGGTGGGACTGGGGTCAGTCCCACGGCACTAGTGAACAGTTCATGGAGTGCCCGGACGGCCACCCTCCGCCAAGTTCGTACACCTTCGTACACCCCGGAGGGTTTGCGGCCCTCGTCAAGAGGAGGCAGCGTGATTCGCGGTCAGATCCGCGCCCAGGTGCGGTAGCCGCCGTCCAGGTTGCGGACGCGCCGTCCGGTCTGCGCCAGCGTCCGCGCGGCGATGTAGCCGCGCAGACCCACCTGGCAGTGCACGATCACGTCGTCGCCGACCTCGTCGAGCCGGGCGCGCAGGTCGTCCACCGGGATGTTGATCGCCCCGGACACCGTGCCCCGTCCGTACTCCGTTGTAGTACGGACGTCGATCAACTGCACTCCCCTGGCCACCTCGGCATCGACCTCGTGCCACTGGACGGTCTCAGTAAGACCGTCACGCAGGTTCTCGGCGATGAAGCCGAGCATGTTCACCGGATCCTTCGCGGAGCCGAACTGCGGCGCGTAGCTCAGTTCCAGCTCAGCCAGCTCGGACGCCGTAAGCCCACCCCGCATCGCGGTGGCGATCACGTCGATGCGCTTGTCGACGCCACTGCCGCCCACTCCCTGCGCGCCGAGGATCGCGTCCGTCTCGGCATCGACGACCAGCTTCAACGCCATGCCTTCGGCGCCGGGGTAGTACCCGGCGTGGTTGGCGGGATGGGTGTGGATCACCCGGATCTTCCGTCCGGCGGCGACCGCGCGCTTCTCCGTCCACCCGGTAGCGGCAGCGGACAACCCGAACGCGCCGAGGATCGCGGTCCCCTGCACTCCGCTGGCACGCACCTCGCGGCCGGCGATCACGTCGGCGACCAGGCGGCCGTGCCGGTTCGCGGGGCCGGCCAGCGGCACGAGCGCCTGCCCGCCGGTCAGCGCGTCCACCTTCACCACGGCGTCACCCACGGCGTAGATCGCCGGATCGGACGTGCGCTGCTGGGCGTCCACGAGAATGCCGCCGCGCTCGCCGAGAGCCAGCCCAGCCGCCTCGGCCAGACCGGTTTCGGGGCGAACGCCGATCGCGGCAATCACGAGTGTCGCCGGCAGCGTGGCACCGGTGCTTAGCGTGACCTCGTCCGTACCGATCTCGCTAACCGCGGCCCCGGTGACCACGGTCACGTCGTGCTTGGCCAGGTGCTTCTCGACCAGCGCAGCCATTTCGACGTCCATCGGCGCGAGGATCTGGTTGGCCAGTTCGACCACTGTCACCTTCAGACCGCGCTCGGTCAGGTTCTCAGCCAGTTCGATCCCGATGAAGCCACCGCCCATGATCACCGCGGTCGGATCGGGCTTCGTGAGTGCGGTCGCGACCGCGTCCGCCAGCTTGTCGGTGTCGGCGATGTTGCGCAGCGCAAGCGCCCGTTCGACGCCGGGAATCGTCGGGACGAACGGCGCCGCGCCAGGAGCCAGGATCAGCTGGTCATAGCTCTCGGTGTAGGTCTTTCCCGTAGCCAGGTCAGCGATGGCAACGGTCTTCGCGTCCCGGTCGATCGCGGTGACCTCGGAGTCGACCCGCACGTCCAGGCCGAAGCGCGCCTTCAGGCTGGCCGGGGTCTGCAGGAGCAGAGCGTTGCGATCGGTGATCACACCGCCGATGTAGTACGGAAGCCCGCAGTTCGCGAAGGACACGTGTCCCGAGCGCTCCAGCACCACGATCTCGGCCGTCTCATCGAGCCGACGCAACCTCGTCGCGGCGGACATTCCACCCGCGACCCCACCCACGATCACCGTCTTCATGGCACCTATCCTATACCCCTCCGGGTATCAACCTCGCTCGCGGCTTCGTGCCTCACCTCCTTGCTACCGAAATCGCTGTTTGCTACTGAATTTTCGGGAGCAAACGTCCGCTTCGGTAGCAAACGCTGGGGTGTGAACGGTGGGTGCAGGCTAGGGGTGGACGGCAGCGCGCGGACGAACGGCGGACGGCGTCTACTTACGGGGCATCCCGACGCGGGCGTACATGTCGTCGACCAGTTGGGCGAACCGCTTCTCCACCTCGCGGCGCTTCACCTTCAGCGTGGGGGTGAGCAGTCCGTTCTCCTGGGTGAAGCCCTCAACCAGCAGGCGCAGGTCGCGGATCTGCTCGTGGTTGGCCAGCTTCTCGGTCAGCTCGCCCACGCGACGCTTGATCTCGGCCAGCACCTCGGGATGGTTGAACAGCTCGTCCCGGTGCGCCCAACTGACCTGAAGCTGCTTGGCGATCTCCTCCAGGTGCGGCATGGACGGCGACACCAGCAGCGTCAGGTAGGGACGGTTGTCGCCCAGCAGCAGGGTGTACTCGAATAGCGGATCGCTGGCCAGCAGCCCCTCGATCGGCGCGGGCGCGACGTTCTTGCCGTAACTGGTGACGATCAGGTCCTTGATCCGGTCGGTGACCTTGAGGTAGCCGTCCGCGTCCACCTCGCCCACGTCGCCAGTGCGAAGCCAGCCGTCCACCAGCATGGACGCGGTGTCGTCCGGCCGGTTCCAGTAGCCCAACATCAGGTTCGGACCCCGATAGAGGATCTCGCCGCCCTCGCCAAGGGCGATCTCGCCGCCCTCCATCACCTGGCCGACCGTGCCGAACCGGTAGGCGTAAGGCGGCGGGAAGGTGACCAGCGGCGAAGCCTCGGTGAGTCCGTAGCCCTGCAGCACCAGCAGGCCGCAGGCGAAGAGGAACTCCTCCACCTCCTTGCGCAACGCGGCACCGCCGCAGGCCAGGACGGTCTTCGGACCGCCCATCGCATGCCGCACATTGCCCAGCACCAGCTTGTCGGCCAACTTGAACTTCACGATCAGCGCCTTCGACCGCGGCTTGCCGGCATGCACCGCGGTGTGGAACTCCGTGCCGACTTTCAGCGCCCAGGCCATCAACTTCTGCTTCAGCGGGCTGCCGGCCACCTTCTCCTGCGCAGCCAGATGCACCTTCTCGTAGAGCCGTGGGACGCTGACCAGCATCGTCGGTTCGGCCTTCACCATCATCTCGGCGACCGTCCGCGCGTCCGGCACATAGGTGTTCAGGCAGCCGTTGCAGAGCACCTCGTAGGTCCAGGCGCGCTCAAGGGCGTGGCTGAGCGGCAGGAAACAGAGGGACGAATCGTCGGCCGAGATCGGCAGGTAGCGGGTGAGCACGTCGACCTGGTGGGTGAAGCCGCGGTGGGACAGCATCACGCCCTTGGGCTGGCCGGTCGTGCCGGAGGTGTAGATGATCGTGGCCAGATCTGCCGCGGACGCGTCCGCGAGGCGCCTGTCGACAGCGCTGAGATCGTCGGGGGCAGCGGCCAGTTCGGCGGCGAGCGTCGGAATCGCGTCCGATACTTCGGTGAAGCTGACCACCCGCTCCAGGCTGGGCAGGTCGTCGCGGATCGCAGCCACCTTGGCGGCCCCGGCCTTGGAACCGACGAACACCCAGCGCGAACCCGAGTCGGCGAGGATGTGCCGCGCCTGGTCCTCGGTGCTGGTGTCGTAGAGCGGCACCACCACCAGTCCGGCGGCCAGGCAGGCCAGGTCGACCAGGCTCCACTCGGGCAGGTTCGGCGAGAAGATCGCCACCCGGTCGCCCGGTGCCAGCCCGGACGCGATCAACTGCGCGGCGAGCGAGCGGACGTCCGCGGCCAGCTGGGCGTAGGTGCGGACGCGCCAGACCGGGGTCTCGGATTGGTCGGCGTCCGGAGCCAGGACCCGGGTAGCCGGACGCTGCGCATGCTCAGCAGCTGAGGCAAGAAAACGAGCCGCGAGGTGGCCGGCGTCCATTGGTGCTCCTCACATCGACGTGCACGCCAAACTTACTGCAGCGTAGGTTCGGTTCAAAGGCCGATTCAGGAGCTCGCGAGCAAACTGACCGCCAATGCCTAAAGTGGAGCCATGCTGACCATGGGCGCGCATGTCGACCAGACCGATCCGATCGCCGAAGCACTCGCACGCGAGGCCACGGCGAGCCAATTCTTCCTGGGCGACCCGCAGGCTTGGAAGGGCCCGAAGGTCGCCTACGCCGGCGGCGCGGCCCAGTTGAAGGCGGACGCGGAAGCGGCCGGAGTCGCCTTGTACGTGCACGCTCCGTACGTGCTGAACGTGGCCACGACCAACAACCGGATTCGGATTCCCAGCCGGCAGCACCTGCAGAAGCAACTCACCGCCGCCGCCGAGATCGGCGCGGCCGGGGTGATCGTGCACGGCGGGCACGTGCTCGCGTCCGATGATCCGGCGATCGGCTTCGACAATTGGCGCAAGGCGATCGACGGACTGACCATCGAAGTGCCGCTACTGATCGAGAACACTGCCGGCGGGGCGAACGCGATGGCCCGCCAACTCGACCGCCTCGCCCAGCTTTGGGACGCGATCTCACTTTCGGCCAACGCCGACCGGGTCGGGTTCTGCCTCGACACCTGCCACGCGCACGCCGGCGGCATCGAACTGGGCGGCCTGGCCGAGAAGATCCTGGCGATCACCGGACGCATCGACCTGGTGCACGCCAACGACTCGCGCGACGCTTTCGACTCGGGAGCCGACCGGCACACCAACTTCGGTAGCGGCAATCTTGACCTGGTCGCAGCAGCCGATTTGTTCCGGGACGCGAAAGCCCCCCTGATCATCGAAACCCCCGGCCCGCTGGAAGCCCACCGCCGCGACCTGGCCTGGTTGGCCGAAGTCACCGCCTGAACGGAAAGGGGACGTTTCAGCTTGGACTCCTAACCGCTGCGGCGCCGAGCACAGCCGGCCAGCGATAACCTGACGAACGTGAGTAACAGCATCTACGTAGCCTCGCCCGAGGGACTGACTGGCAAGTCCATGGTGGCGGTGGGCATGATCGAGGCCCTTACCCGCACCGTCACGTCGGTTGGCGTGTTCCGTCCGGTCGTCCGCGCCGGGGTCGAGGACGCGATCCTGCACACCCTGGTGAGCCAGCCCGGCATCTTCCAGACCTACGAGGAGGCGGTCGGCGTCACCTACGACGACGTCCACCGCGACGCGGACGCGGCCCTGAGCGTGCTGGTCGAGAAGTACTCCGAGATCAAGGAGCGCTACGAATCGGTGGTGATCCTCGGCTCCGACTACACCGATGTCACCTCGCCGATCGAGCTCACCTTCAACGCCCGCGTCGCCGCCAACCTGAACGCCCCGGTGATCCTGGTCGTCTCCGGCAAGGGGCGCGCAGCCGAGGGCATCCGTCCGGTAGCTGAAGGTGCACTGGCCGAGTTCCGCGCCCGGCACGCGAAGGTGATCGGCGTGATCGCCAACCGCGTCGACCCGGGCCAGCTGGACGCCACCCGAGCGGAACTGGCAAAGCTCCCGGACGTGGTGACCGGCGCGCTGCCGGCCGACCGATTCCTGGCCGCGGCCACCGTCCGCGCCCAGTTCGAGGCGGTGCAGGCGAACCTGGTGCTGGGCAACCCCGAACTGCTGGGACGCGAGAGCGCGACCGTCCTGGTGGCCGCGATGACCCTGCCCAACGTGCTCGCCCGGCTGGAGGCCGACTCGACCGTGATCATGCCGGGCGACCGCTGCGACATGCTGCCCGGCCTGCTGCTCGCGCACGCGTCCGGATCGTTCCCGCAGCTGGCCGGCATCATCCTGCTGGGCGGCTACGAGATCCCGGAGACGATCAGCAAGCTGGTCAGCAGCATCCACAACGAACTGCCGATCGGCATGACCCACCTCGGCACGTTCACGTCCGCCGACAAGATGTTCCGGCTGGAGGGCGCGATGACGTCCAGCCCGCGCAAGGTGGAGATGGCGCGGCGGATCTTCAGCGAGTTCGTGGACGTGCCCGCGCTGCTGCGCGCCTTGGAGGTGCATCGCTCCGAGGTGATGACCCCGCTGATGTTCGAGCATCAGCTGCAGGAGATCGCCCGCTCTGACCGCCGGACGATCGTGATGCCCGAAGCAACCGACGACCGGATTCTGGAGTCGGCCGACATCCTGCTGCGGCGCGGAGTGGCGAAGCTGATCCTGCTTGGGGATGCCCTGATGATCAAGCAGCGCGCGACCCACCTCGGACTCGGGCTGCACGGCGTCGAAGTGGTCGACCCGACCGACCCGGAGCTGGTGGAGCGGTTCGCGGCCGAGTACGCGCGGCTGCGCGCGCACAAGGGCGTGACGCTCGAGCAGGCGCGCGAGCGGCTCACCGACCTGTCGTACTTCGGGACGATGATGGTGCACCTGGGCATGGCGGACGGGATGGTCTCCGGCGCGATCAACACGACCGCGAACACGATCCGACCCTCGCTCGAATTCATCAAGACCAAGCCGGGCGTGACCGTGGTCTCGGGCTCTTTCCTGATGTGCATGCCCGACCGGGTGTTGGTCTACGCCGACTGTGCGGTGAACCCCGATCCGACCGCAGAACAGCTCGCCGACATCGCGATCAGCTCGGCCGAGACTGCAGTGGCTTTCGGCATCGAACCCCGAGTCGCGATGTTGTCCTACTCGACCGGCACTTCGGGATCGGGCGCGGACGTGGATAAGGTGCGCGAGGCGACCGCGATCGTCCGCGAACGGCGTCCCGACCTGGCACTGGAGGGTCCGATCCAGTTCGATGCGGCGGTCGACCCGATCGTAGCGAAGACGAAGCTGCCGAATTCACCGGTGGCCGGTAAGGCGACGGTGTTCATCTTCCCCGACCTGAACACCGGCAACAACACCTACAAGGCGGTGCAGCGCTCGTCCGGAGCCGTGGCCATCGGGCCGGTGCTGCAGGGCCTGAACAAGGCGGTCAACGACCTGTCCCGCGGGGCCCTGGTCGAGGACATCGTCAACACCGTCGCGATCACCGCCATCCAGGCTGGGCAAGAGTCCCCCCGGAACAACTGAGGAGAACCACTGTGAGCACTCCGATCCTGCTGCTGAACTGCGGCTCGAGTTCGATCAAGTACCAGGTGATCGACGCCGACGACGAGGACGTGCTCGCGTCCGGCATCATCCAGCGGATCGGGCAGCCCGAGAGCACGCTCGACCACAAGTTCGGCGACCAGACCCGCCACGATGACCACGGCTTCCCGAACCATGCCAGGGCGCTGGCGCACCTCGTCCGCGTGTTCAACGAGGTTGGTCCGAATCTGGCGGACGTGGTCGCGGTCGGGCACCGCACCGTCCATGGCGGCGAAGCGTTCCGCGAGACGGTGGTGATCGACGACGAGGTGCTGGCCAAGCTGCGCGAACTCAGCCCGCTGGCGCCGCTGCACAACCCGCCGGGCATCGCGGGCATCGAGGCGGCCCGCGAGGTACTGCCGGACGTCCCGCACGTGGCGATCTTCGACACCGCGTTCTTCGCGACCTTGCCGGCCGAGGCGTACACGTACGCGATCGACGCCGAGCTGGCCGCTGAACACGGCATCCGAAAGTACGGCTTCCACGGCACGTCGCACAGCTTCGTGTCCAAGAAGGTCGCCGAATACCTCGGACGCGACCTCGGTTCGCTGAAGCAGATCGTCTGCCACCTGGGCAACGGTGCGTCGATCTCGGCGATCGACGGCGGCGTCGCGGTGGAGACGTCCATGGGACTGACGCCGCTGGCCGGCCTGGTGATGGGCACTCGGTCCGGCGACGTCGACCCCGGCCTGCACGCGTTCCTTGGCCGGACACTCGGGCTCGATCTGGGTGGCGTGGACGATCTGCTGAACAAGAAGAGCGGGATGCTCGGCCTGGTCGGGGTGACCGATTTCCGCGATCTCGGCGAGCTGATCGACGCCGGGGACGCCAAGGCGCAGCTGGCTATGGACGTCTATGTGCACCGGCTCGTGTTCTACATCGGCGCCTACCACGCGCTGCTCGGCGGACTGGACGCGCTGACGTTCACCGCCGGAGTGGGTGAGAACGACGACCTGGTGCGACGCCTGGTGGTGAGCCGTCTGGGAGCCCTCGGCATCGAGCTGGACTCGGACGCCAACCAGGTACGCGCCAAGCACCCCCGAACGATCTCCACCCCGGCTTCAAAGGTGACCGTGCTGGTCGTCCCAACGAACGAAGAGCTGGCCATGGCCCGCGAGACCAAGACCGCCATCAGCTGAGTCCGTCAGGCTTGAGCTGCTAACCGGTCCCTGAGGAGCGTTGTGAGGAACGAGCAGCGCGCCGCGTTGGGCCGCTGACACCGAAGTGTCGGGTCCGGCGCTGACCAACCCTCAGTCGTTCCCGACGGCGGTCGAGGAGTGAGTTGTCCACAGCGGTTGTCCACAGTGGGGATAACTACACGGGTGTGATTAGCGTCCCTGGCAGCCGGTCCAGTGCGCGGTCCGCTGTCCGACCGCGGCTTCACGTCCGCGGTCGGCCCGCTCCGTCCGCACAAGAACTAATTGTTCGGCTGCACCGGCCGGGAGTAGCTTCCGACCTGAGCGGCTCACCCCTGCCGGTGTCGTTGCGAGGACGTATTGTCCATGGACGAGGACTTCTTCACGGCACGGGAGGGTGAGACCCCGGCCCCGATTGCTGCGGTCCCGGTGACTTGTCGGCAAGCGTCTCTACCGTAGGCAGTACGCCACCTTGTTCCCGGGA
>DAOPRQ010000053.1:0-17757 GCA_035349055.1 Propionicimonas sp.
TCAGCCGATACGGCGGAAGGGCTCGTCCTCGTCGTCGGAGTAGCGATCGGCGAGGTCACCGTACTGGTCGTCCTCAACCTCGATGGCCAGCTCGGCGACCGGGTCGTCGGACTCACCACCCCGCAACTCGCGCTCCAGCGACCCGAAGTCGGTGGAGTAGGAACGGTATTTCAGATCGCGAGCGACTTTGGTCTGCTTCGCTTTTGCACGGCCGCGCCCCATATGGTCGGGTCAGCCCCCTCGCCTGTTCTCAGCGGTCGGAGCCGCTTCATGTTTCAAGTGTCGTCGTGAGGCCAAGGGTACCTAATCCGCGCACCCTGGCAAAGACGGCGGCTCAGCCCGCGGCGTGAGCTCCGTGCAGGGTGACCCGGGCCGGCGCGTCCGGCTCGGCGACGGCCGCGCCCATCACCCAGGAATCGATCCCGGCAGCGCTGGCCACGGCCTGCGCGGACGCAACGGACGACTCCGGCAGCACCAGCGCCATGCCGACGCCCATGTTCAGGGTGGCCTCGATGTCGGGCTGCGAAATCCCGCCCACCGACTGCACCAGATCGAAGATCGCCGGCGGGGTCCAGGTGACCCGGTCGAGGTCGACGCCGATCCCGTCCGGCAGCACCCGGACCAGGTTGTTGGCCAGCCCGCCGCCGGTGATGTGGCTGATCGAATGCACCTCGGTGGCGCGGATGATGTCCAGCAGGTCGCGCGCGTACACCCGGGTGGGCGTGAGTAACTCTTCGCCCAGCGTCCGGCCGAGTTCGGGCACAACCCGCTCCAGGCCCCACGAAGCGGACGCGAACACGTGCCGCACCAGCGAATACCCGTTGGAGTGCAGCCCCGACGATGCCAGCGCCAGCACCACGTCCCCTGGCTGGACCCGGCTCGCGCCGAGGATCGAGTCGTACTCGACCACGCCGGTGGTAGCGCCGGCCACGTCGAAGTCCTCTGGAGACATCAAGCCGGGATGCTCGGCCGTCTCGCCACCCAGCAGTGCTGCTCCGGCGTCCTTGCAGGCAGCCGCGATGCCGCCGACGATCGCCGCGATCCGCTCGGGAAAGACCTTGCCGCAGGCGATGTAGTCGGTGACGAACAGCGGCTCGGCGCCGGTGACCACCAGGTCGTCCACGAGCATGCCGATCAGGTCGTAGCCGATCGTGTCGTAGACGCCCATCGCTCTCGCGATCGCGACCTTGGTGCCCACCCCGTCCGTGGACGTGGCCAGCACCGGACGCCGGTACGCGGCCAGCGCGGACGCGTCGAAGAAGCCGGCGAAACCACCCAGCCCGCCGAGCACCTCGGGACGGTGGGACGCCGCGACCGAGGCCTTCATCAGCTCGACGGCCCGGTCACCGGCCTCGATGTCGACGCCCGCGGCGGCGTACGCGCTCTGCTCAGCCAAACTTCCGCTCCAATCCCATCTGGCGAGCCCGGACAGCCGGGATCGGCACTGGATAATCACCGTCGAAACAGGCCCGGCAAAGCCGCTTGCCGGCGATGCCGGTCGAAGCGGTGAGCCCTTCCAGGCTGATGTAGCCCAGCGAGTCTGCGCCCAGCGAGCGGCAGATCTCGTCGACCGTCAGCCCGGGGGCGATCAGCTCGGCGCGGGTGGCGAAGTCGATCCCGTAGAAGCACGGCCACTGCACCGGCGGGGACGAGATGCGCACGTGCACCTCGGCTGCCCCAGCTTCGCGCAGCATCTTGACCAGGGCGCGCTGGGTGTTGCCGCGGACGATCGAGTCGTCCACCACGACCAGCCGCTTGCCCTCGATCACGTCGCGGATCGGGTTCAGCTTCAGCCGGATGCCGAGCTGCCGGATGGTCTGGGACGGTTGGATGAACGTCCGGCCGACATAGGAGTTCTTCACCAGGCCCAGCCCGTACGGAATGCCGGACGCCTCCGCGTAGCCGATCGCGGACGGCGTCCCGGATTCGGGCGTGGGAATCACCAGGTCGGCGTCCACCGGGGCTTCCATGGCGAGCGTCCGACCGATCTCGACGCGGACGGCGTGTACCCTGCGGCCAGAGATCAGGGTGTCCGGGCGAGCCAGGTAGACGTACTCGAACAGGCAGCCCTTGGGGTCGGCCGTGGCGAACCGCGAGCTGCTCAGGCCGGACTCGTCGATCGAGACCAGCTCGCCCGGCTCAACCTCGCGGATGAAGGTGGCGCCAATGATGTCCAGCGCTGCGGTCTCGGACGCGACCACCCAGCCGCGCTCCAGGCGTCCGAGCACCAATGGGTGGATTCCCTGCGGATCGCGGGCTGCGAAGAGAGTGCGCTCGTTGCTGAAGACCAGGCAGAAGGCGCCTTCGAGCCGCGGCAGCACCTTCAGCGCGGCGGCTTTGAGGCCCTCGTCCGCGTAGACGGCCATCAGCGCGGTGACCAGCGCGGTGTCGGACGTGGAGTCCATGCGGTCCTTGTGCGGCACGTCCGATTCTTCGACGGACGTGGCCAGCCAGGCTTCGAGCTCGTCGGTGTTGGTGAGGTTGCCGTTGTGCGCGAGGGCGAGCCCCCCGTCCGTGGTGCCCCGGAAGGTGGGTTGGGCGTTGCTCCAGGTGCTCGAACCGGTGGTCGAGTAGCGGCAATGCCCGACCGATACGAAGCCGATCAGGGACGAGAGGGTGGGCTCGTCGAAGACCTGCGAGACCAGGCCCATGTCCTTGAAGACCATGATCCGCTCGCCGTTACTGACCGCCATGCCCGCGGACTCCTGGCCGCGGTGCTGCAGCGCGTACAGCCCGAAGTAGGTGAGTTTGGCCACTTCCTCGCCCGGCGCCCAAACACCGAAGACGCCGCAGGCGTCCCTTGGACCCGGGTCGTCAGTCCAGTCGTCGCCCGGGCTCAGCACGGGCCAAACTCTACCTTCGATCGGACGGGCTGCCCGACCTCACTTCACCAGGCGGATGTTCAGCGGGTAGCGGTAGTCCTGGCCGTTGGCGGTCTGGACGCTAGCCACGATCCGGAAGATCAGCCACAGCAGCGGGAAGACGATGATCGTGACGAAACCGACCACGACCAGCATCAGTAGCACGCTCGCGATCATCCCGATGACGTAGGTGATCTCGAAGTTCAGCGACTCGACCGCGTTCGCCCGTACCCGCGGGCTCTTCTGGCCCTGGATCAGCAGGATCAGCAGCGGGCCGAGGAAACCGAGGCCTACGAAGCTGGCCACCAGCGCCGACCAGTGCGCCGCTGTGGCCCAGGTCTGCTCCTCGCTCGGGTTCAGCGACGACTGCGGGTACTGCGGCTGGAGCCCGTAAGCCGGGTTCGGCGCATACGCCGAGTTCGGCGCATACGCCGAGTTCGGCTGCTGATTCGGCTGCGCGTACGGGGCTTGCTGGTACGTCGGCTGGGCGTAAGGCGCCTGCGGCGGAACTGGCTGGGCGTACGGCGGACTGTAGCTCGGCTGGTCCGGGAAGGTCGGCGCCACGTAGGCCGGTTCGTCGAACGTGGGTGGCTCCGGCAGCGACGGAGCCTCGGCATCGGGCAGGTCGAGACTGTGCTCGGCCGGGGCCTCCGGTGCGGCGGGCTCGGTGGCTTCCACTGCGTCCAGTTCGACCACCGCGGCAGCGCCCGGTTCGGTGTCGTCGAGCGTGAGCTTCGGCGCGAGCTGGCTGGAGATGAGCACGGGCTCGGTGGGGGTGACGTCCTCGATCACTTCAGCATCCTCGATCGGCTCAACCAAGGTGGGTTCCACCGACTCAACCGACTCCTCCACCGGCGCTACCAACTCAGCTTCAGCGGGCTCAACGACGGTGGGTTCCTGATCATTTGCAGACATGCTTGCAGCCTATTGCGGCGACCCGTCCGCGGCAGCACTCCCAGGGTGCGGACGGGGTCGGACGGGTGGCGCCCCTGACCCGAACCTGGGAAGGCGGACGCCAGTCCCCTACTGTGACGGCATGCAGTTCGAGGTCATCCGTCCGTTCGACGGCAGCGTGTACGGCACCATCCCGGCCACTCCGGCGGCGGAGGTACCGGCGGCCATCGCCAGGGCCCGCCAGGCCCAAGTGGCTTGGGCGGACGTTCCCCCGAGCGAGCGCGCCCAGGTGTTCACCCGGCTGGCCCGGCTGGTCTTTGCCGAGCGTGACCGGATCCTCGACGTCATCCAGGCCGAGACCGGCAAGTCCCGGCTGAGCGCTTTCGAAGAGGTGATGGACGCGGGTCGCGGCGTCCGGGTCTTTGCCAGCAGGTCGCCGCGGCTGCTGCGTCCGGTGCGCCGTGGCGGCGCGATCCCCCTACTCACCCGCACTTTCGAGCATCATCGTCCGGTCGGCGTCGTGGGCATCATCAACCCATGGAACTACCCGTTCAACCTGCCGGCCACCGATTCTGCGCAGGCTCTGCTCGCCGGCAACGCGGTGATCTTCAAGCCCGACTCGCAGACCCCGTTCACCGCGCTCCTGCTGGCCGAGTTGCTAGAGGCCGCCGGGCTGCCGGACGGACTGTTCCAGGTGCTGCCCGGCTCAGGTGCCGAGCTCGGACCGGCAATGGTGGCAGGCGTCGACCACCTGATGTTCACCGGCTCCACCAGCGTCGGACGCCAGCTCGCCGTCGCGTGCGCCGAGCGCCTGATTGGCTTCTCGGGCGAACTAGGTGGCAAGAATCCCCTACTGGTACTCGCGGACGCGAACGTGCCGGCGGCCGTGGCGGGCACCGTCCGCGCAGCCTTCGCCAACACCGGCCAGGTCTGCGTGGGCATCGAGCGGGCCTATGTGGTCGGCGAGGTCTACGACGAGTTCGTGGCGCAGCTCGTCCGCAGCACCGTGGGACTGCGGCTGGGCGCCGGCTACGACTGGCAGACCGACGTCGGCTCGCTCGCCTCGGCCAAGCAGTTCGCCGCGGTGACCGCGCACGTCGAGGACGCGATCGCCAAGGGCGCGACCGTGCTGGCCGGCGGCCGCGCGCGGCCCGACCTCGGACCGCTCATGTACGAGCCGACCATCCTCACCGACGTCACCGAAGAGATGACGCTGTGCCGCGAGGAGACCTTCGGCCCGGTGCTGGCGCTCTACCGCGTCGAGTCCGAGGAAGCCGCCATCCGCGCGGCCAACGACACCCGCTACGGACTCAACGCCAGCATCTGGTCGGCCCACGGCGAGGCGATCGCCGGGCGGATCAAGGCCGGCACCGTGAACATCAATGAGGGCTTCGCCGCCACCTGGGGCTCGCACGCCGCGCCGATGGGCGGCATGGGCGAGTCGGGCATGGGCCGTCGGCACGGCAGTCATGGTCTGTTCAAGTACACCGAGCCGCAGACGGTCAGTCGACAGCGGCTGCACCCGATCGCGCCGCCGCAGAACGTGGGCAACGAGACCTACGCGAACGTGATGACCACTGCGATCCGGTTGCTCAACCGGCTTGGAGGCTGAGATGCAACTCGATGGAGCCCGGTTCCTGATCACCGGCGGCGGCAGTGGGCTGGGCCGCCAGCTGGCGCTGCAGGCTGCGGCTCGCGGCGCGCACGTCGAGGTGTGGGACCTGGACGCGGCCGCTGCCGCAGCCACCACCGAGATCACCGGCGGCACGTCCCAGCGCGTGGACGTCACGGACACCGCAGCGGTCGATGCCGCGGCCGCTGCCGCCGGCGCGATCGACGTGCTCGTGAACTGCGCGGGGATCGTCAGCGGCAAGTCGCTGCTGGACGCGTCCGAGGCTGCGATCCGCAGGACGTTCGAGGTGAACACCCTGGCCGGCTATTGGACCACGAGGGCATTTCTGCCCGGCATGCTCGACCGTGATCGCGGCACGATCGTGACGCTCGCCAGCGCCGCTGGGCTGGTCGGCGTGGCCCGGCAGACCGACTATTCGGCCAGCAAGTGGGCGGCGATCGGCTTCACCGAGTCGCTCCGCGCCGAACTGCGCGCGTCCGGGTCGCAGGTCAGCACGCTGGTAGTCGCGCCCTACTACATCGACACCGGCATGTTCGCAGGGGTGCGGACGCGGGTGCCGCTACTGCTGCCGATCCTGAAGGAAGCCAAAGTGGCCACCCAGATCCTGGACGCGATCGCGTCCGGACGGCAGCAGCTGGTGCTACCACCGCTGGCTCGGGTGGTGCCGGCCCTGCGAGTCCTGCCGGTACGGGCCTTCGACGTCGTGATGGACCTGTTCGGTATCAACCACACCATGGACCACTTCATCGGGCGCGGACGCTGAGCTGGGCTGCCGCCACCATCATCGGCCCCTGAGGAAGCCCGCGAGGAACGAGCCGGCAGTCACGGATATCCACCGCGATTCCTGATATTTGCCTGAGAATCCTCGGGCGGTGGCCGGATAGGGCTGTTCTGGACGAAAACTGTCAGAGCCGCCCGATTAGCTGGTGGTCATGGACGAGCAGGTAGGCGTGGTGCCAGTGGAGTTGGCACTGGCTCAGATTGGTGCTGCCCTGGGCTCGATCGACCCCAACCGTGCTCGACTCGCTCCCGAAGCCCGTCTCCACGCGGCCAGGACTGCCCGGAGCCTGACCGGCCGGTTGGATGCGCTGGCGTCGCTATTGCTGGCCGAAGCTGATGCCGTGCACGCCTCGGAGCGAACCGTCGGTACGCCCACTTCGACGTGGCTGGCGATCGATCAGAACTTGACCAAACGTGAAGCTGCCGGCGCGTTGCACCGCGCCAGTGAGCTGGCTGCGCACCCGGTGCTGGGCGAGGCCGCTGTCGCTGGCAGAGTGAGCACTGGGCAGGTACGGGCGATCAACACCATGCTCGATGGTCTGGCTGCTCAGCTGAACGACCAGCAGCAGGCGCAGGCCGAGACGTTGCTGGTGAGCCTGGCCGACCGTATGGATTCGGATGCGTTGGGCAAGGCCGCCGCGCAGGTGTTGGCGAAGGTCGCCCCGGCTGATGCTGACGAGCTACTCGAAACCAAGCTGCAGCGTGAGGCCGAAGCCGCGCACCGTAACCGGTCGCTGCGGTTCTGGCGGCAGGGCGGGTCGGTGCGGTTCGAAGGCTCCCTGCCCAAGCTGGCCGGTGAGCAGTTCATCACCCTGCTCGACGCCCACAGCGAAGCGCTGCGCCGCACCGCGGTCGAGGCCCGCGACCCGCTGCACGTGAACGCCACTCCGGAACAGCGCCGCGCCGACGCACTGGCCAGCCTGCTGCACGACGCGGCAACCGCCCGACCCAAACCCGGTGTGGGTGCGGCGAAGGTGATCGTGAAACTCGACTACGACCAGTTGCGCAAGGGTGCTGCTGGCGCCGGGGTGGTCGGTGACGGTGTTCAGCTGACGGCTGGTGAGCTGCGCCGAGCCTGCTGTGACGCCGAGATCATCCCGGTGGTGCTGCGTGCCGGTAGCGAGGTGTTGGATGTGGGCCGCTCCCGGCGGCTGGTCACACCGGCGATACGGGCGGCGCTGATCGCCCGGGATGGCGGCTGTGTGTTCCCTGGGTGTACCGCGCCACCATCGGCGTGTGAAGCCCACCACATCATCCCGTGGTGGCTGGGTGGTTTGACCGCTCTTTCGAATCTGGTCCTGCTGTGTCACCACCACCATGGCCTGGTCGAACCAGCCAAGTACGGACTGCGGGATCAGTGGCAGGTTCGGATCAGCGAGGCTGACCGGCTACCAGAGTTCGCCCCACCATCTCGGCATCCACAAGCAGGTGAGTGGCTGCGCCACGCCCAGCATCGGCCACGAGAGCGAATAGCGGCTTGACCCGACCGGCCCGCAGTTTGGGCCGGACGCGAAGCCTGCCCACAGGCCGCCGCGTCGGCTGGTCGAGCCCGGCCAAGCCAAGCCCAGCCAAGCCCGGGGCTGAACGGTGGTTGAACTTGGCGAGGGCCCTCACCAGGACGCCGGCCGAACCCCCACGTTGGGTCACGGCGTGGGTGGCGTCACGGCGTTGGGTGTCTCCCACGACGTTGGGTGCCTGTCGGCACGACGTTGGGTGGTGGCGTCGGCTCGATTAGCCGAAGCGGAGCGCGACCAAAAGACCCAGGTTCGGTGGTCGAGCTGTCGAGATCGCGTGGTCTCGACAGGCTCGACCTGCCGAGCAAGTGCATAGCGACTCAGATGATGCCTTGGGCAATCATGGCGTCCGCAACCTTCACGAAGGCGGCGCAGTTGGCGCCTACGACGTAGTCGCCGGGGCTGCCGTAACGTTCGGACGCGACATAGGCCGCCTCGTGCATGTTCTGCACGATGTGGTGCAGCTTGCGTTCGGAGTCGGCGAAGGTCCAGCGCTGGCGGGCCGCGTTCTGGCTCATCTCCAGCGCCGAGGTGGCCACACCACCGGCGTTGGCGGCCTTGCCCGGCGCGAACAGCACTCCAGCCGACTGGAACGCGTCCACGGCCTCCGGCAGCGAAGGCATGTTCGCGCCCTCAGCTACTGCCAGCACGCCGTTGCGGATCAGTGTCTCCGCGTCCGCTCCGTCCAACTCGTTCTGGGTAGCGCACGGCAGCGCGATCTCACCCGGCACCTCCCACACCCGTGCTCCCGGAACGAAGCGGGCGGACGGACGGCGATCGGCGTAGGCGCTGATGCGCAGCCGCTCGACCTCCTTGACCTCCTTGAGCAGGTCGAGGTCGATGCCGGCCTCGTCCACGATGTAGCCCGAAGAGTCGGACGCGGTGATCGGCAAGGCGTCCAGCTGCTGCGCCTTCTCGATCGCGTAGATCGCGACATTGCCCGACCCGGAGACCAGCACGCGGCGTCCCGCGATCGACTTGCCGGTGACCGCGAGCATCTCCTGGGCGAAGTAGACCGTGCCGTAACCCGTGGCCTCGGTGCGCACCTCGGCACCACCCCAGCCGGTGCCCTTGCCGGTGAACATGCCGGACTCGTGCCGGTTGGTGATCTTGCGGTACTGGCCGAAAAGGAAGCCGACCTCGCGGGCCCCGACGCCGATGTCGCCGGCGGGAACGTCCGTGTGCTCGCCGAGGTGGCGGTAGAGCTCGTTCATGAACGACTGGCAGAACCGCATGATCTCGGCGTCGCTGCGGCCATGCGGGTCGAAATCGGAACCGCCCTTGCCGCCGCCGATGCCCTGCGCGGTGAGTGCGTTCTTGAAGATCTGCTCGAAGCCGAGGAACTTGATGATCGAGGAGTTCACCGAAGGGTGGAACCGCAGGCCGCCCTTGTAGGGGCCGAGCACCGAGGAGAACTGCACCCGGTAGCCGCGGTTCACGTGCACCCGGCCGTTGTCGTCGACCCACGGCACCCGGAAGATGATCTGCCGCTCCGGCTCGACCAACCGCTCCAGGATCCCGTCCTCCAGGTAGTGCGGGTGCTCGCCCAGGACCGGCACGATCGACGCCAGCACCTCGTGCACGGCCTGGTGGAACTCCGGCTCGCCAGGGTTCCGGCGCAGCACCGACTCGAAGGCGGGTCGGACGGCAACCGGCAGGGTATCCGGATCGAGCGTGTGGGTGGCGACGGACAAGTTGGGGCCTCTCGCGGTGGCGGACGCTGAAGGGCCGCGTCCTGTTGAGCCGTGGGCAATTCTCGCAGTTTCCCGGGCCGGCGCTGGTATGCGCTTGGATGGTGGAACCCACCGGACGGCTGCACGAGCGCCCGATCGCGGTGTCCGAGTTGGCCGAAGCCGAGGGGCTGGCGTTCCTGAACAGCCTGCGAGGCTGGTGCCCGGCCGACCTGGCCGTCAGGGCAGAGCGAGCGTGACCGCGACCAGGTTGTGGTCGGACGGGATCACTCCTGAGAACTTGCCCAACTTGTCGAGGTAAAGCACCTGCTTCCACTGCGCGACCGTGGCCTTCTTGCCCGGGGTCTTGATCAGGATGTAGTCCAGGTGGGCGCCCAGCTTGTAGCGCTTGTTCTTGTCCGGCTGGGCCTTGAAGTTGTTCAGCGTGAAGTACTGGGCGTTGACCAGCTTTTTCGCATAGGTCAGCTTGTTCTTCTTCTTCACCTTGTACGAGTTGCCCAGCGGATCCGTGAAACCAGCGCTGCGGAACACGTCGTAGGCGGTGTTGCCGGACGGTGAGAGCTTGCTGCTGGCCAAATCGCTGCCCCAGATGATCGGCAGGTTCTCCGGGTTGAGCCGGTTGAGTTCGGCCACGATCAGTTGCGCCTGGGAGCGGCGCAGCGCGATCGTCGGCTTGGTCATCCCCGGCTCGACGTGTCCGGTGGCGAAGATGAACCGCTTGCCGGTCACAGATCGCGGAACCGCGCCCAGGCCATGAACCGGGCACTGCCGTTGCGGTTGTCGCGATCGTCGAGCTTCAACACGCCCTGGTCGGTGCGCGGCGCATCCAGGACCAGCCGCGACTTCTTGTAGATGATCCGCACGTCACCGGACGCCTCCGGCTCCCACTCGCAGATCTGCTGCTCGACGTAACTGCCGTCCGGGTTCTGCACGTAGTTGCCGTCCGCGTCCTCGACGTAGTCGGTGTAGCAGTACTCGCCACCGTCGTAGCGGCTCTCGCTGGTGATGGCGTACGGCTCGCCGAGGGCCGCGAGTAGATCGAGGTACTGCGGGCCGTTGGCGGTCACGTCCGCCGCGGTGGTCTCCTGGACGCCGAGCACGTCGACGCCCTCACCGAGGATCTGGCTGACCACCACCGGGCGGCGCTGGTCCCAGCTCTTCTCCCGGCTGTTCGTCGGACGCTGACTCGACCAGTTGGCGTTGCGGACATTGAACGTCGCCACGACCAGATTGGCCGATCCGGCCGCGGCCGGTGCGACAAAGCGTCCGGCTTCGGGAAGGGGCGCTGCGTCCGCTCGGGCCGGCGACCAGGGCACGGCCATCATCGCGCCGGCTACGCACAATGCGATCAGGCGGTTGGCTGCTGTCATTGCTTCCCCCGTTCTGCCATGACGAAGGTAGCGGCGTTGCCGGCCGGCGGGAATACGCAGAACTGTACGAATCTGGACGGGGCGACGGTTCCTTTTCGTTCAGGGGTGCGTCAGGGCAGAACCAGCGTCACCTTCACCAGGTTGTGGTCGGACGGGATCACGCCGGCAAACCTGCCGTTGCTCTTCAGGTTCAGTACCTGCTTCCACTCCAGCACCTGCATCTGCGGCTTCAACAGGATGTAGTCCAGGTGGGCGCCGAGTGCGTAGGCCGCGTACTTCTTCGGCTTCTTGGCGAAGTTGTTGAGAGTGAAGTACTCCTCGTTGATCATCGAGGCCGCGTAGGTGCCCGCGTTGGCCGTCCGGGCCTTGTAGGAGTTGCCCAGCGGATCGGTGTAGCCGGCGGCCATGAACGCGTCGTAGGCGGTATTGCCCGAGTGCGACAGCTTGCTGCTGGCCAGGTCGCTGCCCCAGATCACCGGCA
Organism: Propionicimonas sp.; assembly: GCA_035349055.1. GTDB lineage: Bacteria > Actinomycetota > Actinomycetes > Propionibacteriales > Propionibacteriaceae > Propionicimonas. Next base: position 11,225 of record DAOPRQ010000053.1, read on the forward strand.
GGCCTTCGGAAACCCGGTTCAGCTCGGCGATGGCCGCGTTCGCCTGGCCGGCGCGCTTGCCGATCTTCGCCTTGCTCATGCCCGGCTCCAGGTGAGCCGTGCCGAAGAAGAACTGCTTTCCGGTGGCACGTTCGGAGAACTTCGCCCAGGCCAGGAAGCGTGCGCTGCCGTTGCCGGGCTTGCGGTCGTCCAGGGCCAGCGAGCCCTGCGCAAGCAGGTCCAGCTTGTTGGTGTTGTAGATGATCCGGCTGTCTCCGGACGCGCCCTGGTAGGCCGGATCGCAACTGCTCGGGGTGGTGGAGCGGACGCAGTTGTAGCGGGCACCGTTGGTAAGCGCGTAGGGGGCGCCGAGGCGATTGACCAGATCCTCGAACTGGGCCGGGCCGCCCTTCCAAAGCACGCCGGAGGAGGACTCCTGCACGCCGATCAGATCGATGCCCTCGCCTGCGATGGTGGACGCAATCGCGGCGGCGCGAGTGTTCCAGCGCTTCTCTCGCTTGTTCACCGGGTGCTTGGAGCAGTTGGCGCAGCGCACGTTGTACGTGGCCACCACCAGACTGGACGAGTTCGCCGCGGCTGGGGCGGGAGCGGCCTGTGCGGGGGTCTGCGTTGGTGCCCAGAACGGCACCGTGGTCAGCGCCAGCGCAGCCAGCGAAACCAGTAATCGCTTCATATGTGGGGGTACTTCCTTGGGAGGGGTGGACGCCTGATCCTTAAAAACTCTCAGGCGGGACTCAGAATAACCCCAGATTGAAGCGTTGCGAAACCCATTGCCATCGAGGCACGGCCGGGGTGTCAGCGACTCGGCGCGACCGAAAGTGGCGGATGCTCAGCGCGGAAATCGTTCACGGGCGCGTCCGAGGCGTAGCCCAGGGCGAGTCCGGTGACCAGCTTGTAGTGCTTCGGCACCGAAAACTCCGCGTCGATCGGATGCCGCCAAACCGCGAGCACACCGAGCGGGCACGAGCTGACACCGTTCGCCTCGGCCGAAAGCATGAGCGTCTGGAGCATGAGCCCGGCGTCATGAGCCGAGAACGGGAGCATCTGGTCGTGCACGAACAGCCACAACACGGTCGGCGCCCCGAAGAATTCACAGTTCAGTCGCGCATTCGCGTCCCGCGCCGCCCGGTCGCCGCGAGCGATCCCCAAGTGCGCGTAGAGCGCCTTGCCCACCTTCACGCTGCGTTCGCGCAGTTCCGCCGGATACCCCCGCCACGCCTTGAAATCACCATCCGGATAGCCCCGGCGCAGCAGTAGGCCACGCAGGACGGCCCACGGTTTGCGGTGTTGCAGGCCAAGGGACGCATCGAAGGCGCGGACGTAGGCAGTCCGCAGCCGGTCGAGCCGCTCGCCGGAGGCGACCGCGACGATGTACGGACGGGTATTGCTCCAGCTCGGCGCGTACCGAGCATCATCAAGGATGGAGTTCAACACCTCGTCCGGGATCGGATCGGGACGAAAGTCGCGAACGCTATGGCGGGCGCGCACCAGCGCGGCGAATTCAGCGGGCAGCACGGCCGCAGTCTATTCGCGCGCGCTCGGACTGCCAGCAGATCCGGACGCGGACTACGTGGCCCTGAGGAACCTCAGACCGCCAGGTGGCGTCCCACCAGGCGGCGGTAGGCCTCCAGGTAGCGGTCCCGGGTGGCCTGCACGATCGCGTCCGGCAACGGCGGTGGCGGAGTGTCCGAAGCCTTGTCCCAGCCTGATTCCTTGGCGAGCCAGTCCCGGACGAACTGCTTGTCGAAGCTCGGCAGGCTTTGTCCCGGCTGCCAGACGGACGCGTCCCAGAAGCGCGACGAATCGGGCGTGAGCACTTCGTCGGCCAGCACAAGGGTGCCGTCGGCACGCAGGCCGAACTCGAACTTGGTGTCGGCCAGGATGACGCTGCGCTCAGCCGCCAGTTCGGCTGCCTTCGAGTAGATGCTCAGGGTAGCGGTGCGCAGGCGCTCGGCCAGCTCAGCACCGTGCAACTCGACGATCGTGGCAAAATCCACGTTCTCGTCGTGCTCACCGAGCGGGGCCTTGATCGCCGGGGTGAAGATCGGCTCCGGCAGCTTGGCTCCATCCGCCAGTCCAGCCGGCAGCGGGATACCGCACACCGTCCCGGAGCTCTGGTACTCCGACCAGCCAGAGCCGGTCAGGTAGCCGCGGGCCACACATTCCACCGGCAGCATGTCGAGGGACTCCACGACCACCGCGCGGCCGGCCACCTCGTCGGGAACCTCGGTCGAAACGATGTGATTGGGGAAGTCGAGTTGCTCGAACCACCACAGGCTGAGCTGGGTCAGCACGACCCCCTTGTCGGGGATCGGCGTGGCCAGCACATGGTCGTACGCCGAAATCGCGTCGGTGGCAACCATCAGGATCCGGCCGTCCGACCAGCGGTAGAGGCGACGCACCTTGCCGGCATGCAGCAGCGGGAGATCAAGCACGGCCTCAGCGTATCGGCATGGCTCGGCGACCCTTCGTCAGGATCATGGATCATTCGGCCCGTTGGTCGGCCCGGTCGTCCAGATCGGCGCCCGTCGTTGTCCAAGGCAGGGCGGGGCTTCTCGCCAGGAGACGCGCGGACGGCCGGGCGGCGCCGGGCCGTTAGCCTTGAGGGGTCGCCCGTCCAGCCATCCGGAGGTTCGCCCGTCGTGACGCACCAGTTCATCCTGACCAGCTTCCCCGGCGGCAACGCCCTCTCCGAGTTCCGGGCGGACGCGCTCGTCCGGCGCCTTCGGGAAGCGAGCGTTCCGGTGACCGCAGTCGTGGCCAACTACGCCCACTGGGTGGCGAGCGGGGCCGATTTGGACGAAGCCACCGCGAAGACCGTGGGCGAACTGCTCAGCTACGGTCCCGCGGCCGAGCCGTCGCCAGCGGCCGCTCAGATCGTGGTGGTCGCGCCCCGTCTCGGCACGCTGTCGCCCTGGGCGTCGAAGGCCACCGACATCGCGCACAGCTGCGGAGTACCGATCCGCCGGGTCGAGCGGGTCACCGAATACCACCTCACCACCGAGCGTCCGCTCACCGAGGCTGACTGGCTCACCGCCGCCGATCTGCTGCACGACCGCATGACCGAATCTGTCTTCGCCTCCGTGAACGAGTCCGCCGCGCTGTTCAACGAGCGCGTAGCCGAGCCGATGGCCCACGTCGACGTGCTCGGACGCGGCCGCGCCGCCATCGAAGAAGCCAACCTCACCTTCGGACTCGCCCTCAGTGACGACGAGATCGACTATCTGGTCACCGCGTTCGGCAACCTGCACCGTAACCCCACCGACGTTGAATTGACCATGTTCGCCCAGGCCAACTCCGAGCACTGCCGGCACAAGATCTTCAACGCCGACTTCATCGTGGACGGCGTCCCGCAGCCCGACTCGCTGTTCGGCATGATCCGGCACACCGAGGCGGTCGCCGGTCACGGCACAGTCGTCGCCTACAAGGACAACGCCTCGATCATGGCCGGCGGTCCGGTCCAGCGCTGGGCCCCCGAAGGCGCGGACGCACCCAGCCGCTACGTCGCCACCACCGACGACGTGCACGTGCTGATGAAGGTGGAGACCCATAACCACCCGACCGCGATCAGCCCCTTCCCCGGAGCCGCCACCGGCGCCGGCGGGGAAATCCGCGACGAGGGTGCCACCGGCCGCGGCTCGGCCCCGAAGGCCGGCCTGACCGGCTTCGCCGTCTCGAACCTGCACCTGCCCGGCACCGACGAGCCCTGGGAGCGCGACCCCTACGGCGCGCCCGAGCACATCGCGTCGCCGCTGGAAATCATGACCGCAGCCCCGCTGGGTGCGGCCGCGTTCAACAACGAGTTCGGCCGTCCGGGCCTCGGCGGCTTCTTCCGGGTGTTCGAGCAGACCGTCGCCGGCGTCCGCCGCGGCTTCCACAAGCCGATCATGAGCGCCGGGGGCCTGGGCTCGATCAGCGCGTCCCAGACCGAGAAGATCAGCTTCGCGCCCGGCACGCTGTTGGTGCAGATCGGCGGGCCGGGCATGCGGATCGGCATGGGCGGCGGCGCGGCCTCGTCCATGGCCGCCGGTGCGAACGCTGCCGAACTCGACTTCGACTCCGTCCAGCGCGGCAATCCGGAGATCCAGCGGCGCGCGCAGGAGGTCATCAACCACTGCTGGAAAGCCGGCGCCGACAACCCGATCCTCTCGATCCACGACGTGGGGGCGGGCGGGCTCTCCAACGCCTTCCCCGAGTTGGTGGACGGCGCGGGCCTCGGCGCGCGCTTCGACCTGAGCGCAGTGCCGGTCGAGGAATCGGGCCTGGCGCCGAAGGAGATCTGGAGCAACGAGAGCCAAGAGCGCTACGTGCTGGCGATCGCACCCGAGTCCCTGGACGGCTTCGCTGCGCTGTGCGAGCGTGAGCGCTGCCCGTTCGCGGTGGTGGGGGTTGCCCGCGACGACGGACAGTTGGTGCTGGCGCAAGGAGCGTCCGACAACGCCGACGACGACCGTCCGATCGACATGCCGATGGACGTGCTGCTCGGCAAACCGCCGCGGATGACCCGCGACGTGCGCCGCATCGTCCGCTCCGAGCCGGCCCTCGACCTGTCGGGAGTCGACCTCCGGCAGGCCGCGTACGCGGTGCTGCGGCATCCGTCCGTGGCTTCGAAGCGGTTCCTGATCACCATCGCCGACCGCACCGTGGGCGGGCTCAACCATCGCGACCAGATGGTCGGGCCGTGGCAGGTTCCGGTCGCCGATGTCGCGGTGACTCTCTCCGACTTCACCTCGCTGGCCGGCCAAGCGATGGCCACCGGCGAGCGGATGCCGCTGGCATCGGTGGACGCGCCCGCGTCCGGACGGATGGCGGTCGGCGAAGCGCTGACCAACCTCCTCGCCGCCCCGGTGGAGCTGTCCGGGGTGAAGCTGTCCTGCAACTGGATGGCCGCGTGCGGCGAGGACGGCGAGGACGCCGCGCTCTACGACACCGTGCACGCCGTTGCGATGGAGCTGTGCCCGGCGCTCGGCATCTCGGTGCCCGTGGGCAAGGACTCGCTCTCGATGCGCACCCGTTGGGCGGACGATTCCGGGCCCAAGCAGGTTACCTCGCCGGTCTCGCTGGTGGTCTCGGCGTTCGCTTCGCTGAAGTCTGTTGAAGGCACCTGGACGCCGCAGCTTCAGCCCGACTCCACCCTGGTGCTGGTCGACCTCGGCGGCGGAAAGGACCGCCTCGGCGGCTCGATGCTGGCCCAGGTCACCGGCCAGTTCGGCGACGTGGTGCCCGATCTGGACGACCCGTCCCAGCTCGTCGCCCTAGCCGCGGCGCTCACCGAATTACGTAGTCAAAGCCTGGTTACCGGCTACCACGACCGCTCGGACGGCGGACTGTGGGCGGCGGCCTGCGAGCTCGGCTTCGCCGGTTCGACCGGCCTCGAACTCGACGTCCCCAGCATCGAAGCGCTGTTCAGCGAAGAGCTTGGCGTGGTTCTCGGCGTCGCCGACGACGACGTCGATCGGGTCATGACCATCCTCGACGCCCGCGGTCTCGGCCGCGTCAGCCGCCTGGTCGGACAGACCACCGACGACCGCCAGATGCGGGTCAGCATCGCCGGCGAACCGTTGCTGGACGAACCCCTACGTGATCTCGCCCAGGCCTGGGACGAGGTCTCCTGGCGCATCTCGGCCCTGCGCGACAACCCCGAGTGCGCCGACGAGGAGCATGCCGCCTTCGGCACCGACTCCCCCGGCCTGGTGGTCGCACCGACCTTCGATCCGTCCGACGACATCACGGCGCCGTACCTCGCGACCGGCGTCCGGCCGAAGGTGGCGATCCTGCGCGAGCAGGGGGTGAACAGCCACGTGGAGACCGCGTTCGCCTTCCACCGCGCCGGCTTCGAGGTCTACGACGTGCACATGACCGACCTGCAGGCCGGACGCTTCGACCTCGCCGACGCGATCGGCCTGGTGGCGTGCGGCGGGTTCTCCTACGGCGACACGCTCGGCGCGGGTGAGGGCTGGGCCCGCTCGGTGCGGTTCAACCCGAAGCTGACCGACGACTTCAGCTCCTTCTTCGCCCGCGAGGACACCTTCGGGCTGGGCATCTGCAACGGCTGCCAGATGTTCGCGGCTCTGGCCGACATCATTCCGGGCGCGGACGCCTGGCCGCTGTTCACCCGTAACCGCTCCGAGCAGTACGAGGCCCGGCTCTCCCAGGTCGAAGTGCTCGAATCGTCCTCGATCTTCTTCAGCGGTATGGCGGGTAGCCGGATTCCGATCGCGGTGGCGCACGGCGAGGGCTTCGCGAACTTCGCCGTCCGCGGCGACCTTGCACAGGTCGCCAAGGCCGCCCGCTTCGTGGACGGTGACGGCCGGCCGGCGACCACCTACCCGGCCAACCCGAACGGTTCCCCCGACGGACTGACCGCGGTCACCACCACCGACGGACGGTTCACCGCGATGATGCCGCACCCCGAGCGGGTGGCCCGCAACGCGCAATTGTCCTGGACCACCGGCGAGCTGAACGCGGCCAGCCCCTGGCTACGGATGTTCCGCAACGCGCGGGTCTGGGTGGGCTGACCGGGCCTCACCCCT
>DAOPRQ010000054.1:0-6626 GCA_035349055.1 Propionicimonas sp.
GCAGCGTGCCGTTGTCGGAGTCCATGAAGCTGTGGGAACGCGGCGAGGAACTCGCGAGGATCTGCCAGGAGTGGCTGGACGGCGCCGTCGCAAAGATCGAGGCGGCCCGGCCGAAGTCCGAGGAGTAAGCGGGCTGGGCGCAGCGGGCGGTTGCTACCCTTCGACACGCTCAGCGCGGACCGAACACGAGCAGCCGAGGTCGCTCGCGGCTGCCTCAAATTAAGGCAGGCTCAGGTCGACGGTCCGGATAGCCAGGCAGATCAGCCGGCTGACTCCGCGCCCGGCCCGGCGATGTTCACCAACCAAGTGGTGCCGAAGCGATCGGCCAGTTGCCCGAAGGAGTCGCCCCACGGGGCAGCCTGCAGCGGCTGGGTCACGTTGCCCCCCTCGGCGAGCTGGTTGAAGTAGCCGGTCAACTCATCGGTCTCGTTGCCGCTGAGCGACACGGTGATTCGGCTGCCGTCGCTGAACGGCATCCCCGGCGGCACGTCCGAGGCCATCAGGGTGAATCCGCTGGGAGTGGTGAGTTGGGCGTGCATTACCTTGTCCTGATCCTCCGGGCCGGACCCAGGCATCTGGAACTCGCCGAAGGTGCTGATGTCGAGCGTGCCGCCGAATACCGAGTGATAGAACTCGATGGCCTCGCGCGCGTTGCCTTGGAAGTTCAGGTAGGGGTTCAGCAGGGCCATGTCGCCTCCAATTTGCCGTTTCCGACAATTCCGCAGGACGCCGGTAGGCGCGCGGCCTTCGCACCTGACCAGAAGTGCCCGCTCCGGTTGCGCGCCGTGGAGGATCTTGCACCGAACTCGGTGCAAGATCCTCCACGCTGCCTGCGCTACGGACGCCCAAGCGAGTGGTTGAGAGTCAGCCGATGGGCCCAGATCGCGGCACGCTGGCGTAGTCGCCCAGGTCGACCAGTTCGATCGGCCCGGCACAGGCATCGAGCAGCGCCTGCCAGGCCGGCCCCTCCACATCGGTCGGTTCTGGATTCCGCTCGCGCAGTAGGGCGGCCAGCCGCTCCCCTTCGACGAACCGATGGTCCTGGACCCATGATTCGTCCTCAATCAGCACGCCGAGCAGCAGATCCGGTACCGGCGCCAATTCGGGCGACAGCGCCGGCTGATAGTAGGGCAGCGCCAGCGCCTTCAGCCCGAGCTTGTGGTAAAACTTCAGCCGCCGCACCGGGTCACCGTATTCGGGGGTGCCTTGGTGCCCGTCCGGGCGTTCGATCTCGGCAAGGAACGCTCCCGGATGCATCAACTCGCACCATTGCGCGAACGCAGCCTCGAGCAGCTTCGAGCCCGACCCCTTGCCGCGGTATTCAGGCAGCACCGCCAGGTACTCCAGCAGCAGCAGGTCGGTGTTCGGGGAGTAATCGCCGACGGCCGCGGCCGTGATCAGTTCACCGTCCCGCTCGACCAGTACCTCGCCCCAGGTGACGAAGTTGAGGAACGAGTCACGGTCCGCAAGTTCCTGCGGCGGAAAGGAACGTTTCAGCAGCTGTTCGTAGACAGCGCCGAGCTGGTTCGGATGAGCTACCTCCACGCCGCGACCCTAGCCGTCTGCGGCAGGATTGGGGGCATGAGAGCCGAGACTCCATTCGGGGAGATCGCCCTGCGGCGGCGGAACGGCGTCACCGAGTTGGTCGTCAACGGCGTGTTCGCCATGGATTCGGTCGAAGTCACCTCCGAACTCGCGCTGGCGGACGCCGCCGGACGGCCTCCCGGCCGCGTTCTGGTGGGCGGGCTCGGCCTGGGCTACACCACCGCCCGCCTATTGGACGCGGGCGCGGACCTCGTCCGTGTGGTCGAACTTGCCGCGCCGCTGGTCGAGTGGGCCCGAGCCGGCGCCACCAGGCAGTTGGGACGCGTCGCGGCCGATCCGCGAGTGGAGTTGGTGGTCGGCGACGTCGCTGACGAGATCGCCGGCGCCGAGCCGGGCTGGGACTCGATCCTGCTCGATGTCGACAACGGCCCGAGCTTCCTGATCCACGACCACAACCAGCGGGTCTACTCCGCAGCCTTCCTCAACCACTGCCTACACCTGCTGCGCCCCGGCGGACGGCTGGTGATCTGGTGCGAAGCCGAGAGCCCTGAGCTGGCGACGACGCTGCGGCGAATGGCGGAAGTGCAGCTGGTCACCGTCCCGGTGAACCGGGAGGGCCGCAGCTTCGACTACGCGCTCTACCTCGCAAGCCCGAGATGAGGGGTTGCGAGGCTGGCGGCTTCGAATCGTCGCGAACCTCAAGGATCGCCAGTCGGCGCCACTACTCGCCGAGCGCGCGGCGGAGGGCTTCGAAGCGGCGTTCAAGGTGTGCCAGCCGGGCGGCGACGTCCGCCGGGACGCCGTCAACCGCGGCCGCGACAGGCGCAGCCGTCCGCCGGACGAACTTCGCATAGCCGATGGCTATGGTCACGATCAGCGCCACCGCGACCACCACGAAGCGCCAGATGCTCTGGTCGGCGGACACGGTCATGCCCACCGCGTAGATCATCGTGAACACTCCACCCAGCAGCAGTCCGTTGGAAATCACCACCTGCACCGCTGGCAGGGTGAGCGAGATCACCAGGATCAGGGTCGCCAGCACCAGCAGAATAATGCCGGTGACCAGCCGCCACTGGCCGTACTGCTTGGCGTCGTAATCGAGGTTGGAAGGCTCGGGATAGAACGTGTTCACGCCGATGCCGACGAAACCGACCACCACCAGACCAAGAAAGAAGGCGAAGATCACTTGCAGCGCACCGTTGCCCTTCATGATTCAAGCCTAGCAACGACCGGTTGAGCGGACGGGTAGCGTCGCCCGTGGAGGTGCGTGATGATCAGCCACGAGCAGGGCCGGCAACTGAGGCTGCTGGTCGCATGGGAGCCGGCCAGCGGTGACCGCTTCGTCATCCCGGGCACCGATCTGGACGAGGTCTTCGTGATCGCCGAAATGACCATCGAGGCCCAGGATGTGCCGGGCGGTCAGATCATCAAGTTCAACGGCACCACCGAGTGGGCGCTGGACAGCATCGCCGCGGAGAAGGTGCTCTGGCTACCCCGAGAGGACCAGCTGCGGACGCTGCTGAGCTACGCCTTCGTCCGCCTCGAAGTGGTCGGGGACGGCTACGCGGTAGAGCTCACCGACGGCACCCGGCACGTCGACATCGATGCCGAGCGGGCCTATGCCCGTGCAGTGATCGCTTGGCTGGGCCGCCGCTGAACGGTGGCTGAGCTTGACGAAGCCCGGCTGAGCCTGACGCCCACGATGGCTGAGCCTGATGAAGCCTCGGCCCCTCGTCAGGCTCAGGGACCGTCGACGGACCCAGCGGTCGTTGACGGATCAGGGCCGTTGGCCGGCCCTCAGCCCAGGGGCACGTCCGCCAGCATCTCGGTGACCAGCGCGGCGATCGGCGAACGCTCCGAGCGGGTCAGGGTGACGTGTGCGAACAACGGATGCCCCTTGAGCCGCTCGACCACAGCGACCACGCCGTCGTGCCGGCCCACGCGCAGGTTGTCCCGCTGGGCGACGTCGTGGGTGAGCACGACGCGGGAATTCTGGCCGATCCGGCTGAGCACGGTGAGCAGCACGTTCCGCTCCAGCGATTGGGCCTCGTCGACGATCACGAAGGCGTCGTGCAGCGAGCGTCCGCGAATGTGGGTCAGTGGCAGCACCTCCAGCAGGTCCTGCGCCAGCACCTCGTCGATCACGTTCTTCGAAGTCACCGAGCCGAGCGTGTCGAACACTGCCTGGCCCCAGGGCGACATCTTCTCCCCCTCGGTGCCGGGCAGGTAGCCGAGCTCCTGGCCGCCGACCGCGAACAGCGGACGGAACACGATCACCTTCGAATGCAAGCGCCGCTCCAGCACCGCCTCCAGCCCGGCGCACAGCGCCAGCGCCGACTTGCCGGTGCCGGCCCGACCGCCCAACGACACGATGCCCACGTCCGGGTCGAGCAGGAGATCGAGCGCCACCCGCTGCTCGGCAGAGCGGCCATGGATGCCGAAGGCGTCCCGGTCCTGGATCCGCCGTACCGAGCCGGACGTCGTGACGCGTCCGAGCGCGGACGAAGCCGAGCCGTGCAGCACCACGCCGGTGTGGCAGGGCAGGTCGAGCGCCTCGGGGACGATCGCGGCGCCTTCGGTGTAGAGCTGCTCGATCGTCGCGGTCGGCACGTCGACCTCGACCATGCCCGTCCAACCGGAGTCGGGGGTGAGCTCGTGGCGGTACTCCTCAGCCACCAGCCCGACCGCAGACGCCTTCACCCGCATCGGCAGGTCCTTGCTGACCAGGACCACGTCATGGCCCTCGGCCTTGAAGTTGAGCGCCACCGCGAGGATCCGGGAGTCGTTGTCGCCCAGCCGGAAGCCGGGCGGGAGCACGTCGGTGTCGGTGTGATTCAGCTCGACCCGCAGGGTGCCGTCCAGGTCGTTGACCGGAATCGGGGCGTCCAGACGGCCATAGTGCACCCGCAGGTCGTCCAGGAACCGCAGCGCGGCCCGGGCAAAGTAGCCAAGTTCAGGATGGTGCCGCTTCGCCTCCAACTCGGTGATGACCACTACCGGAACCACCACGCCGTGCTCGGCGAAGTTGCGCAGGGCGTGCGGATCGCTGAGAAGCACCGAGGTGTCGATCACGTAGGTCTTCAGTGCCAGCACCGTCCTGGACGCAGCGGTGGTCGTGGAACGGGTGGATGAACGAGGCATGTCCGTCCTGTCCGAGCCGAACCAGGCGTCCGGCTCACCTAGTGGTCAGCCGAGTAGGTCCGAGCTGGGAGCTGGTCCCAGGTCTGCGCGATGCATCTGGTGCCTCTCGTCGGACGCCAGGCCTGCGTCCGTGGTCTGAGAGTAAGCCCGGCCTTCCCGCGTGACTTCGCGACACGCCCGCGTCCGGGGGTCGATACGCAAGCTTTCCCGGGTCCGCGTCAGCGGCCGTAGCGACGCTCCCGCTGGGCATAGGAGCGCAGTGCGCGAATGAAGTCAACCTTGCGGAAGTCGGGCCAGAGCGCCTCACAGAAGTAGAACTCGCTGTGGGCCGATTGCCAGATCAGGAAGCCGGACATCCGTTGCTCACCCGAGGTGCGAATGACCAGGTCAGGATCAGGCTGGCCGGCGGTGTAGAGGTGCTCGGAGATGTGGTCGATCTCTAGGGTGTCGGCCAATTGGTCCAGCGTCGTGCCCTTGGCCGCCTCGGTGGCCAGCAGGGAGCGGACGGCATCGCGCAACTCGTGGCGTCCGCCGTAGGCGATGGCGACGTTGACGTGGATGCCGCTGTGGCGCTCGCCGTTGGCCTCGGCGTCGTGCAGGTTCTGGGCCATCTGCTCGGGCAGCAGGTTGAGGTCGCCCACCACTTTGACCCGGTACTGCGTAGCCAACTGGGCGACCAGGTGTTCGATCACGTTCAGCAGCGGCGCGACCTCGTCGGACTCGGACCGGGTCAGGTTCTCGGTGGAGAGCACCCAGAGGGTGACCACTCCGATGCCGAGGTCGGCGCACCAGTCGACGAACTGGCGCAGCTTGTCCGCCCCGGCCTGGTACCCCACCACCAGCGGCTGTTCCGGCGCGTTGGCGCGGGCCCAGCGCCGGTTCCCGTCCGCGAGAACGGCGACGTGCTGCGGCAGGGCGGAACGATCGAGCTGAGCGAGCAGCTGGGTCTCGTAGGCCGAGTACAGGAAGCCGAGCGGCTGCAGGCGATTAACCGCTTCGCGTACGCGCAGCCCTAGCGACATAGGTGCACCCTATCCCCCAACCGCCAGCGGTCGGTCGTACGGCGTGGGCGAGCTTCCGGACAAAATGCCCGGTCGATCCGCGTTTCGAGGCGAATCGGTGGTCTAGCGCGCGAAACGCGTGCAAATCGTCACGACCCCACCGGATTGACTACGATTGATCACGCAACCTACGCTGGCGTAAGTTACTGAACCGTAAGTTAGGTGCTGCCGTGACCGCTGAGATCCTGCCCGACAAGCCGAAACTGCGTGGCTGGCTGCACCTCGGCATGGCCGTGGCAGTGGTCTTCGGCGGCGCTGCGCTGCTCGTCCTGGCGCCCGGCGTGGCGGGTAAGGCCGGCTCTGCGGTGTGGCTGGTGGGCGCGATCGTGCTGTTCGGGATGAGCGCGATCTACCACATCGGCAGCTGGTCGCCCCCGGTGAAGGCAACTTTGCGCCGGCTCGACCACGCCAACATCTTCGTCTTCATCGCCGCCACCTACACCCCGCTCGCCCTGGTGCTCCTGCCACGCTCGGACGCGATCGCGCTGCTCACCCTGATCTGGGCCGTCGCCGTCGTGGGCGTGAGTGTGCGGGTGTTCTGGCAGAACGCACCCCGCTGGCTCGATGTCGCCTGCTATCTGGGCCTTGGCTGGGCCGGCATCGGCTGGCTGCCCGCGTTCTGGGTCAACGGTGGACCGCTGATCGTGATCCTGATCGGCGTCGGCGGCCTCATCTACAGTCTCGGTGCCCTCGTCTACGCCCGGAAGTGGCCCGACCCATCGCCGAAATGGTTCGGCTTCCACGAGATCTTCCACGCCTGCACGATCGTGGCCGCGCTCTGCCACTTCGCGGCGATCGCGCTGGCTGTGCTGCGCTGAGCCGCCTCGTACACCCGTCCCTCGTACACCCGCCCTAGCACACCTGCCCCTCGCACACCCG
>DAOPRQ010000054.1:6726-13634 GCA_035349055.1 Propionicimonas sp.
ACACCCGCCCTAGCACACCTGCCCCTCGCACACCCGACCGAGCCCGTCTCTCGCTCCGCAAACTGGACAGTTGCGGCCGAAGACGGGACAGAACTGTCCAGCTTGCGGGGGCGGGGGGGGTTCGGGAGTTGGCGCGGGTGCGCGGCGCTTGGCTAGACGCGGCTCCACAGGGCCGTGCGCAGCTCGGCGAGGTCGCTGGTCGGCGGGAAACAGACTGTGCCGCGGCAGACATAGACGCCCGGCTCGGCACGCTCTTCGAAGTGGTGCGCGAAGCCCTGGGTCCCCGGCGCCCCGGCGACGATCGCGGTGCCGATCGGCGCCATCCGCCAAGTGGCCCGCGCCGCTTCATCCAACGGGTCCCCCACAACCACCGCGACCGCCGGACGCAGGCCCGTCCGCGCATCGTCCGCCACCAGCGCGTCCACCAGGGCCGAGCCGGCGAACCGGGGGGTCTGCTCCAGCAGCCCGCGGACGGTTTCGGCAGCGGCGTCGGCGCGCGCGATCAAGGTCGCGTCGTCGGCCAGCAGGCCGACCAGCCGGAGCGCGGCGACCAGTGCGCTGGTTCCGGACGGCGTCGGGTTGTCGCTGACGTCCCGCGGACGCACGATCAGCGCTTCAGCATCAACGGCCGAGTCGTAGAAGCCACCGTCTTCAGCACCGAACAGTTCCTGCGCCGAAGCTACGAGAGTGTGTGCACGCACCAACCACTCGGCATCCCCGAGCGCCCCGGCCAGCCGGGCGAAACCGAGCGCGACCGCGCCATAGTCCTCAGCCATCCCCGGCGCCTGCGAAGCGACCCCGCCGAGCGAACTGCGCCGCAACCTGCCCTCGACCCAGTGCACCCGCCACAGGCATTCAGCCGCATTGCGAGCCAGTTCGAGCCACGCCGGCTCGTCGAAGACCAGCGCCGCCCAGACCAGCGAATCGATCGCCCATCCGTTCCAGGCCGCGATCACCTTCGCGTCGCGGGCCGGGGCGAAACGCTGCTGGCGCTCGGCCAGCAGCCTCGCCGACACGGCAGCCAAGCGTTCCGGGTCGGGATTGCCGCGGAGCTGCAGGGTCGAAAGGCCGTGCTCGAACGAGCCGAGCCTGGTGACGTGGAAGACCTCGGCGGCCCACTGCCCGTCCGCTTCACCGAGCGCATCAGTCAGCAGCTCAGGGGTCCAGCAGTAGTAGATGCCTTCGTGCTGGCGGCCGTGGATGTCCAGGCTGTCGGCATCGAGCGAGGATGCGAACCCGCCCTCGTCGGTGCGCAACTCGCGCTCAAGCCAGCCGACGATGCCGCGCACCGTCCGCTCAAACTGCCAGCGCAGCACCGGATCGTGGTCGGGCACGCGTCGCCAACCGCGCACGTAGCTGCCCAGCAGCAGCGCGTTGTCGTAGAGCATCTTCTCGAAATGCGGCACCACCCAGGCGGGATCGACGCTGTAGCGGGCGAAGCCGCCACCGATCTGATCGTGAATGCCGCCACGCGCCATCGCGTCCAACGACCGCTGGGCGACGTCGAGCGAACCTGGTTCGCCCTTCACCCCGAGCGCGTCGATCAGCAGCGGGGCGGGGAACTTGGGGGCAGTGCCGAAGCCGCCGTGGATGGCGTCGAACTCGGTGCCGAGGCGATCCAGCACACCCCAGACGTCGAACCGATCGGTGGTGGCCCGCTGGGGCGTCAAGGCCCCGGCCAGGTGCGCGGTGATGGCGGACGCGCTCTGGTCAGCCTCGTCCCGGCGCTCGCGCCAAGCGTCCGAGATCGCGGAAAGTACTTCACTGAAGGACGGCATCCCGCCGGCTCGCTCGGGCGGGTAGTACGTCCCAGCGAAGAACGGACGCCCGTCCGGAGTGAGGAAGACCGTCATCGGCCAACCCCCGGAGCCGGTGAGTGCCTGCGTGGCGGCCATGTACACCGCGTCGATGTCCGGACGCTCTTCGCGGTCGACCTTGATGGCCACGAAGTTGGGGTTCACCAACTCGGCGAGTTGCGGATCTGAGAAGGATTCGTGTGCCATCACGTGGCACCAGTGGCAGGCCCCGTAGCCCACGCTCAGCAGGATCGGCACGTCGCGCTGCGCCGCCTCAGCCAGCGCCTCGGGCCCCCACTCCCACCAGTCGATCGGATTGTCTGCGTGCATCCGCAGATAGGGCGAGGTGGCTTCGGCTAGGCGATTCACACGCGGCAGTTTAAGCCAAGCGCGCTTAGGGCGTCGGCTGCTCGTCCGGCGATACCGGGGAAGCCGGACGCGGCTGCTCCTCAAAGTCGATGCGGTTGATGTTGCCGCGCATGTTGAAGTACAGGAACGCCACCAGGCCGAGCAGGACGATCACCAGCACCAGCGGCAGCCAGGACGGCGTGACCACGCTCGAACCTAGATCGAGTAGCACCATGTGCCCAGACTATCCTCGGTGCGCAGTCCGGCGAACAGGTCCGACTCCGGCAGTCTCACCGGGACGGTCGACTTCACCAGCTGATAGTCCTCGGTGGGCCACCCGACCTGCTGGATCTCCAGGGGCACCGCGAACCAGTGCCCGTCCGGGTCGATCTGGGTGGCGTGGGCACGCAGGGCGGCATTGCGCGCTTCGAAGTAGTCCGAGCATGGGATGAACGTGGTCAGGCGGGCCGAAGCGCCGGTGTCCTCGCCCCACTGCGACAGCCAGTCCGAGTACGGGCGCTCCAGACCTGCCTTGTGCATGGCTGCGTCCAGTGCCGCGAACCGGCCGCGGTGCAGCGACATGTCGTAGTAGACCTTGGCCACCTGCCAGGGTTCGCCGTGCTCGGGCCACGCGGCCGGGTCGGCGGCCGCGGCTACCGCCGCCATCGAAATCCGGTGGCACATGATGTGGTCGGGGTGCGGGTAGCCGCCGTTCTCGTCATAGGTGGTCAGCACCTGCGGCTTGAACTCGCGAATCACCTTGACCAGCGGCCCGGCGGCCTGATCGACGTCCTGCAGGGCGAAGCAGCCCTCGGGCAACGGCTCGTCCATGCCGGAATCGACGTAGCCGAGCCAGACCTGCTCGATGCCGAGGATCTCGGCGGCCCTGGCCATCTCCGCGTTGCGGAGCGCGGCCAGGTTCGCCCAGTTCTCCGGGCTCTCCATCTTCGGGTTGAGGATCGAGCCACGTTCGCCGCCGGTGCAGGTGGCCACCATCACTTCCACGCCCTGCGCGACGTAGTAGGCGGTGGTCGCCGCGCCCTTGCTGGATTCGTCGTCCGGGTGGGCGTGCACGTTCAGGAGCCGCAATGACATGCCCATATTGTGGGGATCCGAGCCGGGTTCGCCCAACCCGGCAGCCAGAATGGACGCCATGACCGACCCGGACGCCACCGCGCGGCTCGCTCGCCGCTACCCAGCGCGGAGAACCACCCGTGCCTGGATTCCGCTCGCCATCCTCCTGGCCGTGCTGGGAGCGATCTGGCTGGTCTGGGCCGGCAGCTACGGGGCGACCGGCACGGTCACCGCGCGAGTGGACGCGTTCGAAGTGCGCTCGGACACCCAGATCGACGTCACCGTGACGATCGACCGTCCCGACCCCGGCAAGGCGGCCGAATGCCTGCTCTACTCCCAGGCCGTGACCTACGACCGGGTCGGCGAGGCGAAGGTGCGGGTCGAGCCCGGCGGCTCGTCCCTGACCACGCTGAACATCGAACTGCGGACGTTCAAGCGCGCAACCACCGCAGCGGTAGAGAACTGCCGCGCCTTGGGCTGAGCCCGGAATGAGCTAACCTCCCCGGTATGACCGAGCAACCCACTACCTGGCTGACCCAAGACGCCTTCGACCGCCTCACCGAGGAACTTGCGTACCTCAAGACCGACGGCCGCCGGCTGGTGTCGGCGAAGATCGCACAGGCCCGCGAGGAGGGCGACCTCAGCGAGAACGGCGGCTACCACGCGGCCCGCGAGGAGCAGGGACATCAGGAGGCTCGCATCCGGCAGCTGACCGCGATGCTCGAGAACGCTCAGGTTGGTGAGGCGCCGGCAGACTCCGACGAGGTCACCCCGGGTGTCGCGGTCACCATCTACTACGACGATGATCCGGACGACACCGACACCTTCCTGCTCGGCTCGCGTGAGTTGATGGGGCTCGACGAGTCGGTCGACATCGAGGTTTACAGCCCACAGTCTCCCCTTGGCGCGGCCATTCTCGGCCACAAGGTCGGCGAGACCGTCACCTACCGGGCGCCCGCTGGCCACCTGATCGAGGTGACCGTCGTCGAGGTGAAGCCCTTCACCGCCTGAGCCGCAACGGTGGCTGAGCCGCAACGGTGGCTGAGCTCACGAATCCCCGCATCACCGAGGGCCAGCCCTCGGTGGCAGTGCCACCGGGATCGTCTGCTCAGCCGAGCCCCGCGAGCAGCTCAGCGGCCTCAGCCGGCGACAACACGCCGGTGGCGACCTCGCTGAGCACCTGGTCGCGGGTCATCGCCACGGGCTCGGCCTCGCCCGCAAGACCGAGCTTCGTCAGCAGTGCGGTGAAGCGCGCCCGCGCGGTCGGGTAGGAGACGCCGAGATGCTTCTCCACCTCGCGCAGATTGCCGCGCGAGGCCAGGAATACCCGCAGCAGCTCGCTCTCCCGCTCGTCCAGCGCACAGAAGTCACAGTGGCCGAACTCGCCGGCCAACTCCGATCCGCAGCCGCGGCAACCGAGCCGGGTGGTGATCAGCGCATCTCCACAGACCGGACAGTACGCCGGCGCCTGGTACAGCTTGGCGGTCACTGCGCCACCTCATTGCCGGCCTTGATGTTCGCCCAGCCCATCACCACGCCCACATCGAGTCGAGCGGAGCCGTTGCCGAGCACGACTTCGTCCACCTGGCCGGTGTGGGCACCGCTCCAGCTCACCTTGCCGAGCTGCGCCTCCCCTCGGACGGTGACATTCGAGTGGTCGTCGAGGTCGACGCTCAGCTGTCCCGACTCAACCCGCACCCGGGAGCGTCCGGTGGTGATCGCGCCCTTCAGCGTCGCCGAACCGGCCTGCACCAGCACGTCGTGCGCCTCGGCCACCCCGGTTAGGTCCGCACCTCCGGCGGTCACCCGCACCTTGCCGAGGTACGGCACGTCGTTGCAGGTGAGATGACCGGCGGTCACCTCGACATCAACGATGATTGACGGGTTGATCCGCAGAAGCAGTTCCTTGCCCAGGCCGAGCGCGCGGATGTCGTCCAGACTTCGCGGGGGACGCAGGATGCTGAACCCGTCCAGGCTCGGACCAAGCTCGCCGTCGCTGGTGATCTCCAGCACCGCGCCGTTGCGTCGCAGCACGTGCGGTCCCTCCGCCGACGCCGTGGCCACGGACGGGTCACCGACGATCCGCACCCTGCGTCCGACCGCGCGGACGGAGATCCGGTCGACGCCCTTGCTGCCGGTCGGACGCCGCCGTCCAGTGGGTGCGTCCGGCGAACCCTCCGGTTGGGCGAACACGTCGCGAGCGTGCGGCGAGTACTGGCGGCGCGGCGAGTCGCCGAGTTCTTCCGCGGCGAGTTCCTCGTTGGTCGGCTCGGCCGGCTTGGTTTCCGGTGGCTCAGGAGCCGCGGTCGCTTTCAGCGCGTCGATTCGGCGCGCCGCCTCGGATGCGTCGATCCGTCCGGCGGCGAGATCCTCAAGGATGGGACCAAGATCAGGAGTGCTCATAGCGCAATAGTAGGTCGCACTTTCCAATCAGGAAAGGTTCTCTTTCTACTCTTGCAGGCGAACCGGTTTGAAGCGGGCGGGGTCGAGCCCGCGGATGAACGCGACCGAGAACGCCAGCACCGGGATCACCAGCAGCGCGCCGACGATGCCGGCGAGCGTGGCGCCGACCGCCAGCCCGATCAGCACAGCCAGCGGATGCAGCGAGACCGCACGTCCGAGCAGGATCGGCTGCAGGAAGTGACCCTCGGTCTGCACCACCGCGATCGTGATGCCGAGCATGATCAGGGCGCTGACGGGGCCGTGCGTGACCAGCGCCAGCAGGCAGGCCACCGCGCCCGAGAGCACCGCGCCGACCACCGGGATGAACGCAGTCACGAAGGTCAGGGCGAACAGCGCCCAGGCCATCGGCAGCCGCAGGATCAGCGCGCCGGCCAACATGCCGATCGCGTCCACCAGGGCCACCAGCACCTGGGCGCGCATGTAGGCGACCAGCGAGGCCCAGCCGTTGTCCGCAGCGCGCAGCGTAGGCGCCTGGTAGTGGACCGGCAACAGCTTCACCACAGAGCTCCAGATCTCACGTCCGGACGCGAGGAAGAAAAAAGTTGCGATCAGGGCGATCGCCAGGCCTGCCAAGAAGTGCCCGACGCCTACTCCGGCTTTGGCTGCGATCGAGGCCAACTCAGCCCTGGATTCATTTACCCAGGTGGTGAACTGGGCCAGATAGCCGTCCAACTGCGCCTGGTCGATGTGCAGCGGCCCAGCTGCCAGCCAGTCGACCAGCGTCGCCAACGCCTTCACCGACTGGTCGATCAGCTCCGGCAACTCCCTGGCCACCTGGGCTCCGATCGCGAGGAACACGCCGCCGATCACCAGCACCATCGCCAGTAACGAACCGATGGACGCGAGCACCCGCGGCCAGCCGAACCGCCGCAGCCGGGCATTCAGCGGGCTCAGCAGCGCCGAGAGCAACATGGCGACGGCTAGCGGCACAGCCACGCCGGAGAAGTACTGCAGCAGCCACCAGATCAGCGCCAGCACCGCGGCGATCACCAGCAGCCGCCAAGACCACTCGGCCGCGGTGACGACTCCCTGGGGGATGCGTGGTCCCGGCATGTCGGCGGGACGGACTCCAAGCCGAGAACGTACGGCCCGTCGGGTTCGTGGCGTAGGCACGTGGTCAGCGTAGCCATTGCGGGTCGGTTGGAAACCTGACCGGCTCGGTTCTCGACGCCCCCGCATTCCCGCAAGCTGGACAGTTCCGCCCCGTCTTGGGACACAACCGTCCAG
>DAOPRQ010000054.1:13734-17216 GCA_035349055.1 Propionicimonas sp.
GCCCCGTCTTGGGACACAACCGTCCAGCTTGCGAGGGAGGTCGGGCTAGGGTGACGCGCGTGAGAACGCCTCTGCCACAGCTGATGGCCGGCGACTGGGCTGAGGCCCTCGCGCCGGTCGAATCCCAGATCGTGGCGATGGGTGATTTCCTGCGGGCCGAGATCGCTGCCGGACGCGGCTATCTGCCGCCAGGCCCGAACGTGCTGTGGGCGTTCCAGCGGCCGCTGGCGGACGTCCGGGTGCTGATCGTCGGCCAGGACCCCTACCCCACCCCTGGACACGCCGTGGGGCTGTCGTTCTCGGTGGCGCCCGACGTGCGTCCGCTGCCACGGAGCCTGGCGAACATCTACACCGAGCTGAACACCGACCTGGGTATCCGGCCGCCGGAGTCCGGCGACCTGACCCCGTGGGCCGACCAGGGCGTGCTACTGCTCAACCGGGTGCTGACCGTGCGGCCGGGAGCGGCCGCGTCCCATCGAGGCAAGGGCTGGGAGGCCGTCACTGAACGCGCCATCGACGCCCTGGTCGCACGGGGTGGCCCGCTGGTCGCGATCCTCTGGGGACGCGACGCCCAGTCACTCGCGCCGCGCCTGGCCGGCGTTCCGCAGATCGCGTCCGCGCACCCGTCCCCGCTGTCGGCGCACGCCGGTTTCTTCGGCTCGCGTCCGTTCAGCCGGGCGAACGCAGCCCTCGTCGCTCAGGGCGGCGAGCCAATCGACTGGCGACTCGCCTGAGCGGAACAAGCGCGGCGCGGGCAGGGTTCTAGAAGGCATGTTCACGAAGTCGACGATGGTCGCCCCCGAGGCTGCATTGCCCGGACGCGAGCGCGGCCTGCTCACCTTGCCGGCCTTCCACGAGGTGCTGGGCACCGACATCGCCGCCGCGCCGGACGGCGCCGAAGTCGCCTACTTCGCGCTCGGCTGCTTCTGGGGAGCGGAGAAACTGTTCTGGAACACCGACGGCGTCCTGACCACCGCGGTCGGCTACCAAGGTGGCTACACACCGAACGCCACCTACGAAGAGGTGTGCTCCGGACGTACCGGGCACGCTGAGGCGGTCAAGGTGGTCTTCGACCCCAAGCGGACGAGCTACGCCAAGCTGCTCAAGGTGTTCCTGGAGAACCATGACCCGACCCAGGGCATGCGCCAGGGGAACGACCTCGGCACCCAGTACCGGTCGGCGATCTACTTCACCGACGCCGAGCAGGAGGCCGCGGCGCGGGCCGCGATCGCGGACTACCAGCCGAAGCTGAGCGCGTCCGGCTACGGGGCGATCACCACCGAGGTGGTGCCGGCCACCCCGTTCTACTTCGCCGAGCGCTACCACCAGCAGTACCTCGAGAAGAACCCCAACGGCTACTGCCCCATCCACGCGACCGGGGTGACCTGCGGCTGAGCGAACGCCCCCGTCGGGGCGTCCGGGCGGTCGGTCCGCGCCAGAGTGGACGGTTCCGCGCTGAATGGACGCGAAAGCGTCCACCTTGTGGTTGGGCAAGCGGCAGCCCGGCGAGCAGATCCGTTCGTCAGGCATCCGCTGGTGGCAGATCTTGGCACTGGCGGCCGCCCGGTGGCCGAGCTAGCGTCCAGGCCATGTGCCGGAACATCCACACCCTTCACAACTTCGAGCCAGCAGCCACCGACGCCGAGGTGCACGCTGCCGCACTGCAGTACGTCCGCAAGATCGCCGGCACGACGAAACCGTCAAAGGCGAACCAGGCGGCGTTCGACGAAGCAGTGGCCGCGATCGCGCACGCGACCGAGCATCTCTTGGAGCACCTGACCACGTCCGCGCCGCCGAAGAACCGCGACGTTGAGGCCGCCAAGGCCCGTGCTCGCTCGGCATCCCGCTACGCAGTGCCGGCCTGAGCCCTGCGAGTACCACTGGTCCGAGAACCACGACCGGGCGTCATCGTGATCACGATGACGCCCGATCGTTGGTCGTGCGCGACTACTCAGCGGCTGCCGCGAGCTTGTCCAGTGCCGACTCCCAGCGCTGCGTGATCGCGGCGGCGTCGAAGTAGACCGGGATGTGCTCATGGCGGATCTCGACGGTGGTCTCCGCTTCACCGGCGGCGGCCAGATCGACCTCGACGATCGTCTTCGGCGCTTCTTCGGCCGCGTGCCAGCTGAAGCGGATCTGCTCCAGCGGGTGGTAGGAGCGGATCACGCCGTACGTGCCGTCGGCCGCGTGCCAGCTGTCGCCCTTGTCGCCGAGCTCGCCGCCCGGGCCCAGCAGGGCCTCTGCACCCTCGCGGGTGACCAGGAGTTTCCAGAATTGCTTGATGGGTTGGGACACCGACCGGCTGACAGTGACGGTGGTGTCCACGGGGTTCACGATCGTGTCGCCCTGGCTCTGTTCGTTCATGAGCTACCTCGTTCCACTCAGTGGTTCCAAAGGTTCCGGAGGGTCCGGATTGAAGTTCACCCTACTCAGGATCCGGGCCGGCGGAAGGGTGTTCACCGGAGCTCTTGACGCCGTTTTTCGCCACACCCGCGTGTCGCTGCGCCGCCAGCGGACGCGCGCCCAGTAGACATATGGCCAAGGCCGGACCAGGTATGAGTTGGTCCGGCTTTCGAACTCCGCGGGTCGCCCGAACCGGTGCTGCTGTACCAGCTGAGACAGCTGAGACAAGCAGCGGAAAAGTCGTGGCAGATCTTTCGGAAAGGCTCTTGCGCGCCCGCATCCGGCGGGCGTAGAAAAGTTCTACGCAGATCACGGAGCCAGAACCGAAAGGGGAGGGACACCGGATCAGCGGATAGTTGCAATCGCGGTTCGCAGCCTGAGGAGCAATCCACAGGAACTCCCTGGACGGGGGTTGGGCCAGTCGGGCAACTGGGTTCGGGAGGCGTCCAGGCCTGAACAACTTGAAGGCCGGACCAACTCATACTTGGTCCGGCCTTCGCCTTTGTCTGCGCACCGAACCTGAACGAAATGGGGACGGGGATCACCGCGCGGCCGAACTCGCCGTCCCGCTAGGGTGGTGGCCCAGACACACCAACCGTGCAGGAGGTGAGCCGATGCTGATGACCCTGATCAGCGCTCACCTCGTGATCGCCGTGGTCGCCCCGATCCTCACGCGAGTGTTCGGGCAACGCGTCTTCTGGGTCGCAGCGCTGGCTCCCGCCATCAGTTTCGCCTGGCTGCTGAGCCTTGCCCCCGACGTGCTGGCGGGCGTGCCGTTGGTCGAGAAGACCGACTGGATCCCCGCCCTCGGTGTCTCGGTGAACTTCCACCTCGGCCTGCTGCAGTGGGTCCTTTCCCTGATCGTCACCGGCATCGGTGCCCTCGTCCTGGCCTACTGCCGCTGGTACTTCATCGCGGACGCGCCGCAGCGGCGGGTGGTCGGCCTGCTGACCGCCTTCTGCGCGGCCATGATCGGTCTGGTCACCGCGGACGACCTGATCGCGATCTACGTCTTCTGGGAAGCCACCACGGTCTTCTCCTACCTCCTGATCGGCCACGACCCGACCCGCCGCGCCAAC
>DAOPRQ010000055.1:0-17035 GCA_035349055.1 Propionicimonas sp.
GCGTGCACGGCCTCGTCGAACCAGCGCATGCTGTTCAGGCCGCCCGGGTCGTCGTCGCGCCAGTGGAAGCCCGCCCCGGCGGACGCGACCACCTTCAGCCCGAGACCGTTGGTGCCGAAGAACTGCTTGCGCACGATCGAGAACAGGTCGACGAAGTGCTCGCGGGCGTATTCCACAGCCCACACCACCTCCGCGGCACCGCTCTTGGCCAGACGGGTCAGGCGCACGACCTCGTAGTCGGAGTAGTGGAAAACCAGCGACTCGCTGCCCTCGGTCACATCCCGAAGCCAGGCCATCGCCTGCCGGGCCAACTCGAGCTCGGCCGCTTCGTCGAGGTCGGTGAAGCTGCTGAACTCCTGGTAGTACCCGCCGTCGTCGGGCTCGCTGACCCAGAAGCCCCAAAGATAGACCCGGTCGTCGCGAGAGGTTTCGACGTCGATGTCGATCTCGATGCAGGCTTTCGGGATGTCGATCGGCCCGGTGGCCGTCCGCTCCAATTCGACTCCGCTGAGCAGCAGCCGTGAGCGTCGCTGCGCCAGTCGCAGCCGGTCCTCTGCGCCGGTGCGGTGCACCACCCGCGGCAGGTAGTCGGGCAGTAGCGAGTCGAGGTCGACACCGGCCAGCTCGGTCACCGTCGCCACCCCGGACTCGCGCAGCACGGAGATCTCGTGCCCGTCCAGCGGCGACTTGTTGATCCGCAGCGAGAGGTCGTCGTCGTCCAGTTGCGATCGGCAGTACGCCCACCACGGGCAGTAGGAGCACTCGTAGCAGACGATCGGCTTGAGCAGCGGCGGGTCGTCGGGGTTGGCGGCGGACGCGAGTTCGGCCAGCTCGACCCGGGCGGCGAAGTCATGGTCGTAGCGATCCAGCGCGCTCACCTGCACCGTGCCTTCGGCGGACGCATCGAGCTGGGTCGGCGCGGGTGGGCAGGATGCAACGGTCAGCTCCAGCCAGCAAGCGACCTGGTCGAACGCTTCGTCGTTGCCGATCACCAGACCGGCCGGCGCGCTCTTCGCGGCATGACCGAGCACGCTCAGGTGCCGCCACAGGTGCGCCAGCTGAAGCGCGTTCGCCCACCGCCAGTGCCAGCGGTACCTGCGTCCGGTGGTCGAGCAGCGAGCCGGCAGTTCGGCCAGTTCCGAATACACGAACTCGAAGTCGTCCTTGCGCAGGTCGACCACGCGCTGATACTTCACCAGTCCGGGGAAGTAGCCGCCGTCCGGCGAGCGCACCAGCAGATCGGCGCGGCTGGAGCGGTGCCCTTCCCAGTCCCGGGGCAGCAGGCCGCCGATGATCACTTCGGTCTGGTCAGCCATGGCAGCCAGGCAGGCGGCTTCCTGCGCCTCGCTCGGCTCGCCGTGCAGGCTCCGCAGGTCGACGACCACCGCGCGTCCGGCGAGAATGCGAGCATAGGTGGCAGCGACGAATTCAGCGCTGCCCGGCAACCGACTCGGTGGGACAGGCGTGCTCGGCTTGACCACGCCCGGATGGAAGGCGTGGTGGGTCTTCAGTGCGCAGCTGCGGGCCGCGTAGGGATCGAGGGTGAACATCAGGCGTGCGCGCGGTGCAGGGCGACGATGCCTCCGCTCAGGTTCTTCCAGCCCACGCCGCGCCAGCCGGAGTCGAACATCAGGTCGGCCAGCCCGCGCTGATCGGGCCAGGCGAGGATCGATTCGGCAAGATACTCGTAGGCCACCGGGTTGGACGCGGTCATCCCGGCGATCTTGGGCAGCGCCTGCAGCAGGTAGTTGCGGTACGTCGTTCGGAACGGCTTCCAGGTAGGTGTGGAGAATTCGCAAATGACAATTCGGCCACCGGGGCGGGTCACCCGGCGGAGTTCCGCCAACGCGTTGGCCACGTCCTCGACGTTGCGCAGGCCGAAGCTGATCGTCACCGCGTCGAAGGCGGCGTCCGCGAACGGCAGCGCGAGCGCGTCCGCGTTCACGAAGGCGAGATCCGGCTGGCGCTCCTTGCCGACCACCAGCATGCCTTCGGAGAGATCAGCGGCCACGACCACCGCACCCGCGTCCGCGAATGGACGGCTGGACGTACCGGTGCCGGCCGCCAGGTCGAGGATCACCTGACCGGGACGCGGGGCGACCGCAGCCACGGTTTCAGCTCGCCAGCGCCGATCCTGACCGAGGGAGAGGATGTCGTTCACGACGTCATAGCGCGGCGCCACCCGATCGAACATTGCCGACACCTCGGCCCGTCTTCTCGCCAGAGTCGCTCGGGCCTCGTTCGTCGCACGCACGAGGAATAGCCTGCCATGCCGCGCCGACACAACCGACCCCTCGCCGAAAGTGGCAGTCGGACGCCCGAGGGAAAGCATCGGTGGTCGGGGCACGACCTGGGATAGGGGAGAATCGACGTATGGCGCGCAAGACTCCGGTTCTGAAGGTCACCAATTTGAAGAAGGCCTTCGGGCCAGTGGTGATCGTTGATGGGTTCAACCTCGAGGTTGCCGCGGGCGAGGCCGTGGCCCTCACTGGACGCAATGGCGCCGGCAAGTCCACGGTGCTGCGGTGCCTGATCGGGGCCGATCGTGCCGACGACGGGACGGTGGAGGTCAACGGGGTACCCGTCCGCGAGACCGACCCGCAGATCCGTCGCGACGTGGCCACGGTGATTGACGACCTGGATTTCTTCCCAGACCTGAGTGTGGTGGAACACCTCGACCTGCTCGCGCGCGCCCATGGCATCCCGGACGCGGACGGTGCCGTTGACGAGGTCCTGCACGAGGTCCAGTTGGTGCCGCAGTCGGGACAACTGCCCGGCACGCTCTCGTCCGGCCAGCGCCGGCGGCTCGCGCTGGCGACGGCGTTCATCCGTCCGCGCAAGCTGCTGATCCTGGACGAACCGGAGCAGCGACTCGATACCGAGGGCGTGGCCTGGCTCGCCGCCCGGCTGGTCGCCGAGCGCCAGCGTGGCCTCGCGATCGTGATGGCCAGCCACGAGCCGAGCCTGGTGGAACAGGTTGCCACGCGCGTCGTCCGGCTTGGCGACCGCGCCGAGGTGCTCGCCGATGAGTAAGAAGTCCCGCAAGCTGATCCGTTCGACACCGACCGAACCGGTCGTCGAGGTCGAGGCGAGTGCGCCGGAGCCGGTCGAAGAACGCTCGTTCTACTTCCTCGCCGATGTCGAGCCCGTCCGGGTCGATGAGCGCGAGCTGCACGAGGAGATGAAGCTGTGGCGCCACGGCCGCGCCACCCGCACGATCGGCCAGGCGCTTCAGGACGGCTACGTGATGATCTTCACGATCGTCGTGCTGGGCGCCATGATCACGTCCGCTGTGTTGAAGGCCCAGACCGGCATGGCTGGATGCGACACCGAAGCCTGTGCGTCCGGACGCCTGCTGCTGCCGTCCGCGATGGTGCTGGCCTGTTTCGGCCTCGCACTAGGGGTTTCGCGGATGTTCGGGCCGGTGTTGGCCTCCGCTGCCGAAGGTTTCTGGTTGATGGACGCCCCGATCAGCCGACGCCGGCTGCTGCGCGCCCGGATGCGGCTGCCGATCATCGTGGCACTGTTGGTGGCCGGCCTGGCCACCGCGCTGGTGTCGGCGCTGTCCGGGCTGAGCTGGTGGCAGGTGCTCGCTTGGAGCCTCGCCGCTGGCATTGGCAGTGCCGCATTGGTGGCCTTCGCCGCGTCCGAGCAGCCGCTCGAGCGCACCCGGGTCGTGAAGTTGCTGCAGGGCGTGTTCGCCGCCGGCGCACTGGCCCTGCTGCTGGTGGTAGTGGCTGTCGGTGCCGGCTGGCTGCCGGTCGCTGTGGTTGCCGACGCCGGCCAGGGGCTCTGGGTCATGGTTGGCCTAGCGGTGCTGGCCGCGGTAGCGCTGGTGGTGCTGCTCGGCCTGGCCACGTCCCGGCTGGAGCAGATCCGGCGGGCGCGGCTGTTGTCGGGTGGTTCGCTGGTCAGTGGCATGCAGGGTGCGATGTTCGCTCTCGACTTCGGACTGATCCGCGACATCCTGGTGGAGCGGCGCATGGCCGAGAAGGGCCATGTCAAGCCGACCCGGGGACGCGGGTTGGGCCTTTCGGCCCTGATCTGGCGCGACGTCGAGCGGCTGAAGCGCTCGCCCGGGGCGTTCGTCGGCCTGGCGGTGAGCCTGTTCGTGCCGTACGCGGCGGACGCGCTGCGCATGAGCCAGCTGAACCCGATGATCAGCGGTCTTGCGCTCGTGGCCGGCCTGGTGCCCTTCCTGGGCAGCCTGCGGGTGATCACACGGACGGGTGGACTGGCCCGGTCCTTCCCGTTCAAGACCACTCAGTTGCGGATGGCCGCAATGGTGGTGCCGGCGGCACTCGCCCTCGTCTGGGGAGTCCTGGCGACTCCTGCGTTCATCGGGATCGCCCAGACCGGGGTCGAC
Organism: Propionicimonas sp.; assembly: GCA_035349055.1. Lineage (GTDB taxonomy): Bacteria > Actinomycetota > Actinomycetes > Propionibacteriales > Propionibacteriaceae > Propionicimonas. The sequence goes on from DAOPRQ010000055.1 coordinate 4,367, forward strand.
CGCAGCATCGGTGACGGCTTCATTGCTGCTCTGGTTACCGCGGTCGCCGGTCTGCTCGGCGCGGTCCGCTGGGTGACGGCGAAGAAGGTCGACTTCGGCACGCCGATGATGGCTACCGAGTCCGGCGCCATGCCGCCGACCCTGATCTTCAACCTGTTCCGCGGCTTCGACATGGTCGCACTGATCACGGCCCCGCTGATCCTGCAGGCACCCGCCTACTGGTCCCTTGCGATCGCCGCGGTGGTCTTCGTGGCGCTGCGTGGCAGTTTCAACATGGAGGAGATGAAGGCCGAGCAGGAAGCCCAGCAGAAGGCGCTCGCCGCAGCCAAGGCCGAGAAGCAGCTGGAGAAGCAGAAAATTCCGCGTCCGAGTCGCTGAGGACGATCGGCGTTGGCCCGATTACTTGCCACGCAGCCTTTGGCCTAGAGTGGTACGTACCAGTACGGACCAGGAGGCGCCATGGCGGACGCAATCGCGTCAGGGCCGCAACCCAAGCACCGGCAACTGCGTGAACTGCTGATCGGCATGGTCGTGCCGGGCAAGGCGATCCCGTCCGAGCGCGAACTGATGGCAACCTACGGCGTTTCCCGCGCCACCGTCCGCAAGGCCATCGACGGGTTGGTCGCGGACGGACTGCTGCAGCGCACCCACGGTCTGGGCACGTTCGCCGTCCGGCCCCGGCTGGAGACCCGACTGCATCTGGCTTCGTTCAGCCAGGACATGCGCAGGCGTGGACGCGTCCCGTCCACGCGCCTGGTTTCGATGACTAGAGCGGCAGCGCCGGTTGAGGTTGCTCGCGCGCTCCACCTCGAAACTGGAGCTGATGCTTGGCGGGTGATTCGAATTCGGTTCGCCGACGGTGAGCCGCTCGCCCACGAGGACGGCTGGTATCCGGCCGGACTGTTTCTCGACCTCGATCGCCAAGACGTCGGCGACGGGTCGTTGTACGAGATCTTCGGTCAGCAGTACGGGCTGTGGATCGATCACGCAGAGCAGACGCTCTGGGGCGAGAACGCGTCCGCCAAAGTCGCGCGGTTGCTCGCAGCCCGGACGGACACGGCGCTGCTCGTCTTCCGGCGGACGTCCACCGCCGCCGGCAGACCAATCGAGTACGTGGTCTCGCGCTACCGCGGGGACCGCTACGAGGTGCACATGGAACTGAGCAATTAGCAGGCTCTCCCAGGCCGAGCGCAAGTCACGAACTGAACACTTCGGAGTTGAAATGGAAGTAATCATCTGTCCCAACGCCCAGCGGGTCGGCGAGGTCGCCGCAGCCAAGGCGGCGCGAATCGCCGCGCCGATCGGTCCGAAGGTGGTGCTCGGCGTGGCCACCGGCTCGTCTCCGGTGCAAACCTTCGCCGAGCTGGCCAAGTTGGCTCGTTCCGGCGAACTGGACCTCTCGGAAGCGTCCGCTTTCGCCCTGGACGAGTACGTGGGCATCGCCGCGGGCCACCCGGAGAGCTACCACGAGATCATTCGCAAGACGGTGACCGAGCCGATGGGGCTCGACCCGGCTCGCGTCCATGTCCCGAACGGCTTCGCCGAGGACCTTGCCGCAGCCTGCCGGGAGTACGAGGACGCGATCCGCGCAGTCGGCGGCGTGGACATCCAGTTCCTCGGGGTGGGTACCAACGGCCACATCGGGTTCAACGAGCCGACGTCCTCGCTGTCGTCCCGCACCCGCATCAAGACGCTCGCCCGGCTCACCCGTGAGGACAACGCGCGGTTTTTCAACTCCATCGACGAGGTGCCGAAGCACTGCCTCACCCAAGGGCTCGGCACGATCATGGATGCGCGGAACGTGATCCTGGTCGCGACTGGTCCGGGCAAGGCCCACGCGATCGCCCAGGTGATCGAGGGCCCGATCACCTCGATGTGGCCGGGCTCGGTGCTGCAGTTGCACCAGCACGCCACGATCGTCGTGGACGAAGCCGCCGCGGGCGACTTGGCGCTCGCCGACTACTACCGCGAGACCTACGCCAACCTTCCCGACTGGCAGCGACTGGACGTCTGATGCTTCTCCACGCAGACCGGATCCTGTTCCCGGACTCGACCGGGCCCGCGTCCGGGTGGATCGAGATCGCCGGCGACCGGATCGTTGGCACCGGCCTCGGTCCGGCACCTGGCGTGGTGGACGAGGAGCTGGACGGCGTCGTCGTCCCCGGCTACGTGGACGTGCACAGCCACGGCGGTGGTGGGGCATCGTTCGTGACCGAGGACCCCGACGTGGCGCGGCAGGCGCTGGCCGCCCACCGGCGGCTGGGCGTGACCACGATGGTGGCCTCGCTGGTCACCGGCACCATCGAAGACCTGGAGCGGCAGGTTTCCTGTCTTGCGGGGTTGGTGGAGTCCGGCGAGTTGGCCGGCATCCACCTCGAAGGGCCGTGGTTGGCGCTCAAGTACAAGGGTGCGCATCCGCCGCTGCTGCTGGCCGATCCCGACCCGGCGGTGGTGGCGCGGCTCCTCGCTGTCGGCCGCGGCGCGGTTCGGATGGTCACGATCGCGCCCGAACGGAAGGGGGCGCTCGAGTCGATCCGGCTCATGGCCGCCAACGGCGTGGTGGCCGCGATCGGGCACACCGAAGCGGACTACGACACCTGTCAGCGGGCGATCGAATCGGGCGCGACCGGCGCAACGCATCTGTTCAATGCGATGGCTCCGCTGCGGCATCGCGAGCCCGGTCCGGTGCTGGCGCTGTGGGAGGACCGGCGGGTCTACCTCGAGCTGATCATGGACGGAGTGCACGTCCGGCCCGAACTGGTGGCCTTCGTGATGGCCACGGAGCCCGACCGGGTGGTGCTGGTAACCGACGCCATGGCCGCGGCGGCTGCTGCGGACGGCGACTATGTGCTGGGCGAGCTGCCGGTGGAAGTTCGCGAGGGTGTTGCCCGGATCGCCGGCACCGACACCATCGCCGGCTCGACGCTCACTCTTGACCGCGCGGTCCGCAACGCCGTCGCGGCCGGGGTGCCGCTGGCCCAGGCCGTCCGCTCGGCCACCTCGCTGCCGGCGGACTATCTCGGTCTCACCGAGGTCGGCCGGATCGTTGCCGGCAAGCGCGCCGATCTGGTGGTGCTGGACGAGTCCCTGGCCGCCGCCCGGGTGCTGCACCGTGGCGCCTGGCTTGATGGCCACTGAGCCTGACGAAGGGCCGTGAGCCTGTCGAGACCGCGACGCGCGCACTGTCCGAGCCAGCGGCTACGGTGTGAGGCGTGAGTTACGAGCCGCCGGTGAAGACACGCGTCCGTTGGGGCCGGGTCGCCCTGTTCTACGCGATCGCGCTGGGTTGGGTGAGCCTGATCGCGGCCCTGCTCTACCTGGCGAACCAGCGAAACCTGTCCGGCGCCGCCGGGCCGACCGTGCTTACCGTGGTGCTGGCGCTGCTCTACATGCCGGCACCGCTGGTCGCGGCGCTGATCGTCGGACGGTTGGATCACCGACCGGCCCTAATCCGAACCACCTTCCAGGGCTTCTGGCGCAAGCTACCGAAGCTCATCGGAGTCGCGCTCACGGTGATCCCCGCGCTGCTGTTGGGCATGGTGGGCGTGAGCTGGGTGGTCGGCAACCTGATCGGCTTCGACGCTGCCGGAACCATGCTGTTCACCCACGAAGACCTCGTGGCCAACACCCTCACGCTCGTCCCCGGTATGAACGCCGACCAGGTGGCCGCCATGGGCGCATCCGTGCCGCCCTTCTGGGGGCTGATCGGCATGGCCTTCCTCGGTGCGATCGTCGCCGGGTTCACCATCAACGGTCTGTTTGCCTTCGGTGAGGAGTACGGCTGGCGCGGTTGGCTGGCCGACGAACTGCGTCCGCTGGGCGCCTTCTGGGTGAACGTGATCACCGGCGTGCTGTGGGGCCTTTGGCACGCCCCACTGATCCTGATGGGGTTCAACTACGGCGAGTACACCCGGCTCGGACCGTTCTTCATGGTGGCCTGGTGCGTGGCGGCGTCCTTCCTGCTCTGGCGCGCCCGTGAAGTCACAGGCTCGCTGCTGGCCCCGGCAGTGCTGCACGGCGCCATCAATGGCTTCGCCGGCGTGTTCACGGTGCTGCTGGCCGGAGCTAACCCATTGGTCGCCGTACCGATGGGGGTGCTGGGCTCAGGCACGGTAGCGGTCGTCGCCGCGGTGTTCTGGTGGCTGACCAGAAAGCGGACGCAACCCGCCGCATGACGACACCCAAGTATCCCGAATGGGTGCACGAGTTGAGCGAGCGCCGGCTCGTCGAGATGTTCGGCGAACTCACCCTCGCCCGTGGCCAGGAGTATGTACGGCAGTCACGGGTGGGACACATCGCGGTCGGGTCGGGCACCGGCGGCAGTCTGGTGCAGGCCCAGGTCAGCGGATCGAGCTATCGCGCCTACCAGACGGTCGTACGGCATCACGCAGACAGCGGAGTGATCACGACGTCCTGCTCCTGTCCGGTCGGCCACGACTGCAAGCACGCCGCCGCACTGCTCTGGCACATGCGGACGGTGAACCTGCGCGCGGTGACGCCGGCCTGGCAGCGTGCCCTCACCGACCTGGTCGCTGAGGGCCGCTCGACCGCCCAGGGACTGCCGCTGGCGATCCAGGTGACCCATACCAACGGTGGCACCCAACTGCGTCCGATGATGTGGGGACGATCGGGACGTTGGGTGCGCAGCGGCATCACCTGGGACAGCGTCGAATCGCCATGGAGCGGGGACTACCTGGCCGCGCACCGAGCCGCACTGGCCGGAATCGCGTCCACCCGTGACCAACGCGGCAGCTACCGCTACCTGTATTCCCGACGCGCGGACGTGCTCGAACTCGGCGAGGTCAGCGCCGGGGTGTGGTCGCGGCTGCGTCAGGCAGTGGCGGCGGGGGTCGAGCTAATCCCGGCGTCCGGCACGCCGTCGGTCCGGTTGGCCGAACCGGCGCGGCTAACCAGCCGGCTGAGCCAGGACGCCGATGGCCTGGCGCTGGACACTGTGGTGGTCGCGGACGACCGCGAATGGCCCCTGCGCTACGGCGACCTGATGGGGGAGCCGCCGCACGGCTTCGCGGTGATCGCTGCCAGTGAATTGCTGCTGGTGCCGTTCGCCGAGCCGCTCAGCCAGGGTCAGACCGCCCTGTTGCTGCAGCACCCGCACCTACGGATCCCGGCGAGCGATGTCCCTGCGTTCGCCGCCGACTTCTATCCGGCGCTGTGCCGGATGGTCGCCGTCGAGGTGGAGCCCGGCGTCGAGCTGCCGTCGGTCGAGGCGCCGCGGCTCCGGTTGGGCGTGGCTTTCGAGCCCGAGCACGTGACCAAGCTGCGCTGGAGCGTGCGCTATCGAGTCGGGGACACCGCCAACGACCTGGATCTCTATCCGGTCGGCGTACAGCCCGGGTATCGCGATCTGGCCGCGGAAGCCGCCCTGCTGGACGCTTTGCCTGCGGGCCCCTGGCCGCGGGCCCGTGGCGCCGGCGACCGCTGGCAGGTGGCGGAGACCGCGACCCTGCGTGGACCGGCCACCGCTGAGTTCGCCACTACCGGTCTGGCTACGCTGCGCGCTGCCGGGGTGATCGTGGAGGTCAGCGGTGATCCGGTCGCCTACCGGCTGGCCACGGCGGCGCCCGAGGTCAGCCTCGAGGTGAGTGATCCGGCCGAGGGGACGGACTGGTTCAACCTTTCGGTCAGCGTCACCATCGAGGGCGAGGCGGTCGAGTTCCGCGAGCTCTTCGCAGCGCTGGCCACCGGACAGACCCACCTGATCCTGCCGTCGGGGGTGTGGTTCAGCTTGGATCGGCCCGAACTGGCCCAACTTCGCGCGCTGATCGAGGAGGCCCGGGAACTGCAGCCGCGCGAGGGCGAGGGGCTGCGGCTGCGCGCCGAGCACGCCGGGCTGTGGGAGGAGCTGGTCAGCCTCGGGGTGGTGGCTGAACAGTCGGCGGCCTGGACGCGGGCGGTGTCAGCGCTGCTGGATGTCGAGTCGCTGCCCGAAGTGCCGGTGCCGGACGGGTTGCACGCGACGCTGCGTCCCTACCAGGAACTCGGCTTCCGCTGGCTGCGATTCCTCGGCAACGCCCGGCTGGGCGGCATCCTGGCCGACGACATGGGCCTGGGAAAGACCATGCAGGCGCTCGCGCTGGCCAGCTCGCTGAAGGAGGGCGGCGAGCTCGATCGGCCGATGCTGGTGGTGGCGCCGACGTCCGTGCTGGGCACGTGGGAGGCGGAGGCTGCGAAGTTCGCGCCCGGCCTGGATGTGCGGGTGTTGGCGCAGACTTCGAAGAAGCGGACGGCACCGCTGGCCGACATCGTGGCCGGCGCCGACCTGGTGGTGACTTCATACACACTCCTTCGTCTGGACGAGGAGGAATACGTCGGGTTGCCCTGGAGCGTGGCGCTGCTGGACGAGGCCCAATTCGTGAAGAACCGGCAGTCGCGCGGCTACCAGTCGGTGCGCAAGTTGCGGGCGCGGACGAAGTTCGCAATCACCGGCACGCCGTTGGAGAACAACCTGATGGACCTCTGGTCGCTTCTCTCGATTGTCGCGCCGGGGCTGTTCGCCGATCCGGTGGCGTTCGCGGAGCGATATCGGCGTCCGATCGAGAACGGGTCGGATCCGGCCGCGCTGGGTCGGCTGCACCGGCGGGTGCGTCCGCTGATGTTGCGGCGGACGAAGGAGACGGTGGCGTCCGAGCTGCCGCCGAAGCAGGAGCAGGTGCTCTCGGTCGAACTCTCGCCGGCGCACCGGCGGCTCTACGACAAGCAGTTGGCGGCCGAGCGCAAGCAGGTGCTCGGGCTGGTGGACGACCTGAAACGGAATCGGATCACGATTCTGGCTTCGCTCACCCGGTTGCGGCAGCTTGCGCTGTCGCCGGCGTTGGTGCTGCCGGGGCACGGGGCGGCGTCCGCGAAGATCGACACGCTGATCGAGCTGGTCACCGAGCTGGCGGCCGAGGGCCATCGCGCGCTGGTCTTCAGCCAGTTCACCACCTACCTGGGGATGGTGCGCGAGCGTCTGGCCGAGGAGGGGATCGGTACCAGCTACCTGGACGGCCGGACGCGCGATCGTCCGGCTCGGATCGCTGAGTTCCGCGAAGGGACGAACCCGGTGTTCCTGATCAGCCTGAAGGCGGGGGGTTTCGGCCTCACGCTGACCGAGGCCGACTACGTCTTCATCCTGGACCCCTGGTGGAACCCAGCCGCGGAGTTGCAGGCGATCGACCGGACCCACCGGATCGGCCAGGACCAGCCGGTGATGGTCTACCGCCTGGTCAGTGCTGACACGATCGAGGAGAAGGTGGTCGCTCTGCAGGAGCGCAAACGCGACCTGTTCGCCAAGGTGGTGGGGGAGGCCGGCGACCTCGCCGCCCCGCTGTCCGCCGAAGACATCCGCGGCCTGCTCGAGCCCTGATCGAATCAGCTCGGACCCTTCGCGATCGTTGTCGGTAGTCTCGTCGTCGTGACGAGCCGAGCAGCGTACTTGGCCGCATTCGAGGCCTACCGCAGGGCGCTCGAGGCGGAGGGCTTCGCAGTCAGTGACGTGAGAACGGACGAGCGGGGATTGCTCACCTGGGGCGCCGGCGACGCGGAATCGCCTGCGGAGGTCGCCCGCTTGGATGAGATCCACGAGCAGCACTTCAAGACGGCCGAGCGCGAGTACGTCCGGGAGGTCTTCGACCGGATCTACGGCACAGATCGGCATGGCTCGGTTTGACCCGTGAGTCTCCGACACCGAAACGGTCCCTGAGGAGCCGTCCGGTGAGGAACGAACCGGACGGCGTCACGAAGCGCCGAGGTAAACCCACCTTTAGCCGGTTATGGGACGCCGAAAGGTTGCCGGGTTTCGTGCAACCCACTTTTGACTGGTTGTCAGCCCTGAATTGCCTGCCACAACCGGTAGAAAGTGGGTTGTGTCCGCGGGCGGCGCCAGTAGGGGAGTCATAACCGGCCAAAACCGGGTTGCCTGTTGGCCTCAGTCGTGGTGAACCGGCGTGGGCACGCCCAGGGCTTCGAGCATCGGGAGCAGCTTGGCCTCGGTTTCGGCGTACTCCTCGGCCGGGTCGGACTCGGACACGATGCCGCAGCCGGCGTAGATCGTGATCCGGCGCGGGTCGGACGGGTCCAGCAGTCCGCAGCGCAAGGCGATCGCGAACTCGCCGTCACCGTTCGCGTCCAGCCAGCCGACCGGGCCGGAGTATCGTCCCCGATCCAGGTGCTCCAACTCGGCGATCACTTTGCGCGCCACCTCGGTCGGGGTGCCACAGACCGCTGCGGACGGGTGCAACTCGCCGGCCAGCCGTAGCGCACTCACGTCGGGATGTGCGACCGCCGTCACATCGGAAGCCAGGTGCAGCACGTTCGGCAGTTCCAGCACATAGGGCGCGTCCGGCACGTTCATTCCCGAGCAGAACGGCGCCAGTGCCCGAGCTACCGACTCGACCGCCAACTCGTGCTCGATCAGGTTCTTCCCCGACCGGGCCAAGGCGTGCGCGAGCTTGAGGTCCAACTCCTCCGCACCGTTCCGCCGAATCGTCCCGGCCAGCACCCGCGAAGTGGCCAGACCGTCCTCGCGACGGATCAGCATCTCCGGGGAAGCCCCGACCAGTCCGTCAACGTAGTACGTCCAGCAGCTCGGGTAGCGGTCGGCCAACTCGCGTACCAGGGTGCGTCCGTCCAACGGCTCGTCGGCCTCAAGGGTCACTCCGCGGGCCAGCACCACCTTGTCGATCTCGCCCTGGCCGATACGCCCGACCGCCTGCTCGACGATGTCCTGCCACTGCTCGCGATCGAGGCTCTCTGCCACCTTGCGGACGGACTGTGAAGCGGTGTGGGCGGCGGCGGTCTCGGCATGCTCAACCGGCCGGGGATTGTCGGGCTCGACCGGCTCAGCGGTGGCGTCCGGTGCAAGCCCGTCGCTGATCTCGGTCAACCAGCTGCAGCCCTTGCGGCGTCCGATCAGCACCCTGGGCACGACCAGCACCGACTGCTGTGCGGTCGTCGCCGGATCGAACACGAAGGACGCGAACGCCACCGGGCCGACCGGGCCGCACTCCAGTTGCAGCGCGCCGCCGTCGAGCTGAGCGCAGAACTCCTGCCACCAGGCTTCCGCCTCGGTGAACGTGCCGGAGAAGCGCGCGACCTCGCCGACGCCGACCATTCCGTCGCCGCGGCGTAGCCACGCCACGCCCTCGGTGCGCAGGTACGCAAGAAGGTTGCCCACCTCATCGATGGCCCGGCTGCTGGCACGCAGACGCGTCCTCGGCGGGTGCTGAATCACCAACGCAGGATAGCCGTTGCGCAACCCTTGACCAGACGGGGCGCCAAATGGCTCCGAACGCGCATTTTCCCTAGACTGGCCCGAGTCCCAGCAGCCACCACGCAGGAGGACCCATGTCCGAGCCAGAGCCGGCGATTCCGGCTACCGGCTCACCTGTCGAAGCCGACGTGATCGTGGTCGGCGCCGGCCCAGGTGGCTCCGCTGCAGCCGCGCACCTCGCCGGTCGCGGCCTCGACGTCGTGTTGCTGGAGAAGAGCAAGTTCCCGCGCGAAAAGGTCTGCGGCGACGGCCTCACTCCCCGCGCAGTGAAGCAGCTGATCAAGCTGGGCATCGACACCAGCGAGGAAGCCGGCTGGGTGCACAACCGCGGCCTACGGGTCTACGGGGGACGCACCGAGCCGTTCGAGCTGCCCTGGCCCGACCTCGCCGAGTTCCCGCCCTACGGCCTGGTGCGTGCCCGCGCCACTTTCGACAAGATCCTCGCCGACCGCGCGGTCGCCGGCGGCGCCCGGCTGTACGAGCAGACCAACGTCACCGCGCCGATCATCAACGAGCGCACCGACCGCATCGTCGGCGTCCAGAGCAAGGACGGCCGCACCTTCCGCGCACCCGTCGTGATCGCAGCGGACGGCAACTCCGCCCGCCTCGCACTCGGCATGGGGCTCGCCAAGCGGACTGACCGGCCGATGGGCGTAGCCGTCCGCGCGTACTTCAACTCGCCGGCCCGCACCAACGACGACCACATGGAGTCGTGGCTCGAACTCTGGGACGGCAAACCAGGCGAATCCAGCCTGCTGCCCGGCTACGGCTGGATCTTCGGCATGGGCGATGGGACGGTCAACGTCGGCCTCGGCACGGTCAGTTCCAGCTCCGAGCCGGCGAAGATGAATTACCGCGAGATGTTCTCGCGATGGCTGGCGAACACACCGGCGGAGTGGGGCTTCACCCCGGAGAACCAGGTCGGGCCGACGCTCGGCGCCGCCCTGCCGATGAGCTTCAACCGTCAGCCCGCCTACGCCCGCGGGCTGCTGCTGGTCGGCGACTCCGGCGGCATGATCTCCCCGTTCAACGGTGAAGGCATCTCCTACGCGATGGAAGCCGCCGAAATGGCCGCGGACGCGATCGCGGACGCCCGGTTCCGCGGCTTCGGTACGCCGAGCGCAGAGACTGCGCTGCGCGGCTACCCGGCCAGGTTGAAGGCCGAATGGGGCGGGTACTTCCGGCTGGGACAGGTCTTCGTGTCGCTGATCGAGCATCCGCAGGTGATGCACCTGTGCACCCGCTACGGGTTGCCGCGGCCGACCTTGATGAGATTCACCATGAAACTGCTTGCACACCTGTACGACACGAAAGATGGTGATTGGATGGACAAAGTCATCCGAGGCCTCGCAAAGGTGGCACCCTCAGCATGACAACCAAACCGCAGTGCTCGCCGCAGAAGGGACAAAGATCCTGATGAGCCCCTATATCCCGTTGCTGGGCATCATGGCGCTGGCCGCAGGCTTTCTTGCGATCTCCCTGCTGCTGAGCGCCTTCGTCGGGCCGCGCCGCTACAACAAGGTCAAGTACTCCTCGTACGAGTGCGGCATCGAACCCACCCCGCAGCCGGCCGGCGGCGGTCGGTTCCCGATCAAGTACTACATCATCGCGATGCTGTTCATCGTGTTCGATATCGAGACTATCTTCCTTTACCCGTGGGCGGTCACCTTCAAGCAGCTGGGCCTGTTCGCCCTGCTGGAGATGGTGCTGTTCATGGCGACCGTGTTCGTCGCGTACGCCTATGTCTGGCGTCGTGGCGGCCTGGAATGGGACTGAGAAGGCGTAGGGGCCGATATGGGTATTGAAGACAAGATCCCCCAGGGCGTGGTGCTGACTACGGTGGAGGGCATTTTCGGGTGGATGCGACAGGCGTCCTTCTGGCCGGCCACCTTCGGCCTTGCCTGCTGTGCCATCGAGATGATGGCCTACGGCACGCCGCGCTTCGACGCCGGCCGCTGGGGCCAGGAGGTCTTCCGGGCATCACCCCGCCAGGCCGACCTGATGATCATCTCGGGCCGGGTCAGCCAGAAGATGGCCCCGGTGCTGCGGCAGGTGTACGACCAGATGCCGAACCCCAAGTGGGTCCTGGCGATGGGCGTATGCGCCTCTTCGGGCGGGATGTTCAACAACTACGCGATCGTCCAGGGCGGCGACCACCTGGTTCCGGTGGACATGTATGTTCCCGGCTGCCCGCCGCGTCCGGACATGCTGATCGACGCCATGTGGAAGCTGCGCAAGGACATCGTCGCCAAGCGTCCGATCGGCCAGAACGAGCTGGACGCTTACGAGGCGGCCGAGACCGCAGCGCTCACGGCCCCCGCCACCCACGAGATGAAGGGCCTCATGCGATGAGTGATCCCAAGCTCCCCGGCGAGGAGAAGAGCATCGACAAGCCGGTGATGGATCCGGAGGCTTCGCCCAAGGCCGGCGTGGAGCGCGAGGACGCCCAGCCCGACCCGGAGCTCACCCCGGCGATCATCGAGGCGCCCAAGCCGATCGCGGTGAAGAAGGGCATGTGGGGTTCGGGCACCGGCGACACGTCCGGCTACGGCCGCATTGTCAAGCCCGTCGAGTGGCCCGCTCCGAGCGCGCCGCCGTACGGCTCGTGGTTCGACGGTGTTCACGACCGGCTGGCCGCCCTGGTGGCCGACCCGTTCATCAAGGTCGTCCTCGACCGTGGCGAACTCACCTTCCACATCCCGCGGGCAAAGCTCGTCGAGGTGATGCAGGCGCTGCGGGACGACGCGCAGCTGCGCTTCGAGTTCTGCGCCTCCGTCTCCGGCGTGCACTACCCGCAGGCCGCCGGTGAGGAACTGCACGTCGTCTACCACCTGCAGTCGATGACCCACAATCGCCGGCTGCGCGTGGAGACCTCGTGTCCCGAGGCCGATGCGCACGTGCCCAGCATCGTCGCGGTCTACCCAGCGGCCGACTGGCACGAGCGCGAAGCCTGGGACATGTTCGGCATCATCTTCGACGGCCACCCGCACCTCACCCGCATCCTGATGCCGGACGACTGGGTAGGCCACCCGCAGCGCAAGGACTACCCGCTCGGCGGGATCCCGATCGAATACAAGGGCACGACCGTTCCGCCGGTCGACCAGCGCAGGAGCTACTGATGAGCGCCCAGCACACCGACTACTACGCGGCTCCCGGTGAGGAGACCGAAGGCACCGTCTACACCGCCATGGGTGGCGGCGACTGGGGCGACATCGCCAGCGAGCAGGCCGAGCGCGGCGACGAGACCCTGGTCATCAACATGGGCCCGCAGCACCCGTCCACGCACGGCGTGCTGCGCCTGATGGTGGAGTGCGACGGCGAGACGGTGCAGAGCATCCGTCCCGGCATCGGCTTCCTGCACACCGGCATCGAGAAGAACATGGAGTACCGGTCCTGGA
>DAOPRQ010000056.1:0-2423 GCA_035349055.1 Propionicimonas sp.
CGTTAAGCTCGGCCGCTTTCAAGGCGGCTGCACTAGTCCACTATGCGACCTCGCCAGTCGACCCATCATAACGATTCATGCTGTGCGTAGGATCGATTCCACCTAGTTCGGCCCGCTGACTACGGCGGACGCTGCTCTTCTCCGCTCCTTCCACTGGGTTCCGCCCCCGCTGGCGCGGGCGAGGGGATTGAGCACAGACGCGAACCGACAACGGCTAACCCGGCTGGTGACATTCACCTGGACGGGGCCAGATGCAAAGCTGGGGGCATGCGAATCGTCTCCGTAACCGAGCCCGGCGGTCCCGAGAACCTGTTCATCACCGAGGCGGCCCCGCCGTTCGCCGCGCCCGGCGAGGTGCTCGTCGCCGTCCACGCCGCCGGCGTGAACCGGGCGGACCTGCTGCAACGGCAGGGCTTCTATCCGCCGCCGCCTGGCGCCAGCGACATCATCGGCCTTGAGGTCGCCGGCGCCATCGTCGAGCTCGGCGAAGGCGTCCACGGCTGGGCGATCGGTGACGAGTGCGTAGCCCTGCTGGCCGGCGGTGGCTACGCCGAATACGTGAACGTCCCGGCCGGACAGGTGATCCGGCCGCCCGCCGGCATCGACCTGATCAGCGCCGGCGGGTTGATCGAGGCGGCCGCGACCGTCCTGTCGAACTTCGACCACGTGCACCTGAAAGCCGGCGAGACCGTACTGATCCACGGCGGCACCGGAGGCGTCGGCACGTTCGCGATCCAGTATGCGAAGGCGATCGGCGCCCGCGTGCTCACCACCGCCGGATCGGCGGAGAAGCTCGAGCTGTGCCGCGAACTCGGCGCGGACGAGGCCTTCGACTACCACGACGACTGGGTGGCCGCGGTCGCCGAAACCACCGCCGGCAAGGGCGTGGACGTGATCCTGGACGTAATCGGCGCCAAGTACCTGGAGTCGAACGTCGCCTCGCTGGCCCTGGACGGACGCCTGGTAGTGATCGGCCTCCAGGGGGGACGCAAAGCCACCCTCGACCTGAACGCACTGCTGGTGAAGCGGGCCACCGTGACCGCCACCAGCCTGCGCGGACGTCCGGTCGCGCAGAAGGCCGCCATCGCCGCAGCCGTTGCCGAGCGGGTGTGGCCGTTGGTGACCGCCGGCGCGATCAAGCCGCCACGCGAGACCCGCTTCCGCTTGGCGGACGTCGCCCAGGCGCACGCCCTGCTCGCGTCCGGGGAGAACATCGGCAAGGTGATCCTGACGATGTAGGCGCCGGGCTCAACCCAGCTTCGGCCCGCGTCCGAGCAGCCATTTGAAGCGATGGGGTACCTGTCTAGAATCAGGCCCAGTCTCAGTGAGGATCCGAGCATGCGCGTCGACTTCGCCCCGTCCAAACAATCGAGCGTGGGCATCGAATGGGAGCTCGGCCTGGTCGACCTGGCCTCCGGCGAGCTCACCCCGGCGGCCGAATCCGTCCTCGAAGCTTGCGGCGGCGGTGAGACCGAGCCGATCCGCAAGGAATTCCTGAAGAACATGATCGAGTTGGTCTCCGGCGCGCACACCACCGTGGGCGAGGCGGTCGCCGACCTGTCCGCCAACCTGCTGATCGTGCAGCGTGTCATCGGGCCGATGGGCATCGGCCTGATCGGGTCGGGCTCGCACCCCTTCAGCAAGTCGGACGCGCAGGAGCGCTTCACCGGCTCCCGCTATGACGTGGTGGCCGACCTCAACCAGTACTGGGGACGCCAGATGGCCATCTGCGGCACCCACGTCCACGTCGGCGTCGACCACAAGGACAAGGCACTGCCGATCACCAACGGCCTGGCTCGCTTCTACCCCTACCTGCTGGCGGTCACCTGCTCGTCGCCGTACTGGGAGGGCGCCGATTCCGGCTATGCGTCCCAGCGGACGATGATCTTCCAGCAGCTGCCAACCAACGGGCTGCCCTACCCGATGAGCCGCTGGTCGGAGTTCGAGGAGTACGCCGAGGAACTACTTGATTCCCACATGATCAGTGTCGCGGCCGAGATTCGCTGGGACGTCCGACCGTCCCCGAAGTTCGGCACAGTCGAGAATCGGACGGGCGACTCGGTGCCGACGCTGGCCGAGATCGGCTGCCTGGCCGCGCTGACCCAGTGCTTCGCCGAGCATATCTCCCGCGGCTACGCCCGCGACCACACCTACGAGTCGTTACCGCCGTGGCTCGTGCGCGAGAACAAGTGGCGTGCGGCGCGCTACGGCATGGACGCGGAAGTGATCACCCCCAATCGGGAGAAGCGCGAGGTGCCGCTGCGCGAGGGCCTGTTGAACTGGCTGGAACGGCTCACTCCGATCGCACGAGACCTCGGCTGCGAGACCGAGTTGCACTTCGCGGCCGAGCTCGCCGAGCGGGGGTCCAGCTACGTCCGGCAGCGGGAAGCCGGCGGACCGGAGGCCGCGCTGCGCCTGCTGCT
>DAOPRQ010000056.1:2523-12000 GCA_035349055.1 Propionicimonas sp.
GCTACGTCCGGCAGCGGGAAGCCGGCGGACCGGAGGCCGCGCTGCGCCTGCTGCTGGCTGAGACCGGGGCAGCGTCCCCGTTCACTACCTAGCATCAGGCCAAGATCCACCTTCGCTCGAGTCGGCGGACGCGGGCGCTCCGGCAGGTCGAGCCCGTGCCGCCTATCATGACTTCCGTGCTGCCCTTCCTGCTCCTTGCCACCCGCGACCACGACACCGCCGCCGCGGCCGAGTACCAGTCGGTACTGCGGCACACCGGGCTGGACGCGTCCGAACTGGTCCACCTTCGGGTCGAAACGCAGCCGTTACCGCCGCTCGACCTGAGCGAGTACTCGGGCGTAATCCTGGGCGGGAGCTCCTTCAATATCTCGGACGAGATCAAGTCGTCGATCCAGCAGCGGGTCGAGGCCGACCTGCGTGGGCTGGTGGATCAGATCGTCGACGCCGACTACCCGTTCCTCGGCATGTGCTACGGCGTCGGGACGGTGAGCACGCACCTCGGCGGCCGGGTCGACCGCGAGTTCGGCGAAGCGGTCGGCGCGATCGAGGTGACCCAGACCGAAGCCGGACTGAGCGATCCGCTGCTGGCCGGGATGAGCCCACTCTTCCACGCGTTCGTCGGCCACAAGGAGGCCTGCAACGGCGCGCCGCCCGGGATCGAACTGCTGGCCACCGGGGTGGACTGCCCAGTGCAGATGTACCGGGTCGGGATGAACGTGTACGTCACCCAGTTCCACCCCGAACTGGACGCCGACGACCTCGCCGCCCGGATGCGCATCTACCAGCACGCCGGCTACTTCGCCCCGTCCGAGCTGGACGACCTGATCACCATGGCAGCCAACAGCCAGGTGAACGGCGAGCAGCATCGCGTGCTCCGCAACTTCGTTGAGCGGTACGCCCGCTGACGATCCCTGAGCCTCTCCAACGATCCCTGAGCTTGACGAAGGGTCCGTCTCACTGCAACCGGGTGGCTGCGGCCCTTCGTGACGCGCTCGTTCCTCACGCTCCTCAGGGACCGCTTTGGCAGCTAGCGGAGCTTGTAGGCCCGGAACGCCACCGCGTTGGGAACGCCGAGCGCCGCACCCTGGGCGGTGGTCATCTCCGTGAGCAGGTCCCGGGGCAGCGGGTGGCCCGACAGCCCGCCCAGATAGTCACCGTGGGCTTCGAGCGCGAGGATGCCACGCTCGAGCGGGCGTCCGCTCACGTCCACCGCATGGGTCGGACGGCTGTCGCCGGCGACCAGCAACCAGCTCACTCCCCACTTGGGAAGCCCCTCGTCAGCGGCCAGTTCCGGGAAGACCCAGGTGTTGTCGGCGTCCCGGATCGCGTCCACGCAGGCCAAGCCGGCCACGCGGTGATCGGCCTGGTTCAGGCCGGCCACGAACTCCACCTCCCAGGAGCCCGTAACCACCACGTCCGGCCGGATCTTGCGAATGTGTCGCGCGATGTCGCGGCGGATGTCCAGGGAGTAGACCAGCATCCCGTCCGGGTGGTCGAGGATGGTCAGGTCCTGCACCCCCACCACCTCGCTGGCCTCCCGCTGCTCGGCGGCGCGCAGGACTCGGGTCTGCTCGGGCGGACGCTGCATGCCGGCCTCGCCACCGGTGAGCAGCAGGTAACAGACCTCGATGCCGCGGGCTGTCCATGCGGCCACCGCGGCTGAGGTGCCGTACTCGATGTCATCCGGGTGCGCCACCACGCAGAGCACCCGCTTGAAACCGTCGTCTTCAAGTCGCTGCAGGTTGAACTCGGCCATAGGCCCAAGGTACGTCGCGTCCGTCCGGCTCAACAGGAGGACTTCTGCCCACGGGCCCGGCCGCCACCGTCCACCCCGTACCCCCGTCTCGCCCGTCCCACCCGAACACGTTCGATAAGTGGACGGGGTCAGCCCACGGGGCCAGCCGACGGGAGCAGACCCGGCGGACAGGATCAGCCGATCAGCAGGGACGCACCTTCGGGGTGTTCTCCGCGGTCAGCATCGGGTTGCGCACCACCACATCGCCGAGCGCGTCGTCGATACGGCTGAGCACCTCGTCGGGGAGCTGGACGCCGCTGGCGGCCACGTTCTCCTTGATCTGGCTCGGCCGGGACGCACCGATGATCGCGCACGCGACGTTCGGATTCGCCAGCACCCAGGCCACCGCCAGTTGTGCCATGGTGAGATCGAGCTCCTCAGCGATCGGACGCAGCTTCTGCACGGTCTCGATCACGTCGTCGCGCAGGAAGCGCTGGATCATCGCCGCGCCGCCGTTCTCGTCCGTGGCCCGCGAGTTCTTGGGCAGCGGCTGGCCGGGCAGGTACTTGCCGGTGAGGACGCCCTGGGCGACCGGTGACCAGCAGATCTGGGAAACGCCCAGTTCCTCGGAAGTCGGCACGACCCACTCCTCGATCACCCGCCACAGCATCGAGTACTGCGGCTGGTTCGACACCAGCTGGATGCCGAGATCCTTGGCCAGCGCGTGACCGGCGCGGATCTGGTTCGCGTCCCACTCACTGACACCGATGTAGAGCGCCTTGCCCTGGCGGACGACGTCCGCGAACGCCTGCATGGTCTCTTCCAGCGGCGTCTCGTGGTCGTAGCGGTGGGCCTGGTAGAGGTCGACGTAGTCGGTCTTGAGCCGCTTCAGCGAGCCATGGATCGACTCCATGATGTGCTTGCGCGACAGCCCGCAATCGTTCGGCCCCTTCGGCCCGGTGGGCCAGTAGACCTTGGTGAAGATCTCCAGCGACTCCCGCCGCTCGCCCTTCAGCGCCTTGCCGAGCACCGACTCCGCGACCGTGTTGGCGTAGACATCGGCAGTGTCGAAGCTCGTGATGCCCGACTCCAACGCGGCGCGGACGCACTTGGTTGCGGTCTCGTTCTCGACCTGTGAACCGTGGGTCAACCAGTTGCCGTAGCAGATCTCCGAGACCTTCAGGCCGGAGTTGCCGAGGTAACGAAACTTCATGCCTGCTCCTCCTCCTCAGTTGGGGCTACGTCCGCGGGAGCTTCCGCAGCCACCGTTGGCTCCTCGACCACCGTCGCCTCTTCGGCCGCTTCCACTGGAGCTTCGGCAGCAGCCACCGGTGCCGCTTCGGGCTCGGCCAGCGGGTTCACGATCGCAGCCCCGCCGAGCGTGGCCAGCATCTGGCGGACGTTGGTCAGCTGCGCGGTGATCGCGTCCCGGCGCGCCGTGGCCGCCTGCAGTTCGCGCTCGGATTCGCGCCGGATCTTCTCCGCGGCCAGCCGCGACGAATCGACGTGCTGCGCGGCTTCGTCCCGAGCGGTCTTGATGTGCGCATCGGCCTGCGCCTTGGCCTCGGCCAGCGTCCGATCGGCCTCAGCCTCGATCGCGGCCTGCCGCTCCTGGGCCGCGGCAATCGCCTGTTCGTTGTTTTGCATCTGGACGGCGAACTCCTGTGCGGCCTTGTCGCGGCGCTCGGCCAGGGTCTTCTCGAAGTCGGCAGCCGCAGCCGCCGCGCGGGCACGCTGGTGCTCGTACACCGCCTCGGCCTCCTCGCGGCGAGCGGTGGCCTCGCGGTCGGCGTAGTCGATGATTTCGTCGGCCTGCTGCTTGGCCGCCTCCAGGACGCGGGCAGCTTCGGCATCCGCCTTCGTGGTGACGTCCGTGGCGTAGCGGTCGGCAGCGGTGGTCGCCTGCTCGGCGGCAGCGGTGGCTTCGGCCGTGACGCGATCGGCGTCCGCCTGTGCCTTCGCGCGCAACTCGGCAGCCTCGTCCTCCGCCAGCTTCAGCATCTTGCCGATCCGGGCGCCCAGATCGGTGAAGGACGGCGCCGCGGCCTCCTTCTGCTCCTGCTCGAGCGAGGCGATGCGCGCCCGGTAGCTGTTCGCCTGCTCGCCGAGCTGGGCGACCTGCGAGTTCAGCTTGGTGACCGCCACCGAGCCGTCCGCAGCCTCCGCACGGGCCTGGTCGAGTGCCTTGCGCAGGTCAGTCAGGGAGCGATCAACCTCGTTCGGGTCGTAGCCGCGCATCACCGTCCGGAACCCCGGGTTCTGCTGGGTCATGATTCCTCTTCCGTCACTTGGTTGGGGGTCTGGCCGGGACGCTCAGAGACGGCCAGCGCCTCGATCACTCCCGAAAGGTGCCCGAGTTGGGCATTGATGTCATCACGGCGACGGGCCAGTGCGGCCACTTCCGCACGCGCCCGTTCCATCAGACTACGTGCCTCACCGCGGACGCTGTCAGCCTCGGCGCGGGCCTCGGTGAGCAGCGTCACCGCTTCCTCGCGGCTGGCCTTGGTCTTGGCGAGCGTCTCGCGCTGCAGCTTCTCCAGATCGGACGCGGACCGCTCCCGGATGAGCTTCGCGCCGGCCTCGGCTTCGGCCAGCCGGCGTTCCGCGCGCTCCAGTTGGGCCTGGGCCTCGGACTTGGCGTGGTTGACGAGGCGTTCGGCCTCCTCCTGGGCGCGCTGGCTGGTGTTGGCCGCGTCCCGCTCAGCGGCATCGAGGACGGCCTTGGCCCGGGCGGTCAGATCCTCGGCGCTCGCGGTGGCCTCGGCGATCAGCGACTGGTGCCGGTGAGCGGTGGAGGTGGCGGCGAGCCCGACCTGCTCGCGGACCCCGCGGGCGTGCTCGGCCAACTCCTGGTGGGTCTGCCGTTTGAGCGCTTCCACCTCGGCCTCAGCGGACGCGCGCAGGCCGGCCATGGCCTCCTGCGTCCAGTTCACGTGGGCTTCGGCCGCAGCCAGTTGCTCGTCCGCTTTCGCCTGGGCCTCTGCCCGCAGCCACTCGCGTTCGGCGTGGGCGTCCGCTCTGGACTTCTCGGCCTCCGCGGTGAAGCGCTCCCGTTCGGCGTTGAACTCGGCCCAGCGCTGGTCGACCGCGTTCTGGGAATCGGTACGGAAGCGCTGCAGTTCGCTAATCACGCCCGAGTGCAGGGCGGCCAACTCGGCGTCCGTCTGCTCGCGGCGATGGGCGTCCGCGGCTGCCAATTCCTCGCGGCGCCGCTCCAGTTCGGCCTCGACTTGGGCGCGCTCGTCGGCAAGCTGTTGGCGACCGTTGGCGGCCACCTGCTCGGCCTCCTCGAGCATGGCAGCGGCGCGAGCCTGGGCGTCCGCGATTCGTTGCTCGGCCTCCGCGCGGGCATTCGAAGTGACCTCGGCCGCCGTGCGTTCGGCGGTTCCGGTGATCATGGATGCCTGCTCGGTGGCGTCGCTGAGCAGGGTCAACGAATCCTGGCGTGCCTCCTCGAGCCGAGTGGCGGCAGACGTCATCGCCTCTTCGGCTGCCGCCCGGTGCTCGGCGACTTCGCGGGCGAGCTGTTCGCTCAGCTCACGGTTCTTCGCCGTTTCCGCGCGCACGGCATCAGCCTCAGCTTGGGCTTCGGTGCGAAGCTGGTCAGCCAGGTTCTGAGCCTGCGTGAGGATCTCGTTGGCCTGTCTGGTCAGCTCACTCCCAGCCGGCTGGGCGGGCGGACGCACAGCGGGATCGAGCACCCTTGAATGATCTAGGGCCGCGTTGGGGAAAGCAACTTCGCGACCGGGCTGGGGCTGCTTATCTGTGGTGAAGGTCGAGCTTCACTCCACGCGTGATCAACCAACCCGGAGTCCGGGCACGTCGGTAGAGTTCTCGGGTGCAATATCTCTCCACTCGCGACCCCGCCGGCGCAACGCTCGGGTTCACTGACATCCTGCTCGAGGGGCTGGCCCCCGACGGCGGCCTGTACCTGCCCGAGAGCTACCCGCAGGTGGACGGAGCCCGATTGGCCTCGTGGCGGGCGCTGCTGGCGTCCGAGGGTTACGCCGCACTGGCGCACGCGGTGCTGTCGCTGTTCATCGACGACATCCCGTCCGCTGACCTGCGCGAACTGTGCGCGCGGGCCTACACCGACTCGGTGTTCGCCGATCCGCAGGTCGTGCCGGTCACCGAGTTGGACGGCGGACTGTGGCTCGCGCATCTCTCCGGCGGACCGACCGCCGCGTTCAAGGACATGGCCATGCAGTTGCTCGGCCAGCTCTTCGAGTACGAGCTGGCGCGGCGCGGCGCCGAGCTGAACATTCTCGGCGCGACCAGCGGCGATACCGGTTCGGCCGCCGAATACGCGATGCTCGGCCGGACTGGGATCCGGGTGTTCATGCTGACCCCCGCCGGCCGGATGTCGCCGTTCCAGCAGGCCCAGATGTTCTCGCTGGACGATCCGGCGATCGTGAACATCGCCGTGACCGGAGTCTTCGATGACTGCCAGGACCTGGTGAAGGCGGTCGCGTCCGATCTCGAATTCAAGGCTCGCTATTCGTTGGGCGCAGTGAACTCGATCAACTGGGCTCGGCTGGTCGCCCAGGTGGTGTACTACATCGCTTCCTGGCTACGGGTTACTTCCACGGACGATGAGCTGGTCTCGTTCTGCGTTCCGACCGGCAACTTCGGCAACATCATGGCCGGACACGTTGCGCGGATGATGGGGCTGCCAATCGATCGGCTGGTGCTGGCCACCAACGAGAACAATGTGCTGGACGAGTTCTTCCGAACGGGGCTGTACCGGGTGCGGTCGGCCGCCGAAACCCACGAGACCTCGTCGCCAAGCATGGACATCTCAAAGGCATCCAACTTCGAGCGGTTCATCTTCGACCTGCTCGGACGGGACGCTGCCCGCGTCCGGGAACTGTTCGCGGTGGTCCTGCCTCGGGACGGCTACTTCGATCTCTCGGGGACGCCCGAGTTCGCGTCCCTGCAGCAAAAGTACGGCTTCGTCTCGGCAGCATCCACGCACGCGGACCGGGTGGCCACGATCCGTTCCCTGTGGGAGACCTCGGGTGTGCTGATCGACCCGCACACTGCGGACGGGGTGTTGGTCGCGCGCGACTTCGTGCGCCCGGGGGTACCGATGATCGTCACTGAGACCGCGCTGCCGGTGAAGTTCGCCGCGACCATCGTCGAAGCGATCGGACGCGAGCCCGACCGCCCGGCCCGCTTCGACGGTCTGGAGTCATTGCCCCGTCACGTCATCGACCTGCCGAACGACGCGGACGCCCTGAAGGCCCTGATCGCCGCCCGCGTCCGCTGAGCCTCGGTCGCGTCAAGGCCGCCCATCGGCCGGTTGACCTGTCGTCATCTCCCACAAGCTGGACACTTCCAGCCGACATCGGCTCGAACTGTCCAGCTTGCGTGTGGTGATTGAGGCGGCCCGCGCTCAGCCGACCTCGGTGGCCAGCCCGCGGCGGTCCAGCAGGTGCTGCAGGTCCGGATCCTGGCCGCGGTAGTCGCGGAACGCGTCCATGGCATCGACCGAACCGCCGCGCGCCAACAGCCGGCGACGGAAGCGATCGCCGTTCTCCCTGGTCAGGCCGCCGTTGGCGCGAATGAAGGCGGCCGTGTCGGCGTCCAGCACCTCCGACCAGATGTAGGCGTAGTAGCCGGCGTCATAGCCGCCCTCGAAGACGTGTCGGAAGTAGCCAGAGCGGTACCGCGGCGGCACCAACTCGTAGTCGAGTCCAACCTTGGCGAGCGCGGCCTGCTCGAACGCCTCGACGTGCTCGGGGCCGGTCGGCAGCTCGTCCAGCGGGGTCGAGTGCCAGACCTGGTCGAGCAGGGCCGCGCCCAGGTACTCGGTGGTCTTGTGGCCCTGACCGAACCGAGTGGACGCTCGCAGGGTCTCGATCCACTCGGCCGGCATCGGCTCGCCGGTGGCGTGATGGACCGCGAACCGAGGCAGGATCTCAGCGTCCAGTGCCCACATCTCGTTCACCTGGGACGGGTATTCCACGAAGTCACGTGGCGTTTCCGTGCCCGACTGCGAGCGGTACCGGACGTCCGACAGCAGCCCGTGGAGCGCGTGCCCGAACTCGTGGAACAACGTGATCACGTCGTCCCAGGTCATCAGCGTGGGCTGCCCGGCCGGCGGCTTGATCAGGTTCGAGTTGTTGCAGACGACCGGCAGTTGTCCGAGCAGGTGGTTCTGGTCGACCAGGTTGTTCATCCAGGCCCCACCCTGCTTGCCCGGACGGGTGTAAAAGTCGGCGACGAACAACCCAATCGGAGTCGAGTCCGCGTCGTTCACCTCGAACACCCGTACTTCATCGTTGTACCCGCGCAGGTCCGCACGCTCGGCGAAGGTGATGCCGTAGAGCCCGTTGGCCGCAGCGAACACCCCCTCGTTCAGCACCCGCTCCAACTCCAGGTACGGCCGCAACGCGGACGCGTCCAGCTGGTAGCGCTCAGCGCGCAGCAACTCCGACACGTATTGCCAGTCCCAGGCGGCCAACGGGCCCTCCGGCTCGATCCGGCGCCAGACCTCGGCCATCTCGTCGGCCTCTTTCCGGGCGTTGGCAACGGCTGCCGGCGCCAGCTTGGTCAGCATCGCCCACACTGCAGCACCACCGCGCGCACAACCGTCCGCCGCGACGTAGTCGGCGTGGTTCGCGAAGCCCAGCAGGGCGGCGCGCTCGGCCCGCAGCCGCGCCAGCTCCACGATGATCGGACGGGTGTCATGCCCGCCACCCAGCCCGCGCCCGATCGAGGCCTTGAACAGCCGCTCGCGCAGCCCGCGGTGCTTCAACACGTCGAGGGGACGCTGCCCCGAAGTGTTGTCGAGCTCCAGCAGCCACGCGTCGGCGTGGCCCTGCTCGGCCGCGCGTTCGCGGGCGCCCTCAATCTCGGCATCGCTCAGCCCGTCCAACTCGGCCCGATCGGTGACCAGGACCGCGCCGGCGTTCATCCCGGCGAGCGCCAGCCGACCGAACGCCGACTGCAGTTCGGCGATGCGCTGGTTGAGCTCGCGCAGGCGCTGCTGCTCGGGATCAGGCAGGTTCACACCGGCCCGCTCGAAATCGCGCAGGCACCGCTCCAGCCAGTACGCAGACTGCGGATCCACTTCGACTTCTCCGGCGGCCACCCGCTTGGCCAGTGCTGCGACGCGTTCGTAGCGGCTGCGGCTGAGGAAGATCGCGTCCCTGTGGGCAGCGAGTTGCGGGGCGATCGCCGCCTCCACCGCGTCGAGGGTGTCGTTCGTGTCGGCCGGCTGCTTGGTGTAGAACGCGTTCAGCGCGCGGCTGAGCATCTGCCCGGAGGTCTCCCAAGCCTCGATCACGTTCGCGACAGTGGGTGGCTCGGGGTTGGCCGTGAGCGCGTCCAGGGCTTCCAGCTGCTCGGCCATACTGGCCTCGATCGCGGGCTGGTAATGCTCGTCACCGATCCTGGTGAAGTCGGGCAGTTCGTACGGCAGGGTCGACGCGGACGTGAACGGGTTGGTGTTGTCGAGCGGCATACCGGCCATCCTTACCCGGTTCGGAGTCGCTGGCCAAGCCGAACGGATTTGCCCCCGAGTTCTCGCGAAGGGCGCGCACAGAGCCAGTTCGGGCCGGACGCCGTGCAGATCCGTTCGCCGAGTCGGGGTGCACCCTCGGCGGGTGCGGACAAAATGCCCTGGATTCGGCCCAGATCGGCCAAACCGGCCGAAAATCGCCGAATCCTGGGCATTTTGTCCGACGCTCAGGCCTTTCGCGGCGAGGTGGTGGCAGACTTCCGCGGGATCGAGGCGG
>DAOPRQ010000056.1:12100-17014 GCA_035349055.1 Propionicimonas sp.
GACGCTCAGGCCTTTCGCGGCGAGGTGGTGGCAGACTTCCGCGGGATCGAGGCGGCCAGGCACGCGAGCGCAAGCACATTCGCCCCGAGCATCGCCCACTCCAGCCAGGTCATGTTGGCGGTGAGGCCGAGCACCGCGCCCAGCACCACCACTGCCAGCGCGACCAGATGCCCCCAGCGCCGCTGGATCGCCACCCAGCGGGCGCTCAGGCCGTAGGCCAGCGCGGTCATCAGGGCCACGAACCCGTACAGCGAGCCGCTCAACGCGTCCACGGGCGGAGCGAGGTAGAGCCGCAGCCCCATCACCGCGAACAGGACCGTGAGCATGGTGAGCAGGACGACCGCCAGCAGCCGGGCGCGCGCACGCAGCGACCCGCCTCCGACCGCAGGCCGGTTGGGTGTGGATTTGGGCACGACAGAAACCGTAGCGTTCCAGCGACGGCGAAGCGCTGGTCGCCAATAGGCTGGCGCGATGAGTTTCTCTGCGGTTGAACTGGTCGGGTACCTGGCGTCGGCCCTGGTCGTGGCTTCCCTGGCGATGACCTCGGTGGTGCGACTGCGGACGGTCTCGCTGATCGGGTCGCTGGTCTTCGTGGCCTACGGCGCGCTGCTGCCATCGATCCCGATCATCATCACCAACGCTGCGGTCGCCGGATTGAACATCTG
This sequence comes from Propionicimonas sp., assembly GCA_035349055.1. Lineage (GTDB taxonomy): Bacteria > Actinomycetota > Actinomycetes > Propionibacteriales > Propionibacteriaceae > Propionicimonas. Next base: position 12,766 of record DAOPRQ010000056.1, read on the forward strand.
GTTCCTGCGCAAGGAGTTCGGGGCCCACCGCGATCTGGGCGCAGTGCCGATCGAGCCGCGGGCACCCTTCCTGGTCGACTTCCTCAGCTCGCACACTGACGACATCGCCAGCTTCCACCCGAAGTTCCGCCTACCCGAGGCGGGCGACTTCGCCCTCGTGCTCACCCGGGATGGCCTGCCCGCCGGTGCGCTGGTCGGACGCCCGGACGCTGACACCCTGCAACTCCAGCTCGACTACGTGATGAGCGCCTACCGGGATTCACGGATCGGCGACTGGCTGTACGGGCCGGGCGCGAAGGCGCTCACTGACGCCGGGTTCAGCCGCGTGGTGGCCCAGCCCGAGTCGGCCGCGCTGCGCACCTACCTGCTCCGCGTCGGCTTCACCGAGACGGACGCGGGGCTGGTGCGCCAACTGCGCCCTTGAAAACCCTCGGCGGTAGTTGAACAATAAATCATGACTCTCTTCGGGCTGCCGCTGCACCCACTCGTCGTCCACGCCGCCGTCGTCCTGCTGCCACTGGCCGCCTTCGGAGCCATTGTGATCGCACTCTCCGCGCGCGTTCGGCAGCGTTTCGGCTGGCTGGTCTTCGCAGGAGCCTTCGTGGCGGGCGGCTCGGTGGCCGCAGCCCGCATCACCGGAGAGACCTTCGCCGGCGGCACTACCGGCACCGGCACGCTCGCCACCCATATGACCTGGGGCTTGCTCGCACCTTGGCCCGCGACCGCACTGGCGGTGAGCGCGCTGCTACTGATGCTCACGAACAAGGCAACGAGCCGTCCGCTCAAGATCACCGTTGGCGCGCTCACGATCGTTTCCGCCGTAGCCGCGCTTGCCGTGATCGTCGTGGTTGGCCACTCCGGCGCCTCCTCGGTCTGGGGCGCGCCGGCCTAAGGGCAAGCTCACCCACCCTTCGACAAGCTCAGGCTTCGACAGGCTCAGGGAGCGTCGGCGCCTCACTCGCAGAAGCTGAGCTCGCCGGCCTGCACCATCTCGGGCTTGCCCGCGCCGATGAAGCGCATCTGGTTCGGCAGGGTGAACATCTTCGAACCGTCGCCGAAACCGATGTCCTCGAGCTTGCCCTTCGGGTACTTCGCCTTCAGTTCCTTGAAGCTCAGCGTCAGCGGCACATCGTCGGCCAACTGCAATGGTGCCGCGAACTCCTCGGACAGCTGGAAGCCCCACGCCGCCAGCGTCCGCGGCGACGACTTGTGCGTGTCCGCAGCCACGAACTGCACCCACAGCCCGCCAAAGGTGCGGGTTTCGGCCCACGGGCTGGAGTCGTCCAGTTCGCACAGGATTCCCTGCGAGGTTTCGTCCGGTGCGCCCAGCTGGTCGCTCAGCAACTCGGCCACCGGCGCCTGGTTCGAACCGAAGTTGAAGGTGCCCAGGCCGTCCCCGCGCAGCACCAGGCTCGCGGCTGGAGCCTGACTAGGGGAAACACTTGGCGAAGCGGACGTCTCGGCAACCGTGGGCGTGGCGCTCACCGTCGCCGAGGGCTGGGCAGAACTCGGCGCCGTTTCGGTCGGCGTGGTCGCAGGAGCGGACGGGTTCACGGTCGCGCATGCCGCAAGCAGCAGCACTGCCGGCAACGCGAGAAATCGACGAAGACTCATCGGGCACCTCCGGTGGGTAACGGGCCTCGGTCTCAAGGTACCCCAGTAGCCCACCTCGCCATCGCTGCCGCGGCCCGTGGGCACTAGCCTGAGTCGGGTCAGCGGCAACCAGTAGTGAGGAGCAGAGATGGCTCAGGAGAAGAAGCGAATCGGAATTCTCACCGCCGGCGGCGACAGCCCCGGGTTGAACGCGGCCATCCGCGGCTTCGGCAAAGCTGCGATCGGCAACGGCTGGGAGCTGCTCGGCTACCGGGACGGCATCCGCGGCCTGGTCGAGAACCGCTACTCCCTACTCGATCCGAAGGCGCTCTCCGGCATCCTCACCATCGGCGGCACCGTGCTCGGCACCAGCCGGGACAAAGTGCATCGCATGGTGGTGGACGGCGAGGTGCGCGACATGCGCGACCAGGTGGTCGCGAACTACGAGAAGGAGGGCCTCTCCGGCCTCGTCCTGCTCGGCGGCGGCGGGACGGCGAAGAACGCGATGCGCCTGGCCCAGGCCGGCCTGAACGTGATCACGCTGCCGAAGACGATCGACAACGACATCGCCCGCACCGACACCACCTTTGGCTTCGCGACCGCCATGGAGATCGCCACGGACGCGATCGACCGGCTGCACTCGACCGCGCACAGCCACCACCGGATCATTCTCACCGAGATCATGGGCCACCGCGCCGGCTGGCTGACCCTCGGTGCTGGGATCGCCGGCGGTGCCGACATCATCCTGTTGCCCGAGATTCCCTATTCGGTCGACAGCGTCGCCGACACGATCAAGCAGCGGCTGCAGAAGGGCTCCACCTTCTCGGTGGTCGCGGTGGCCGAAGGTGCTCGCGACCGGCACGACATGGCCGACTACGAGGCCGCGCAACTGCTGGTGAAGGCGGCCAAGAGCCCTGAGTCCGCGCGCGCAGCCAAGGCCCACCTGGCCAATGTCGAGGACGCTCAGCGCGAGCACACCTTCAAGCTCGCGCGCGAGTTGGAGGCGGCGACCGGGCTGGAGTCTCGGGTGTCGATCCTGGGCTACGTGCAGCGCGGTGGGACGCCGTGTGCTGCCGACCGGCTGCTCGCGTCCCGGCTGGGGACCGCGGCGGCGCACGCGGTTTCTAAGGGCCAATTCGGCGTGATGGTGGCCGCCCGCGGCGAGGACACCGAGTTGGTGCCGTTGGAGGAGGTGGCCGGACAGGTGAAGCTGGTGCCCACCGATCACGAGTGGATCGCGACCGCGCGCAAGCTGGGCACCGGGCTGGGCGACTGAGGTGCAGCGTCGATTCGCGCAGATAGACGTCTTCGGCGACGGTGGGATCACCGGCAATCCGGTGGCCGTGGTGCTGGACGGGTCCGGACTGAGCGACGCCAGGTTGCAGGCCTTCGCGTCCTGGACCAACCTCTCGGAGACCACGTTCCTGTTTCCACCAACCGACCCGGCCGCCGACTATCGCGTCCGCATCTTCACCGCGAGCGCCGAGTTGCCCTTCGCCGGGCACCCGACCCTGGGTAGCGCACACGCCTGGCTGGAGGCGGGCGGACGGCCGCAGCGTCCGGGCGTGGTGATGCAGGAATGCGGGGTCGGGCTGGTCGGGGTGCGGCTGGACAACGCGCGGTTGGCCTTCGCTGCACCACCGCGGCGACGCAGTGGTCCCCTGGACGAAGCCACGATCACGCTCGCGGAGATGGTGCTCGGCATCCCGCGCGAGCAGTGGGTCGCGCACGAGTGGGGTGACAACGGTGCACCCTGGATGATGGTGCAACTCGCGGACGCGGACGCCGTCCGCAGCGTGCGGCCCAATCACTCGCACCTGGGCGCGACCCAGCATCTCGGGGTGATCGGTTTGGCGTCCGACCAGTTCGCGTACGAGGTGCGCGGCTTCGTCGGCGACTGGGAGGATCCGGTCACCGGCAGCCTGAACGCCGCCGCGGCGCAGTGGCTGCGCGGACGCGGCCTCGTCCCGTCCGAGTACGTGGCTGCGCAAGGCTCACAGCTCAGCCGCAGTGGCGAGGTCTTCATCAACGACGACGGCACCCGAATCTGGGTAGGCGGCCGCGTCCGCACTGTGATCACCGGCTCCGTCGACCTCTAGTCCTGAACGAAAAGGGGACGGTTCCTTTTTCGTTCAAGTTATCCACAGGACCGTCAACTTGAACGAGGGTGGAACCGTCCGTCAGTCGCGGGTCGAAGGCGTGGGACGCCGACTGTGCGGGGCATGGCTCGGCGACTAGGCTGGCTGGGTTAGTTGAAACGAGGTATCCATGCCCGCACTGCGCTCCCGCACCACCACCCACGGCCGCAACATGGCCGGCGCCCGCGCTCTGTGGCGCGCCACCGGCATGGTCGAATCCGACTTCGGCAAGCCCATCGTGGCGATCGCCAACTCGTTCACCCAGTTCGTACCGGGGCACGTCCACCTCAAGGACATGGGTCAACTGGTCGCGGGCGCGGTCGCCGAAGCCGGCGGCGTCGGACGCGAGTTCAACACCATCGCGGTCGATGACGGCATCGCCATGGGCCACGGCGGCATGCTCTATTCGCTGCCGAGTCGCGAGCTGATCGCCGACTCGGTCGAGTACATGGTCAATGCGCACTGCGCGGACGCCCTGATCTGCATCTCCAATTGCGACAAGATCACCCCCGGCATGC
>DAOPRQ010000057.1:0-9231 GCA_035349055.1 Propionicimonas sp.
CTAGGCTTCTCAGCTGGTCGCGAAGGAGCTCACCGAGCTTCCGCACACCCAGCTCGCGGACGTCATCATTCCGGGCCGGGTGGCCGAGCTCGCCGCCGGCCGCGACGTCACCCCGATCTGGCGCAACGGGATCGGCGGGGTGACCTTCGCCATCGACGGGGGTGCCGAGTATGTGAAGCACGGCCCCGAGCACCCGGAGTCCCAGCCGACCGCCGAGTTCGCGCGACTGCGCTGGGTGTCGCGTCAAGTGCCCGCACCCGAACCGATCGACCACGGCGTGGACGCCTCTGGCTACTGCTGGCTGCGCACCAGAGGAATCGCAGGCACGTCAGCCGTGCTCAACGGCTGGCGTGACCACCCCTTGGATTTCGGGACAAAGCTGTCGCCAGTCGACGCCTCTGGCGGACACCCCCGCAATTCCGTTCACTGCTGGCAGGTTTGTCCCATTCGTTGGATCGGGGAGGTTGAAGCATTCGCTAGACCTGCAGCAGTGTCCCGTCCGGCAACGCCTCCGCGCCGCCAGCGGCCAGCCGGTCGTGGAGTTCGGCCAGTGGCGGGTTGTCGTGGCCCAGATGCACCGCCACCACTCTGGTGCTCGAGGTCACCACGCCGAGGTCGCGCAAAGCACCTACCGTCTCCACGAAGGTGGCCAGGTCAAGGTGTTGGTCGCCCTTGTCGGCGCGCTCGCCGAAGGTCTCCTCCAGCAGTACGAGGTCAACCGACCGACCACTGAGGGCCGCGCGCGTGGCTTCGGGTAGCAACCCGGTGTCGGTGGCGTACAGCAGGGTGCTGCGCCCGTCCGAGACGAGATAGCACAGCGCTTCGCCGAAGGCTTCGTGGTGGGCGGACAGCGCCGTCACCAGGTAGCCGGCCAACTCAATCGTGTCGCCGGCGCACAGCGTCCGGAACTCGATCGCGGACTCCGGGTGCACCCAGTCCCGGGCGGCCGCGACCACCGGCGCCGGTCCTGCGACCGTCAGGGGCGCGTCGGTTACCCAGGACCGGTGCAACAGCAGCGCGGGATCGAGATGGTCGTGGTGCGCGTGTCCGGCCAGGATCGCGGCCAGCCCGATGAGGTCGCGACCGAAGCGGGACACCTGCCGGGTGGCTTCCGGTCCCGGGTCGATCAGCAGCCGTCCGTCGATCAGGACGGACGTCGGCGTGCGCAACTCGCCACGTCGCCGGTAGTCCGCGCAGGTCTGGCAGTCACAGAATGGGTTCGGGATGCCGTCGGCGGCTCCCGTGCCGAGCAGCATCACTTCCACCAGGTCAGGTTAGGGCAAACGCGTCGCGACCCCGCCGGCTAGCTCCGGCGAGGTCGCAACACCTGAAGGGGAAATCGGGTCGGGTTCTGCCATCTGCCTCCTGTGGATCGGACTGCTTGCTCATTGGGTTCAGCTAATCCCAGCGGCATGTGCCCCCGATCAGAGTTTCCTGTGCAGACGCCAAGGGAATATCCACTGGACAGAGTTGGTTGAATAGTCAACTAACTAAGGAGAATGCGTGCCCACCGAATTGCTGCCCACCCAGACCCGTATGTCGAACGTGAGCCTCGATGTCGGCGACCTCGACGCCATGACCGCGTTCTATCGGGACGTGCTGTTGCTTGAGCCGCTCAGTGAAGGCCGTGGTGAGGTCGCCCTTGGCCGCGGCGGACGCGAACTCGTCCGGTTGCGACACCGCCGCGACCTGCCGCGCGGTGAGCGGCGTACCGCAGGCCTGTTCCACACCGCACTCCTACACCCGGACGCCGGGTCGCTCGCCACAGTGCTGGCGTCAGTGGCTCGTCAGGCGCCTCAGCTCTACACGGGCAGCGGCGACCACTTGGTCTCGCAGGCGTTTTACCTCGACGACCCGGAGGGCAACGGGGTTGAGTTGTACGTCGATCGGCCCCGTGCCGAGTGGCAGTGGCAGGGGACCAATGTGGTGATGGATACCCTTTGGCTCGACCCGAACCGCTTCCTCGCCGAACACCTGGACGACAACGCCCTCGACCTGGTCGAGACGGCGCCTGATCGCCGTCCGGCGTTGCCTCGTGAGCAGGTCGTTGGACACGTCCATCTCAAGGTCGGCCAAACCGCGGCCGCCAAGGAGTTCTATGTCGACGCGCTCGGCTTCGAAGTGACCGCGGAGATGCCGGGGGCACTGTTCGTGTCGGCCGGCGGGTATCACCATCACATGGCGATGAACACCTGGACGAGTCAGGGGGTGGGGCTGCGCGCGCCCGCGCTCGGTCTTGGCCTGGTCGCCATCGAGGTTCCCACGATGGACGACGTGAGCGCTGCCGCGGACCGACTCCGCGCGAAGGGGCTGAGGGTCCGTGCCGATCAGGGCGCGATCGAAGTGGACGACCCCTGGGTCAACCTAGTGCGAATCGCAGCGAAGGCTGGGTGAATTCGACCATCAGGCTTTGTCGCAAGCGGAAATTCAAGCTGTTCGGCGGGCGTCGGCGCGACGACCCGCGGAAGAGCTGCCACGGGTTCCGGAGGCGTCCCCTCCCAAGCACCCCCCACAGAACCTGCGGCAGTCCAGTCCTCCCACGAAACCGCACGATTGACATCGGGAGGCGGTTCCGAGCGACTAAGTACAGGGTACTACAGGAAACTCTACGGTAGGGGGTATTAGGGAGAATTCGGCAGGAGGTGACCAATGGCCGATCATCTGAGCTTGTCAATCGGCATTTCCGGTGACGGTCTGTGGTCGCGAACCGAATTGCCTAGGCCTCAGAATCCAGCGGTCCGGGCCAGATGGCGGGTGAGTTCGGAGTCGTGCGGCAGCGATCGCCCGTCGACTTCGAGCACCGGAAGCACGCCTCGGATCGCCGACACCAGCCAGGCGCCGTCGGTATCGGCCAAGTCGTCGGGCCGGAACAGGGCGTGGTGCGTGCGGACGCCGTCAGCGCGTGCGGAGTCCATGATCACGTTGATGGTCACCGACTCGAGCACACCGGTGCCGGCGATCGGGGTCGTCCAGAGCTGGTCGTCGGCCGCGACCAGCAGGCCTGCGGTGGGCGCTTCGAGAAGGTAACCGTCACTGGAGGTGAAGATCACTTCATCCACTCCGCGGCGGGCCGCCTCACGCTTGGCGGCGACGTTCACCGCGTACGAAAGACTCTTCACGCCACCGAGCAGCCACGGCGCGGCGTGGAAGGCATCGCTGGCGAAGCCGCGGTTGAGCGTGCTGGCGATGACGCCCTGCCGGGCCGCGGTCGCGTCCGGCGCCTGGGTGATGGTGAGCAGTTCGGTGAGCCCACCGTCGGAATGCTCGGCTCCACGGGTGCGGACGAGCTTCAGCACGGCCTCGCCGGGCACCGCCCACTCGGCCAGGGCGGACGCGATCAGCTCCCGCCAGGCGGCGGCGTCCGGTGCCACCAGGTCGAGCGCGGCCGACGAGCGGGCGAAGCGGGCCAGGTGGCGGTCCAGGTGGTCGACCCGGGTGGTTTCGCCGACCACCACCCGGACGGCGTCGAAACAACCGTCGCCACGGGTGAAGCCGAGGTCATCGGCGAGCATCAAAGGGGTTTGCGGGGCGACGACGCCGCGGCCCATGACCGCGACGACCTGGGCTACCGGGTTCACGCTGCATACCTTAGGCCAACGGGTGCCTGCTGACGGAGGCGCCGACTTCTCAAAGCCCCGGCGTCCGTTCATGCGCTCTGGAAGACTGCTGGTATGCACTCCCGCAGCAGGATCGCCCTCGCATTGGCCACCGCTCTCATCGGTTCGCTGGCCAGCACCGCCGTGCCGCTGGCCTCGGCCGAAGCGGCCACCCATCCGGCGTGGACCAAGAACTGCACGCAGCTGAATAAGAAGTACCCGCACGGAGTCGGCAAGGTGGGCGCGAAGGACCAATCCTCTGGCAGGAAAGTGACCAACTTCAAGAAGTCCAACAGCGTGTACAAGACGGCGATGTCACACAACCGGGGTCTAGACCGCGACGGCGATGGCATCGCCTGCGAGAAGGCGTGAACTCAAGCGTTGCGCTAGCGACGTTGGTCGCAATTGGTGCGGTGCTTTGCCTGACCGCCTGCACAACGGACGGGCGAGCGTCGGTTGATCACCCGAACGCGATGGCACCAGCGCCGACGACCGGATCAGCGGCCAGCCCGACGGACGGGCCGAACGAACCGCCGAACGCCACCGCTGCGACCGAGCAGTTGGACGCGTTGCGGTTAGGCCCACGGATCTCGCCGGCGAGCCTGGGCTACCTGCGTAGTGCGTTCGGCGACGGCTGGGTCGACGTTGACGGCAACGGCTGCAACCAGCGTGACGACGTGCTGTATCGGGACGCGATTCCGGGCACGGTTCGAGTGGTCGTTCAGGGCAGCTGCGACCACGATGTCGTGGCGGGGGCGTGGACGGATCCGTACTCGGGCAAGGAACTCAGGTTCGCCAACCTCAAGGACCAGGTAGAAGCCCAGGCCATCCAGGTCGACCACATCGTGCCGCTTGCCGAGGCCTGGGTGTCCGGTGCAACGGACTGGTCGGACGAGCGGCGGGGGGTCTTCGCCAACGACCTCACGGAACTGGCAGCCGTCGACGGGCCGACCAATGCGAGCAAGGGCAGTGGCGACCCGGCCGCGTGGCGGCCCAGGAAGCAATTCCAGTGCGACTACGCCCGACGCTGGATCGCGATCAAGACCACGTGGGACCTCTCGGTCGACGTCAGCGAGCAGCGGGCGCTCGTCGAGATGCTCGGCTTCTGCGCCAGCTGATCGCACGCGCAGAACTGCCCCGGGGCCGAAGCCCCGGGGCAGTCGAGCAGACCTACGCTTTTTCGAGCTCAGAGGTCGTAGTACATCTCGAACTCGTGAGGATGCGGACGCAGCCGGATCGCCTCGATGTCGCTGCGCTTCATGTCGATCCAGGTCTCGATCAGGTCCGGGGTGAACACGTCGCCGGCGAGCAGGTAGTCGTGATCGGCTTCCAGCTTGTCGAGCACCGCGTCCAGCGAAGCCGGGACGGTCGGCACCAGCGCGTGCTCCTCGGGCGGCAGCTCGTAGAGGTCCTTGTCCACCGGAGCCAGCGGCTCGATCTTGTTCTGCACACCGTCCAGGCCGGCCAGCAGGCACGCGGCGAACGCCAGGTACGGGTTGCTGGACGGGTCGGGGCAGCGGAACTCGATGCGCTTGGCCTTCGGGTTCGAGCCGGTGAGCGGAATCCGGATGCAGGCCGAGCGGTTGCGAGCCGAGTAGACCAAGTTGGTCGGGGCCTCGAAGCCGGGCACCAGGCGGTGGTAGGAGTTCACCGTCGGGTTGGTGAACGCCAGCAGCGACGGCGCGTGCTTGAGCAGACCGCCGATGTACCAGCGGGCGATGTCGGAAAGGCCGCCGTAGCCGGCCTCGTCGTAGAACAGGGGAGTGTCGCCCTGCCACAGCGACTGGTGCACGTGCATGCCCGAGCCGTTGTCACCGAAGATCGGCTTCGGCATGAAGGTGACGGTCTTGCCGGCCTGCCAGGCGGTGTTCTTGATGATGTACTTGAACTTCATCACCTCGTCGGCCGCGGCCAGCATGGTGTTGAAGCGGTAGTTGATCTCGGCCTGGCCGGCGGTGCCGACCTCGTGGTGAGCGCGCTCGACCTCAAGGCCCACGGCCTCCAGGTTGCGGACCATGTCGTCGCGCAGGTCGGAGAAGTGGTCCACCGGCGCCACCGGGAAGTAGCCGCCCTTGTACTTGACCTTGTAGCCGCGGTTCGGCCGGCCGTCCGAGTCGTTCTCCGCGCCGGTGTTCCAGGCGCCGGCCTCGGAATCGATGTAGTAGTAGGACGAGTTCGCGTTCGTCTCGAAGCGAGCGGAGTCGAAGATGTAGAACTCGGCCTCGGGCGCGAAGAACGCCTTGTCGCCGAAGCCTGCGCTGGCCAGGTAGTTCTCAGCCTTGCGGGCAATGTTCCGCGGGTCGCGGCTGTACGGCTCCTTGGTCAGCGGGTCGTGCACGAAGAAGCTCACGGCCAGAGTCTTCGACCGGCGGAACGGGTCGATGAAAGCGGTGGTCGGGTCGGGCAGCAGGGCCATGTCGGATTCATGGATCTTCTGGAAGCCGCGGATCGACGAGCCGTCGAAGGCCAGGCCGTCCTCGAAGACCTCGGGGCCGAAGGCCTTGGCAGGCACGGTGAAGTGCTGCATCACGCCCGGAAGATCGCAGAAGCGGATGTCGATGGTCTCGACGCCCTCATCCTTGACGTAGGCCAACAGGTCGTCGGCGCCTTGGAACATCTTTCCTCCACGAAGTAAGGGGTTGAACTCTGCAAACCTTAGGGACGCGCCGTAACCGCCGAGTTGCACCTTTGTTTCAGCCGGGTAACAACGCCTGGATAGGCTGGCGCCGTGAGCCAGACCGAAGCCGACACCGACGCCGAGTACCCCGGCCAGAGCATCGGCCTGCCCGAGCACGGACGCGGCTCGCTGGCGTCCTGGTTCGCGCGGATCGCGGCCCTGATCCTCGACTGGGGCGCGTCCATGATCGTCGCGGTGACCCTCTTCGGCGTCGGCGTGCTGCGCGACGGGGGCTGGCGGGCATGGATGATCCTGGCGGTGTTCTTCGTCCAGACCACCGTGCTCACTGCTCTTACCGGCAGCAGCTTCGGTCAGCTGCTCGCGCGCATCGGCATCGTCCGGCTGGACGGGCAGCGCCTGGGCTGGCCGCGGGCGGCGGCGCGGGCGGCGATGATCTGCCTGGTACTGCCCACCGTCGTGATCGGGGCCGAGCGACGCGCGCTCAATGACCTCGTCTTGGGGACAGTTGTTGTGAATCTGCGCTGAATGCTGAGATTTCGCTTCGATAACAACTCCATACAGCTATCTTCCGCGCTTTGTAATGGCCGGGGTGCCCGAGTACTTTGGACGAAGCTCACCAAGCGGATCTGCGCTCATGCGTGCATGGGCGCAGATCCGTTTCGATCACTGGAGGGAAAGAAATTGAGCACCAAGAAGCTCCTTGCTGCGGCATCGGGCCTGATCGCGGGCGCGCTGCTGTTCAGCGCTTGCACCCCGCCCACTCCGTCGGCGAACCCCACCGCCACCCAGTCGGCCATCAGCGAGAAGACCACCGTCTCGGTGATGTGGAACCAGCCGTTCTATTCGGGTAACGGCCTCAGCGGGTACGGCAACGCCACAGCCAACAACAACATCTTGTACCTGACGAACGACTCGGTCACGTTCTACGACAAGGAACTGAACCTGACCAAGAACACCAGCTTCGGTGACTACGAGAAGACCTCGGACGACCCGCTGACCGTCAAGCAGACCATCGCGGACACCGCCAGCTGGTCGGACGGCACCCCGGTCACCGCTGCCGACTTCATCCTCGCCTACGGCGCCCAGAGCGGCCTCTTCAACAACTACGAGGCCAAGCTGGACGACGAGGGCGACGTCGCCGGCAAGGGCAAGGACGGCAAGGTCTTCTTCAACTCCAGCAATGCGGGCTGGTCCCTGATCAAGGACTTCCCGACCGTCGAGTCGGACAACAAGTCCTTCACCTACACCTACTCCAAGCCGTTCGCCGACTGGGAGAAGAACCTGTTCACCCCGGGTCTGCCGGCGCACATCATCGGCAAGCGCGCGTTGGGCATTGACGATCCCACCCAGGCCGCTCAGGCCGTCCTGGACGCGTTCAAGAACAAGGACAACTCCGCGCTGTCCAAGATCGCCAACTCCTGGAACTCCGACTGGAACTTCGCCGAGATGCCGAAGGACGCCGGTCTGGTCGTCGGCACCGGTCCGTACACCATCTCCGAGTTCAAGAAGGGCAGCTACCTGACCCTGACCAAGAACGCGAACTACAAGGGCGCCCACGTCCCGAGCATCGAGTCCATCACCGTCCGCTACAACGAGGATCCGCAGGCTGCGGTACAGGCGTTGCAGAACGGTGAGGTGCAGCTGATCTCGCCGCAGTCGACCCAGGACATCCTCAAGCAGCTCGAGGCCGTGCAGGGCATCAAGATGGAGACCGGCATCGAGGGTACCTTCGAGCACATCGACCTGATCTTCGCCAACAAGGGCCCGTTCGACCCGGCGACCTACGGTGGCGACGCTGAGAAGGCGCTCAAGGTGCGGCAGGCGTTCCTGCTGACCATCCCGCGTCAGCAGATCATCGACACCATCATCAAGCCGCTCTACGCCGACGCTGCGATCCGCAACTCGTACACCCAGGTGCCGGGCGCGCCGAACTATGCCGCTGTTTCTGAGGCCAACGGCATGGGCACCGCCTACGCCGCGCCGGATATTGAGAAGGCGAAGTCGCTGCTGGCCGAGGCCGGCGCGACCAGCCCCAGCGTCCGCATTCTCTACGGTGAGGGCAACGCCCGCCGTGAGCAGCAGTTCCAGCTGATCAAGGAATCCGCCGAGCAGGCCGGCTTCAAGGTCGTGGACGGCGGCGACGCCAACTGGGGCGCCATGCTGAGCAACATCAACAAGTACGACGCCTCGCTGTTCGGCTGGCAGTCGGTCTCCACCGCGGTGTCGGAGAACGATGCGAACTACCGCACCGGTGGCCAGAACAACTTCGGCAAGTACTCCAGCAAGGTTGTGGACGGCATCCTGGATCAGCTGCAGACCGAGATCGACCCGGCCAAGCAGGCCGAGCTCCTCGGCCAGATGGAGAAGCAGCTGGTGGATGACGGCTTCGGCCTGTCCATCTTCCAGTTCCCGTCGGTGACCGCCTACAGCGACAAGCTGACCGGGGTCGACCCGATCACCATCGCGCCGACGATCTTCTGGAACTTCTGGGAGTGGAAGATCTGAAGTCCTGAGTAGGCGGTGCGGCGCTCACTGAGGGTCGCGCCAGCTCGGAACGGGGCGTCAGGGATGAACCCCTGGCGCCCCGTTCGCATGACTACTCCCGGCTTGCCGGTAGTCTTCCTGTCCTACTGTTAACCTCCGAGAGTTCAACATGGTTCGTTTTCTGGCGCGACGACTCGCCTTGGCGTTGGGCATCCTGCTGACGCTGTCTGCGTTCATGTATTTCATGCTCGACCTGGCGATGGACCCGCTCTGGGACCTGCGGACGAGCACATCTCCGAACAAGGCGGAGTTGATCCAGAACCGGATCAACCAGCTGGGTCTGGACCTGCCCTGGTGGGAGCGTTACTGGATCTGGCTACGACATTTCGTGTCCGGCGACTTCGGTCTGGCTTGGACGACCCAGCAGCGGGTGAACGAGATGCTGCCCGGCGCGATCGCGACCTCGGTGCAGCTGGTGTTCGCCGCCACCATGATCGCGATCCTGCTCGGTGT
>DAOPRQ010000057.1:9331-16742 GCA_035349055.1 Propionicimonas sp.
TCGGCGCTCACCACCGCGGTGGTGGGCGTGGTCGCCCACTACGCGGTGCAATGGCTCTTCTACTACGTACCGGGCAGCTGGACGCTGATGCTGATCCTGCTGCTGGTCGCCATCGGCTGCGGCGCCGGCATCGGCTGGCTCTTCGGCGGACCCGACCGAGCGGTGTCGATGCGCGGCGGTGCCCTGGTCGCCCTGATGATGGCCGTGCTCACCTTCGTCGACCGGGTGATGCAGGGCTGGTCGCTCTACTTCAACTCGAGTGTGATCAAGGGACGCCCGATCGCGACGATCGGCTCGGAGACGCCCGGTCTGGGCGGTGACTTCTGGATCACCCAGCTCGACCGATTCACCCACCTGCTGCTGCCCACCATCGCGCTGGTGCTGATCTCGTTCGCGTCCTACACCCGCTACCAGCGTGGATCGATGCTGGAAGTGCTCAATCAGGAGTACATCCGGACGGCGCGCGCCAAGGGTCTGACCGAACGGGTGACGATCGTGCGGCACGCGTTGCGAAATGCGCTGCTGCCGCTCGCGTCCGTCGTGCCGGTGGACATCATCTCCCTGATCGGCGGTGCGGTGATCACCGAGACCATCTTCGGCTGGAACGGCATGGGCAAGATGTTCGTGACCTCGCTGCGCCAGAGCGAGCCGGATCCGGTGATGGCCTACGTGATGATCACCGGCGCACTCGCCATGGTGGCGAACCTGGTGGCCGACTTCCTTTACGCCCTTCTCGACCCACGGATCCGGGTGAACGCATGACGACGAATCCTCCGCTCGACCCCGCGTCCGACCTCTCCGGCCCCGGACGCGGCGACAACGCCATCGAAGCCAAAGAGGTCGAAGGCCTCTCCCAGGGACAGATCGTCTGGCGGCGGTTCCTGCGCCACCGCGGCGCGATGTTCGGGCTGATCCTGCTCGCGCTGGTCGCGATCATTTCGTTCACTGCCATGGGAATCGGCCCGATCCCCGGCCTGTGGAAGTACCAGGACTACAACCGCAGCAACCCGGAGATCCTCAACGGTGGTGCGCCGACTTTGAGCATTCCGGGCTTCGGCAGCGGTGGCTTCGCGATCGGCGAGCACCCGTTCGGCCAGGACGACATCGGTCGGGACAACTTCGCGCTGGTGATGAAGGGCGTGCAGACGTCCCTGCTGGTGATGATCGTGATGAGCATCGTGGCGTTGGTGATCGGCGTCACCGTCGGCGCGCTCGCTGGCTACTACCGCAAGCGCGTCGACCAGGCCCTGATGCGGTTCACCGACCTGGTGATCACGCTGCCGGTGATCGTGCTCGGCGCCGTGCTGGGCAAGCTGCTGTCGACCATCCCGATCAAGCTCGATTGGAGCCAGGAAGTACGTGAGGGAATCAGTGCAAGCATGCCGCTGCTGCTGGCGGTGATGCTGGGGCTGATCCTGTGGCCGAGCCTGGCCCGGCTGGTGCGTGGGGAGTTCCTCACCCTTCGGGAACGCGAGTTCGTGGATTCGGCGCGGGTCGCCGGCGCAAGCGACTGGCGGATCATCACCAAGCACATCCTGCCGAACGCGGTTGGCGTGATCATCGTCAACACCACGTTGCTGATGAGCACCGCGGTGGTGCTGGAGACGGCGCTGTCGTTCCTCGGTTTCGGCATCAACCCGCCGTTGATTTCGCTGGGCAACCTGATCTCGACC
This sequence comes from Propionicimonas sp., assembly GCA_035349055.1. Classification (GTDB taxonomy): domain Bacteria; phylum Actinomycetota; class Actinomycetes; order Propionibacteriales; family Propionibacteriaceae; genus Propionicimonas. The sequence continues at coordinate 11,005 of DAOPRQ010000057.1, forward strand.
TATCAGGGCGCGTTCTCTACGCGGCCATGGCTGTTCTGGTGGCCGGGCCTGTTCATCATCCTGATCGCGCTGAGCGTCAACTTCATCGGGGACGGGCTGCGGGACGCGTTCGATCCGCGGACGAAACGGATCCCGTCCGAGCGGGAGATGGCGCGGACGCTGATCAAGGCCAACCGTGCGGCGACCGGGGGTGCGGCGTGAGCAAGCAGAACGTGGTGGAGACCAACCTTGAGGGCGCCGTCCGGCTGTCCCGGCGGATCGGCGACGGCACGGTCAAGAAGGGCGACGTGATCCTTGAGGTCAAGGACCTCGGGGTGAAGTTCTGGGTGAACGGCGAGTGGTTCGACGCCGCCGAGAACGTCGACTACGACCTGCGCGCAGGCGAGGTGCTGGCGATCGTTGGCGAGTCCGGTTCGGGCAAGACCCAGTCCTCGATGAGCCTGATCGGACTGCTGCCGCCCAACGGGCGCGCGTCCGGATCGGCGAAGCTGAAGGGCGTCGAGCTGATCGGGTTGACCGGCAGCCGGATGCGAGAGGTGCGTGGCAACGAGATCGCGGTGATCTTTCAGGAGCCGATGACTGCGTTGAACCCGGTGTACACGGTCGGCTTCCAGATCGTGGAGACGCTGCGGACGCACTTCGTGATGGCCCCGGCGGCGGCGAAGGCGCGGGCGATCGAGCTGATGCGGCTGGTGGAGATTCCCGAGCCGGAGTCGAGCTTCGACAAGTACCCGCACCAGCTTTCCGGGGGGCAGCGGCAGCGGATCATGATCGCGCAGTCGCTGGCCTGTGATCCCAAGTTGCTGATCGCGGACGAGCCCACCACCGCTCTGGACGTGACCGTGCAGGCCGAGATCCTGAAGCTGATGCGCGGGCTGCGTGAGCGGGTGGACGCGGCGATCATCCTGATCACCCACGACATGGGCGTGGTGGCCGACATGGCCGACCGGATCGTAGTGATGAAGGACGGCCGGGTCGTCGAGCACGGCACTTCGGACGAGATCTTCACCGCTCCCAAGCATCCGTACACCCAGTCGCTGCTGGCTGCGGTTCCGCACCTCGGTTCGCAGACGGGCGACGACCACATCGTGGTGCGCGAGTCGTTGGTTTCGGACGGGAAGAACCCGGTGCCGCTTGCGGACGGTGATCCCGACGTGACCCCGGCGCTGCTGATGGAGGGTGTCAGCATCGACTACCCGAAGCAGGGGCGGCGTCCGGTGTTCCGGGCAGCGCACGACATCAACCTGCGGATCGATCCGGGCCGCGTGCTCGGCTTGGTGGGGGAGTCGGGCTCAGGCAAGACGACGATCGGACGCGCAGCCGTGGCGCTGCTGCCGGTGGCCGATGGACGGCTGCAGGTTGCCGGACGCGACATCACGCACGCCTCGAACGCAGACCTCTACCCGTTCCGGCGGGATGTCGGCATCGTCTTCCAGGATCCCGGATCGTCGCTGAACCCGCGGTTGCCGGTGGGGGAGTCGATCGGTGAGCCGCTGTACCTGCACGAAAAGCTGCGCGGTTCGGAGCTGTCGAAGCGGGTGGAGGCGCTGCTCGATTCGGTGGAGTTGCCACGGGCGATGCGTAACCGCTACCCGCACGAATTGTCGGGCGGGCAGCGGCAGCGGATCGGCATCGCGCGCTCGCTGGCGCTGGAGCCGAAGCTGCTGATCGCGGACGAGCCCACCTCGGCGCTGGACGTGTCGGTGCAGGCCCGCGTGCTGCAGCTCTTCGCCGACCTGCAGGAGCGCTACGGCTTCGCCTGCCTGTTCATCAGCCACGACCTGGCGGTGGTGGAGATGCTGAGCAGCCGGATCGCGGTGATGAAGGACGGCCGCCTGGTGGAGGTCGGCCCCACCGCCGAGATCGTGAACTCGCCGCAGCATCCCTACACCCAGCGCCTGCTCTCCGCAGTGCCCGTGCCCGACCCCGCTGAGCAGAAGAAGCGCCGCGAGCTCCGGGACGCGATCATCGAGCAACAGCAGCTGGTTTAGTAGCCCACGTAGCTGAACCCTGAGCCGGCGTGCGGCTCGGGGTTCGGCTGCTTCTTGAGCTTCGTCGAGAGCTTGCGCCGCGTTGGCACATCGCCCTGACAAGCAAAAATGCGACGAGGGGTTTCCTCGTCGCACGCGGTGGCCAGGACCGGGATCGAACCGGTGACCTTTCACTTTTCAGGCGAACGCTACTACCATCTGAGCTACCTGGCCGAGAAGCAATAGCCGCTTCAGCGACCCCGACGGGACTCGAACCCGCGACCTCCGCCGTGACAGGGCGGCGCGCTAACCAACTGCGCTACGGGGCCTTGGAAGGCCTTGCCAGCCGTTCCCGGCCAGCCCCGAAACTATAACGTAACCCATCGCTCGCACGAAAATCGGCCCGCTGTCTGCTCCGGCTTCGCATCCCCAACGGGATTCGAACCCGCGCTGCCGCCTTGAAAGGGCGGTGTCCTAGGCCGCTAGACGATGGGGACCTGACCGTTGAACTATACGGGTACGGCGTTGGGCCCCACAAAACCGCCCCACCGGCGACGCGCGCTGAGCCTGGCGGAGTACGCGGCTGGTCGAGCTTGCCCGAGACCCCGACGACCGCAGCGCGCGGCTGGGCCCTCGCGACACGAGTCACTACGGCGCGTCGAACGACACGTGCACGTGGTCCAGGTGATTGGCGGTGTCCCCGCCACGATCAGCCATGGCGACCCAGTAGCCGCGAGTAAGGCGGTAGTTGCGCTGCTGCCAGATGACGTAGCTGACGTGCAGCCGGGCGCCGTTGTCGATGAAGTACTGGGCGATGCTGTCCCCGAGCGCGATGTTGGACTTGTAGCTCGGGATCATGATGTCGATCGCGCGGCCGCTGGGGTGATCTTCGGAGTAGCTGCTTGAGGATCGCCAGCCGTAGATCGTCTTGATCTGCGGGAAGTTGGCGCGCACCTCGGGCACGGCGACCTTGGCGTAGGGCTCGAGCTTGTTCAGGCTGTCAGAGCCGAGGTCTACCGTGCCTGGGGTGGCCGTGGTTGGAGTCGTGGCGGCCGCCACAGGCACAGGCTTGGCGAGGCTGAGGGAGGAGGAGGTGATCCAGCTGGTGGTGCCGTTCCAGATGACTTGAGTGAAGTCGCCCTGAACCTGCTTGGTGATGCGCACGAGGGTGCCGAAGGCGAAGGTGGCGGTGGGTGCGGCGGCCGCGTCCGGGCCGGCGAACATAACTACGTCCGGTAGCGTGATGTAGCGCTTCCCGGCTGCACGCGGGAGGACGAGTTCGGCGGGTGTGCCCTTGGCCGCCTTCAGGTAGCCGGTGAGCACCCAACCGACCTTGCCGGCATAGACGACCTGGCTGAAGCTGCCGCTGTGAACGCCCGTGGTGCCGACGGTCTTGGACTTCTTGATGGTGCCGCGGCTCTTGGCGGTGGCGGACGGTTCTGCCCGCAGGGCCAGCGGCTCGGTGGTCTTGTGGCGGGCGACCACGTCCGGAAGCGTGTCGGTGGCCTTCGAGAGGTGACCGGTGAGCACCCACTGCAGCTCGCCGTACACGTTGACCTGGGTGAAGTCGCCGGAGGTGAGGCCGGTTACGCGCAGTACGAACTTCTTGGCGAGGGTGCGGGTGACGGCGGCCTCGATGCTGGCGCCAGCGCGGACGGGGGCCTTCTTCTTGGTGACGGTCTTCTTGCCGGCCGGCCCACTGGTGACCTCGGTGGCTGGGGTGGGGTTGACCGTGAGGTACTCGGCCCAGGCGTAGGCGGTCTTGCCGGCGTACTTGATGGGTAGCCAGTCGCCCGTGATAGCGCCGGCGGCGAGGACAGTCTGGCCTTCGGCGAGTTGGCCGAGGACGGTCGAGGAGGTGCTGGCCTTGGCGCGGACGTTGACGGAGGTGTGGGCGGTGTAGGTGGTGGTCAAGGCAGCGCTGGCCGGCGTGGCGACGAGCGACGGCGCCACCAGGGTGACGGCGAAGACGATCCAGGCCAGGGCGGCCCGACCACTTGGGAGCGCACGGTTCACGACGACCGCCTTCTTCGGGGGTGCCTGCTGGGGCTTTGAGGTGGGACAGGTGTTCCTCGGTGGCGTGGCCCCACCCGTCCTGGTGCCCTCAGCTGTGGACTGTAGTAAGCGTGCTTGGGTGGCGTCACTGCTTGGGTACGAACTTGCGGGGTCGGGAGAGGGTGCGCGGCCGCCCGGCGGAGTGAACAGCGTGGATAGGCTGGCCGCATGGCGCTGCGGGTGACGGACCAGCGGTTCGAGGAACTGGTGGATGTCGCGTTGGCGCAGATCCCGGCCGAACTGCTCGATCAGGTGGAGAACTGCGCCCTGATCATCGAGGATGAGCCCGACCCTGAGTACGGTGACGTGCTCGGCTTCTATGACGGAACTCCCTTGTCAGAGCGCACTTCGCAGTATTCGGGAGTGCTTCCGGACCGGATCTTGATCTTCCGCGGCCCGCTGCTGCGAATGGTGGCGTCCGAGGATGAGCTGGTGGACGAGGTCCGCATCACGGTGTGGCACGAACTGGCCCACTACTTCGGAATCGACGATGACGAACTGGACGAGCTGGGCTACGCCTAAGCCGCAACGCCCGAGAAAAAACTCACCTACAGCCAAGGTCGAGAGATCCGCACGGAACGCCCAACGTTATCCCGGCGAAGGCCGGGATCTCCACGCGAGGTCTGCGAGCCTAGCTGGGATGCGTTGCGAGGGCAGACCTCTTCCCTTCCTTGACAACGCACGGGGAGCTTCGCAGGTGAGCAGCTGTTCCCTCCCAACGTTGCCTGAGGAGCGTCGCGAGGAACGAGCGAAGCGTCACGAAGGCCCGCCACCTGCAACCGATGCCGCCGACCGGGGACGCCTGAGCTTGACGAGGCTCGATCACTCACCAACGACCCACAGTTGCTGCCGGCTACTGACCCAGGTTCCGCAGGTTCCAAGCGCCGACGACGGCAGATACCCGGCCCGAAGATCGTCCACACCCACTGGCATAGCGCCGACGAGCGAGGCGAACTGTGCCCGCTTGGTCGCGTCCGGAATGAGGACGACAGCGCACGCGACGTGCCCCTGCACGCTGTTGACGCGCAAGGTCGCAAGCACGTCGGACGCGACGCTGGGCGCGACGATGACGACCGGCGCCCGATCGGCCTGAGCCTTGGCCAGAAAGTCGATCAGCTCCCGAATGGAATTGATCTCGGAGTCGCAGACGAGAATCCGCGGTGCCCCAAGCACACAAAGCCGCTCGATGCCGCCAGAACGTTGGCGGAGCCTGGCGAAGCCCGTTCCCGAACCAAGGTTCGGCTGATCGAGCTCGTCGATACCCGCGACGGCATTGGCGAAGTCGTCCGAGGCATGCCCAAACGCCATACCCGGCGACCCAGCCAGTCGTCGAAGCGCGCGAGCCACAGCCTCTGCGGGAACCTCCGGACGCCGAACGTCGGCCCCACGAAGCAGCTCGTCCTCGGTGCGATATTCCGGCGAGGCGGCTGACGCATCGAGGCCCGGAATCGCGCGGTCAGGCGCCGAGGTGAGGGCTTCTTGGCGCCGCTGGGTATCCACCCGGTCAGCCAGCCACCCGTAGACGACGACAGCGATGCCGATCAGCAGCACCAGCCCGATGCCGAGGTAGCCGAAGTTCACGCCTCCAGTGTGCATGGCCGCCCGCGCCGCAGGTACGCTACGAGGGCGCGCCAGCGTGGGGCCTATAGCTCAATAGGCAGAGCAGCGGACTTTTAATCCGCGGGTTCTGGGTTCGATTCCCAGTGGGCCCAC
>DAOPRQ010000058.1:0-2413 GCA_035349055.1 Propionicimonas sp.
AGTCGTCGTACAAGAACGTGCTCTGCCTGGGCCACATCCTCGCCGAGGACGGCCGCAAGATGAGCAAGCACTTGGGCAACATCCTGGAGCCGATCCCGCTGATGGACACCCACGGCGCGGACGCGGTGCGCTGGTTCATGGCCGCCGGCGGCTCGCCCTGGGCGTCGCGCCGGGTCGGTCACGGCACTATCCAGGAGACCGTCCGCAAGGTGCTGATGACCTTCCTGAACACGGTCGCGTTCCAGAGCCTGTACGCCCGCGCGAACGACTGGTCGCCGGCATCGACGGCTGCCCCTGGCGAGACCGAGCACGTTCTCGACCGCTGGCTGGTCAGCACACGCAACACGCTCACCAAGCAGGTCACCGAAGCGCTGGAGGACTTCGACACTCAACGGGCGGGCAGCCTGCTGGCCGCGTTTGTGGACGACCTGTCCAACTGGTACGTCCGGCGCTCACGTCGCCGCTTCTGGGACGGCCAGCCGGGCGCCCTGCAGACCCTGCACGACACCCTCAACGTGGTCACCCGGCTGCTGGCTCCGCTGGTGCCGTTCATCACCGAGCGGGTGTGGCAGGACCTTTTCGTCACCACGGACTCGGCCGCGCCGGCCTCGGTGCACCTCGCGTCCTGGCCGGAGGCGGACGCTGCCGCGATCGACGCGAAGCTGGACGAGGCGATGGCCGTCACCCGCCGGATCGTCGAACTCGGCCGCTCCGCCCGCGCCGAGGCCAAGGTGAAGACCCGCCAGCCGCTGCGTCGGGCGCTGATTCCGTCCGGTGCGTTCAACCTGCTGGACGCGGAGTTGCGCGCCGAGGTGATGGCCGAGCTGAACGTCGAGCGGGTGGAGTCGTTCGCGTCCGCCGGTGACCTCGTCGATTACTCGGCCAAGGGCAACTTCCGTAACCTCGGCAAGCGCTTCGGCAAGGACACCCCGCTGGTGGCATCGGCCATCGCGTCCGCCGATGCCGCTACGCTTTCGGCCGACCTGGCCACGCACGGCCGCGCCGAGGTGCTGGTCGCCGACCTGGGTGCGGTCGAGGTGACCCCCGAGGATGTGATCGTGTCCGAGCGTCCGCGGGAGGGCTGGTCGGTGGTCAACGAGCAGGGTGAGACGGTCGCGCTCGACCTGGAGCTCACTCCTGAGCTGGTGCGGGCCGGCCTGGCCCGCGAGGTGATCCGGGGCGTGCAGGAGGCGCGCAAGTCGTCCGGGTTCGAGGTGGCTGACCGCATCCGGCTCGCCTGGCAGGCCGACGACGAGGCCACCGCGGACGCCGTCCGCGCGCACGCCGAGTTCATCGGTGCCGAGGTGCTGGCGGTCGAGGTCGCCGAGGCGGAACCGGCCGACGATTGGTTCGCCGACGCCGAACTCGGCCTGCGGTTCGCGGTCACCCGGGTCGAGCAGTCCTGATGTCCGGGCCCGGCGGCAGCGAGTCGCGACTCACGCCGGTCGTGCTGCTGCATGCTGCGGGACTCACCCCGCAGATGTGGCAGGCACAGGTCGAGGCTATCGCTGCCCAGGCCGAACCGGCCCAACGCCCGACTCAGGGAGCGGAGGTCGGGGCAGCCCAACCTGCGGAGCGCCAGGTGATGGCGCCGTGGATCGCGGGCCTGCGTCCGGGGCGTCCGGGTGAGTTGTCGCTGACCGGCGCGGCGGCCCAACTGGTCGGCACGCTGGACAGCTACGGCATCGAGCAGGCGATCCTGGTCGGGCACCAACTGGGCGCGATGGTCGCCCTGCAGGTCGCGGCGACCGAGCCGGAGCGGGTGGCCGGCCTGGTGCTATCCGGCGCCATGGCCGCGCCCGGACGGGTGGCGCTGGCCATGCAGAAGGGCGTGATCCGGATGCTGCCCAATCGCACCCTTGCTGACTCCGGCGCGTCCAAGGCTGATCTGATCAAGGCGCTGGACGTGATCGCGTCCGCCGACTTCGGGAAGCTGGAGCAGGTGAACACTCGGGCGCTGCTGATCGCCGGGGCCAACGATCCGCTGCTGGCGGCCACCCGGCAGCTCGCGTCTCGGCTGCCGCAGGCGCGTCTGGTTGAGTTGTCCGGCGCAGGGCCGCACCCCAACGTCGAGCAGCCGGACGCCTACAACCGGCTGCTGGCAGACTTCCTGGCATGGACGCCGCCGGCCTGACCCAACGCCTCGTCAAGCGGACGCGCGGTCGTCCGGGCGCGCTGGCGCTGATCACGGCGGACGGCATCACGACGGTCCGCCACGGCTGCGGCCCCGAAGCTGACTTCGAGATCGGCTCGATCAGCAAGGGCGTCACCGGACTCCTGTACCACTGTGCGCTGGAGCGCGGCGAGGTGACCGCCGATACCCAGCTCGGCCAACTGCTCCCGCTGGCCGACAGCCCGGCCGCGGCGATTCGCCTGGCCGACCTAGCCACGCATCGGTCGGGACTGCCGCGGA
>DAOPRQ010000058.1:2513-16225 GCA_035349055.1 Propionicimonas sp.
GAACTGCTACCGACCTCGGTCCCTGGATCGGCTGGGCGACGCCCCACCCGGCCCTGGGTCGGAGTCAGCCTCGGCCCGGCCGGTGGCATCCGGGCGTCCGTCGAAGCGATGGCGAAGCTGGCGCAGGCGCTGCTGATGCGCACGACTTCTACAACGCCGTGCTGAAGAAGGGAAAGACCGACCCTGCGCAGGAGGTGAAGGTAGCCCGGATCACCGCTGTGGTGATCGGCGTGCTGGCAATCGTCGGTGGCATCGCGGCCAACGGCCAGAACATCGCGTTCCTGGTGTCGCTGGCGTTCGCGGTGGCAGCGTGCGCCAACCTGCCCTCAATCCTGATGACCCTGTACTGGAAGCGGTTCACCACCCGGGGCTCGGTCTGGTCGATCTACACCGGACTGCTCGGCTCGATCCTGCTGATCGTGTTCAGCCCGGCCATCTCCAGCCCGACCTGGACCAACCCGGTGGCCTGGTTCCCGCTGACCAGCCCCACCATCGTGGCGCTGCCGCTGGCCTTCCTCGCCGGCATCATCGGGACGCTCACCTCGAGGTCGCCGGCCGATCCGGAACTGCAGGCCGAGATGGAGGTCCGCTCATTGACCGGAGCCGGCGTGGCGGAGGTCGTCGCGCACTGATCAGCCCGCACGCACGAAACAGCCGGCCCACCCTGGGATGAGCCGGCTGTTTCGCGTCCGCAGTGCGGGACTAGGGTGTTCAGGTGCCGGACGCCAACCAAGCCAAGCTCGACTCCCGCGGACTCCTGCTGGCTTTCCTCGCCTACCTCCTGTGGGGTGCGTTCCCGCTGTACTTCCACCTGCTCAGCGCGGCCGACCCGGTGGAGATCATCGGCCACCGGCTGGTCTGGACCAACGTGTTCTGCCTGGCCGGGGTGTTGGTTTGGCGCGAATGGACGCATCTGCGGGCAGTCGTCGCCGACCGGAAGCTGTTCTGGCGACTGACCCTGGCCGGCGTCCTGGTCAGCGCCAACTGGCTGATCTACGTGTGGGGCGTGCTGAACAACCACATCGTGGACGCTGCGCTCGGCTACTTCATCAACCCACTGTTCACGGTAGCGCTGGCGGTCTTCGTCCTCGGCGAGAAGCTGCGCCGCGCCCAACTGGTTGCAGTGGCGATCGGCATCCTTGCAGTGGTGGTGATCGCGGTCGGCTACGGCCAGATCCCGTGGGTGGCACTGTCGCTGGCGGTCACCTTCGGCATCTACGGCCTGGTCAAGAAGCAGGTGGGCGGACGCGTCTCACCGCTGGTCGGGCTCACCGTCGAAACCACCATGCTGGCCCCGGTCGCCCTGGCCTACCTGGTCTGGCTGCAGGCCAGCGGACACGGTGCCTACCTGGCCCACGGGCCAGGACTGACCGTCGCGCTCACGCTCGCCGGCGCGGTGACCGCGATCCCGCTGCTGATGTTTGCGGCCGCCTCCAGCCGGATCCCGCTGAGCATGATGGGCTTCATCCAGTACCTCACGCCGGTGATCCAGTTCGCGCTCGGGGTGTGGGTGAACCACGAGGAGATGCCGCTCGCCCGCTGGCTGGGATTCGGGCTGGTCTGGCTGGCTGTGGTCGTGCTCACCGTTGACGGCGTGCGCGCCGCTCGGCGTCCGGACATCATCGAGCCCGAGGTCGTGAACTGAGCTCGCGCACCGACCGGTCCCGGCCCGTCCGATCACCGAGAGCCCGTCCGATCACCGAGAGCCAGCCTCGGACTCTGAGCGCCAGCCTTAGGGGCTAGTCCTCGGCGCTCAACCCTGGTTCTCGGCCGGGGGCGGGACGCGCATCCTGATCGACGCGACCGGCCACGAGCTCCGGCGGCGGGCTGAATCGCGCAGTCGCCGCAACGACCCGGGGCACCGGACAGGTCAGCGCAGGTCGGACGGAGGACCGCCCAGCTCGGCGGGCCGGCGGCGACGCCTCAGCTCCTTGGTGATCTGACCGAGCACGATGCTCGCGATCACGGCCATGAAAATGTTGCCGATGAACGAACCAATGCCGAGAATCCCCAGGAAGATCGCGATCGGCCAGATCACGCCATTAACCACGTTCAGCGTTGACTCCAGCACGCTGGGCGCGGGCGGCGCCTCGCCCGGCACCACCACGTGCCCGCTGACGACGGGGGCCTGATTGGGATCGTTCGTTGCGGCGAACGGCGGCTGCTGCCAACTGCCCTGGGATTCGTCCGGTGTGGTCTGGCTCACCCAGCCATCGTACGTTCACCCATCCGACGGCACCCGGCGCAACCACGGACGCCGTCCAGCGAGCATGGGCAAGGCTGGGCAGCACGTCGCCGCTCTGGCAAAGTAATACCGGCTCCGGGCGGCGCAGAGCGCCTCGGACAAACACACAGGAGACGACAAGTTGCGGGTGGTACAGAAGTTCGGCGGCTCCTCGGTCGCCGACGCCGAGAGCATCAAGCGGGTCGCGCGCCGGATCGTGGCCACCCAGTCCGCGGGCAACGAGGTGGTCGTGGTCATCTCGGCCATGGGCGACACGACCGACGACCTGATGGACCTCGCCCAGCAGGTCTCGCCGAACCCGCGTCCGCGTGAGCTGGACATGCTGCTCACCGCCGGCGAGCGGATGAGCGCAGCGCTGCTGGCGATGGCGATCAACGACCTGGGCGCGGACGCCCGGTCGTTCACCGGCTCACAGGCCGGCGTGATCACGACCGGGACGCACGGCGACGCCCGGATCATCGACATCACCCCGGGACGCATCGTCTCGGCGCTCGAGGACGGAGACATTGTGATCGTGGCCGGCTTCCAGGGTGTCTCCCAGACCACCAAGGACGTCACCACGCTGGGACGCGGCGCGTCCGACACCACCGCGGTCGCACTGGCCGCAGCGCTGGACGCCGCCTACTGCGAGATCTACTCGGACGTGGACGGCATCTTCACCGCCGATCCCCGGATCGTGCCGGGCGCGCGCCAGATTCCGCAGATCGGCTACGAGGACATGCTCGAGATGGCAGCCAACGGCGCCAAGATCCTGCATCTGCGCTGCGTGGAGTACGCCCGCCGCGAGCACGTACCCGTCCATGTGCGCTCGTCCTTCTCGGACAAGCCCGGGACGTGGGTCAAGGACATCAACTACGAGGAGTCAGGCATGGAGCAGCCGCTGATCGAGGGCATCGCGCACGACCGCAGCGAGGCGAAGATCACGATCATCGGGGTCCCCGACCGGGTCGGCGAGGCCGCCGAGATCTTCACCGTGGTGGCCGAAGCCGACGTGAACATCGACATGATCGTGCAGAACGTGTCCCGCGTGCAGGAGCAGGCCACCGACATCTCCTTCACCCTCGCGCAGCAGGACGGCGACAAGGCGATCGCCGCGCTGCGCGCAGTGCAGGAGCGGATCGGCTTCCTGGATGTGCTCTACGACGACCAGGTGGGCAAGGTCTCCGTGGTCGGCGTCGGCATGCGCTCGCACCCCGGCGTCACCGCGCGCTTCTTCCGGGCCCTCGCTGAGGCGAACGTGAACATCGGCATGATCTCCACCTCTGAGATTCGCATCTCGGTCGTGGTGGCGATCGACGACGTCGACCGCGCCGTCCGCGCCGGTCACACCGCCTTCGGCCTCGACTCCGACGAGCATGCGGTCGTCTACGGCGGCACCGGCCGCTGAACGAAAGGGGACGGTTCCTTTTTCGTTCAGGTTATCCACAGGCTGTCGCCCGATTCGTCGCCGCATCCCTGTGGACAAGTTGGATGGAAAGAGAACCGTCCCCTTTCCGTTCAAGCTCGGGAGGCTCGGCACGTAAGCTGAAGGGGTGATCTTCAAGCGCGTCGGCGACTCCCGTCCCTACCCGGAGCACGGTTACGTGCCCAAGCAATGGGCTGCGATCGCACCGCAGCAGGTACGGCTCGACCAGTTGGTCACCACCAAGCGGACGCTCGACCTCGACGCCCTGCTCGAAGAGGACTCCACCTTCTACGGCGACCTGTTCGCCCATGTCGTGGCGTTCCAGGGCGAGCTTTACCTCGAGGACGGGCTGCACCGGGCCCTGCGCGCCGCGTTGCAGCAGCGCCAGACCGTGCACGCCCGGGTTCTGGAACTCAAGTAGGCTGGTCGGACAGTTCGTCCACAGACAGCAGGAGCACCCGTGCGGCAGTTCATCCGGGCAATCAAGACCCCGGTCACGCTGATCGTGTTGCTCGCGATCCTCGGCTACGGCGCCAAGTGGGGCTATGAAAACGCGACCATGGGCTCGACCAAGCCGAGCGGCGAGGCCTGTGTGATGACCGACGTCGGCGATGAGCTCACCCCGCGGAAGGTCACCGTGCGGGTGTTCAACGGAGGCACCGCTCCGAAGGCCGCGAGCCTCACCAAGCTTTACCTGAACAGTCACGATTTCCGGGTGATCCGCACTGGAAACAGCGAGCGTGCGGTGGTGAACACCGTGATCATCGGCAACTCGCCCGACGATCCCGAGGTCAAGCTCGTCCAGCAGTACTTCGCGGACGCGGTCGCCGAGGGCGACGGACGTGCCGACCACGTGGTTGACGTAATCCTCCACGACAAGACCAAGCGGGCCACCAAGATCGCCGGGAGCGTCCCCGTCGACGGCCCGATCTGTCTGCCCAGGGTCAGTGCGACACCTTCCGCCAGCCCAACTCCCACCAAGTAGCCGAGGCTCCGGAGGCTAGCCGTCCTGCCAGCGCGCCAGGCGTCCGCCCACGGAAATGCTGCGCAGGCGCTGTTCGACCTTGCGCCGGTCTTGGGAATTGGTCACGATCAGCAGGTCGTCACCGGCCCGGACGATCTGCTCGCCGCTGGGCGTGAACGGCTCGTTGTCGCGGATGATCAGCGAGATCACCGAGTTCTTCGGCAGCCTCAACTCGCGGACGGTGACCCCGTGCAGCCGCGAGCCCTCCGAGACGTGCACCTGCATCATGTCGGCGCGGATGTTGTCCAGCGGGGCGAATTCGACCTCGACGTCAGTGGCGTCCTCGCCCGTCGAGACCTTCAGCAGCCGCGACGCCCAGGGCAGGGTCGGCGACTGCAGCAGTGTGAACACCACCACGAACGCGAAGACTATGTCGAATACCTGGCTGGCTCCGGGCGCGCCGGCAGCCAGTGGGACGGTGGCCATGATGATCGGCACCGCACCGCGCAGCCCGGCCCAGGACACGAAGGCCTGCTCGCGCCAGGGCGTCCGGAACCAGACCATACAGACCAGCACTGACAACGGCCTGGCGACGAACGTGAGCACCGCCCCGGCGGCGACGCCGGCCAGCACGTTCGCCCAGGTGACCCGGAACGGGTCGGCGAGCATGCCGAGCATCACGAAGAGGCCGATCTGCGCGATCCAGCCCACCCCTTCGGCGAACGATCGGGTTGCATGCCGGTGCGGCAATTCACCGTGGCCGAGGACGAGTGCGGTCACGTACACGGCCGCGAACCCGGACAGATGCAGCGAGCTGCCCAGCGCGTAGGAGAGCACCGCCCAGCCGAGTGCGGCCAGTGGATAGAGCCCGGACGCCGGCAGTGCGATATTCCGCAGCACCTGGACGCCGACCCACCCCAGCGCTGCGCCAAGGACGACACCGCCGGCGAGTTCGAGCACGATCAGGGTGACCATCCAGACCGGCCCGCCTTCGACGCCCTGGCCGAGCGCCCAGCTGGTCGCGGTCGCAACCAGGAGCACGATCGGGGCGTCGTTGAGGCCGGATTCGGCTTCAATTGTGGCCCGGAGCTTGGCCGGGAGCGGCACTTTTCGGAGCACGGAGAAGATCGCGGCCGCGTCCGTGGGAGAAGTGATCGCGCCCAGGAGGACGGCGGTGGCTGGGCTGAGCCCGAGGACGAAATGCCCGAAGGCGGCCACGATGGCCACCGAGACGCCCACCCCGACCGTGGCCAGCAGGATCGCCGCGGGTAGGGCGCCCCTGATCTCGGCCCATTTGGTGGTGAAACCACCTTCGGCGAGGATCAGCACCAGCGCCGCGAACCCCAACGAATGGGCAAGATCTGCGTCGTTGAAGTCCAGCCCGAGTTCGCCGACGAGCACGCCGAGTCCAAGAAAGAGCAGCAGCGATGGCAACCCGAACCGGGTGCCGAGCCGCGCAGCGCCGATCGATACGAGCAGGACGACAGACCCCAACAACAGGATCTGATCCAAGCCCACGCGCGCCCCCTTTGCCGCAGCTTATCGACTTCGCTCCCGAATGGGACCCTCGCTCCCGAACTATCGGGAGCGAGGGTCCCGTTCGGGAGCGAAGTTGGGCGGACGGAACTTGTCGGGCCTAGCCGAACAGCTCGCGGGCGCGCGCTGCTGCCTGGACGGCGTCCAGGTCGCCGCCCACTTGGGCGGTGACCGCGGCGGCGACGGCACCCTCGACCAGTGGGCCGTCGCAGAAACGGACGTGGGCCGCGTCCTCGGGTTCGAGGAAGTCGACCACCGCTTCGACTGTCATGTTCGCCGAGCCGAGATCGGTGAGGATCGCCACATCGTGACCGGACGCACGCAACTCGGCTACCGCAGCCGACACCTTGTCGAAGGAGGTTCCGATGCGACCGTCGTCGGTGCCCCCGGCAGCCCGCAACTGCACGTCACGGGCCATCTGACCAGCGAGGTCGACCACGCCCTCGGCCAACTTGTCCGAGTGCGAGACGATCACAAAGGCGACGCTCATGCTCCGGCGGCCTTCGCGGCAGCATCCAACAGGTAGGCCGTGGACGTGGCGCCCGGATCCTTGTGCCCGATCGATCGCTCGCCGAGATAGGACGCACGTCCCTTCGTGGCGAGCATCGGGATGGTCGCTTCCGCACCGGCTGTGGCTGCGTCCGCTGCTGCCCGGAGCACGGCCGCCGGTGCCGCCCCCGCAAGGGCAGCTTCCTTGGCCGCCTCGTGGGCCGGGGTCCAGGCGTCCACCATGGTCTTCTCACCGGTGGTCGCCTTGCCGCGGGCAACGATCCCTTCCAGCCCGCCGGCGATCAGCGCGACGACTGCGTCCGCGTCCACCTCGCCGTCGACAGCCTTGGCCGCACGCAGGAACGCCGTCCCGTAGAGCGGACCGGCAGCACCGCCGACAGTCGACATCAGGGTGGACGCGACCAGCTTCAGCACGTCCTGCACCGACGCCGGCTCCGGGTTCCCGGACGCGGGGTCGAGCTTGGCCACGACCGCTTTGAAGCCGCGGTCCATGTTCTCGCCATGGTCGCCGTCACCGATGGCACGGTCGAGGTCGATCAGTTCCATTCGGTGGTCGGCCAGGACGGCCTGGGCGCCGCGAATCCACGCGAGCGCCCAGGCCACCGACAGCGTTTCACTCACCGGCTCAGAGCCCACGACGAAGGGCCGGGGTGTAGACCGGAGCGTCCCAAAGGGCGGTCAGCTCGTCGTCCAGCAGCAGGACGGTGATCGAGCAGCCCTGCATCTCCAGCGAGGTGATGTAGTTGCCGACCAGCGACCTGGTGACCTCCATCCCGGCGTCTTCGAGGCGCTTGCGGGCGTGGTTGTAGACGATGTAGAGCTCGGCCTCGGGGGTGCCACCCATACCGTTCACGAACAGCAGCACCTTCGAGCCGGACGGGGCCGCAAGATCGGTCAGGATCGGGTCGACCAGCTGGTCGGTGATCGAGTCCGCCGGAGCCATCGGGATACGGTGGCGGCCAGGCTCGCCGTGGATGCCGATGCCGATCTCGATCTCCTCCTCAGTTAGGTCGAAGGACGGCTTGCCGGCGTGCGGCACGGTGCACGCGGTGAGCGCGACACCCATCGAACGCACCTGCGCGTTGACCTTCTCCGCGACGGCCAGGACGGCGTCCAGGTCATCGCCGCGATCGGCGGCCGCACCGGCGATCTTCTCAACCAGGACGGTGCCCGCGACGCCGCGGCGTCCCGCGGTCCAGGTGGAATCCTCGACGGCAACGTCGTCGTTGACCACGATCGCCTTGACGGTGATGCCCTCCATCTCGGCCATCTCGGCTGCGGTCTCGAAGTTGAGCACGTCGCCGGTGTAGTTCTTCACGATGTGCAGGACGCCCGCGCCACCGTCGACGGCCTTGGTGGCCTCAAGGATGGGGTCGGGGGTCGGGGAGGTGAAGACCGCCCCGGGGACGGCCGCGTCGAGCATGCCCTTGCCAACGTAGCCGGCGTGCAGCGGCTCGTGGCCCGATCCGCCGCCGGACACCAGACCGACCTTGCCCTGAACTGGCGCGTCGGCGCGAACCACGTAGTCAGGATCGAAATGGACGGTAACGAGGTCGGCGTGTGCAGCCTGGAAACCAGCGAGGGTCTCGGCAACAACATTGGCCGGATCGTTGATCAGTTTCTTCACTCCAGCTCTCCTTTGAGGCGCGTTGTGGTGGGCAGTCCCAACTTTGCCCGCAAAGCCCGGGGTCGGGAAGGGGCAGGGCTGCGCACCTTCGTTCACCGCCGACCGCTCCTGCTGAACGAAAGCCTGCGCACCGGGACACCGGCGTCCCGGAGCCCGGTCAACGCAGTCCGCGGGTTTGAACCCGATTCCGACCGGTTATGAAGGCATCGGCCGCACCGCCGAACGGTTCAACCCGAAAACGACAGGTTATGTAGGCCAGATCGGGCTTCATAACCCGCAGAAATTGGGTTGACCGGGCTCGGGTCCGGAAACCGGGCTTCATAACCGGTCAAAATCGGGTTGAACCTCCCACGAATCGGTGCGTGACCACGGAGAGTGCCGCGTGCGGGTTTGAGCTTGTCGAAACCCGCCGGCAACAGCCGACTCGACAAGCGCGACCAGCCGATATCCAGCGGAGTTCAGAAGTCGGCGGTCACGCGAGCCACATGAAGGGCCAGATAGGAGACTTCGTCGTCAGTGAGCCGGGAGCCCAGCCGCAGTTCCAGCAGGCCAGCCAGGCGCAACGCGCAGGCCTCCGCGTCCGGATAGGCCGCACGGATCGCCGCGCCAACGTCCGAGTGCTCCTGGCTGAGCTGCTTGTGGTTGTGGATGCGAACGAAGAGGTAGCGCAGGTGAGTGATGAACCGGCCGACGCTCACGCTGCCGGAGTCCAGGTCAAGACCGAAGGTGCGCTCGATGACCGCGACCATCTGCTGGATCACGCCGGTCATCTTGTAGGTGTAGGACAGGTCACCGGTGGCGAAACCCGCGTTCACTAGGTGCAACGCGAGCCCTACCGCCTCGATGCCGGGCAACTTGACCGCGCTGCGGGCGTTGACGGCCGCGAGCAGCGCCTGCGCCTTGGCGTACTCCTCTGCGTAGAGGTGCTGCACCTCGGCCAGCAGCGGATACTCCAACTCCATCCCCACCGACACGCGCTTGAGCGCGAAACTCACGTGATCGGCCAGCGCAATTACCAGCGCAGGGTTCCCGCCCAGCCGATCCAGGCCGACCTCGGTGAGGGCAGCGCCGACCAGGGCGATGTGCTCCGGCGGGATCCCGGCGAGCAACTGCGCCAAGTGGTCAGGGTCGCGTCCGTCCGTCGGCACGAAGACCCGGACGACCTTCGCAGCATCAACGACCTGACCCGGCCGGGCCTGGAACCCCAGGCCACGGCCGGTCAGGATGACCTCGCGTCCGACCTCGTCCAGCGCAAGGACGAGGTTGTTGTTGAAGACGCGCGCGATCTCCACGTCAGCCCCGGGCGGGACCGAACTGGGACGCCCGTCGGGTGGGCTTGGCGATCACGGCGACTCCCCTCACGGTTTCACGTCAATGATCGGATCTCCGAGACCCACCTTGCCAGCGTTTCGCGGTGCCACCGAGGTGAGCGACATGGTGTTGATCACGACCACGATGGTGGTGGGGTCGTAACCGGCCGACTTCACCACGTCGAGATCGACCTTGGCCAGCAGGTCACCGGCTTCCACCCGCTGGTCGGCCTTGACTTCCACCTGGAAGCCCTTGCCTTCCAGCCGGACGGTGTCGATGCCGACGTGCACCAGGACTTCGACTCCGTCATCGGTGCGGATGCCGAACGCGTGGCCAGACTCCGGGACGGTGATCAGCACGCCGCCCACCGGGGCGATCACGTGGCCGTCCGTCGGAACGATACCCACGCCTTCACCCAGCGCCTTGGACGCGAACACCTTGTCGTTCACCTGCTCCAGCGGCACCACCTGGCCGGTGACCGGGGCGCCGATGACGTCCGTCCGCACCAGGGTGGCAACACCACCACCGACCGCGGCGGTGGTCGCGGCCGCCACCGGGGCAGCAGCACCGGAAAGGCGAGCCTTCTCCAGAGCCAGATCGGCCGCCTCCTGCGCCCGCTCAGCCTCCTCCTCGGCCTTCTGCTCCGGGGTGCGGTAGTCGGAGATCACGATCAGGACCATCGCCGTGACGAAGGCCGCGGTGATCGAGATCACGTACACCCACATCGGCGTGAACACCGGGATGGTGAGCAGCGAGGTGAAGGCGAACACGTCGGTCTTCACGCCGCCACTGGACCAGCCGAGCAGGCCGGTGAGGATGCCGCCGACCGCACAACCCACGAGCATCCGCGGGTAGATGCGCTTGTAGCGCAGGTGGATGCCGTACAGCGACGGCTCGGAGATACCACCGAGCAGACCCGCAGCGAGGGCGCCGGTGGCAACCTCGCGCATCTCCCGGTTGCGGTTGCGTGCGGCGATCAGCAGGACGCCGGCCGTGGCGCCGAAACAGGCGAAGTTCCACGAACCCATCGGGCCCTGAATGAAGTCCATGTGGCCGGTGGCCGGGCTGGCGATGTTGGCCAGCATGAGCGCGTTTAGCGGCCAGTGCAGGCCCAGCGGAACCAGGAACGGGTAGATCATCGGGATCAGGATCGCGAACACGATCGGGGCATTGCCGTTCAGCCAGGCCAGGCCGGTGCCGATGCCGGTGCCCAGCCAGATGCCGAGCGGGCCGATCAGGAACGCGGTCACCGGAATCATGATCAGCATCGAGAAGAACGGCACGAAGACCATCTGGATGTTGTCCGGGAAGATCTTCTTCAGCAGTCGGTAGACCACGGCGAGTACCGCGACCATCATCAGCGGCACGAACACCTGGCCGCCGTAGCCGTTCAGCTGCATCGGCAGTCCGAAGATGTCGGCGATGCAGGAGTCGGTGCCCAGCGTCGGGTTGGTGGTGCAGACAGTGGACGGGATCGCCGTCGGATCGGACAGCATCAGGAACTCGGGCGTGAACAGCGCGGCCATGATCGTCGCGCCGAGCCACGGGTCGATGTTCAGCTTCTTGGCCGCGTTGTACGCCACCATGATCGGCAGGAAGTAGAGCACCGAGCGCCACATCGCGTCCACGAAGAACCAGCCGGCCGCCTTGTCGGCGGAACGGAAGTCGACCAGGCCGAGGGCGTCCAGAACCGCGGCGAAGGCGATGATCAGGGACGCGCCGAGCAGCACGCCGAGCAGCGGACGGAACGAGTCGGACAGGTACTCGAAGAAGGCGTCCAGCCAGGCGACCTTGCCACGCGCCTTGGCCCGCTCGCGAGCTTTCACGTCCGCGTCGGACAGGCCTTTGCCGACGCCGGACATGGACGGCAGGTTCATGATCTGGTTGAAGGTGGTCTGGACGGCACCGCCGATAACCACCTGGAAGCGGTCACCGCTCTGCGGCACCGCACCCATGACGCCCTTGATCTTCTCGACCGCAGCCTGGTCGACCAGGCTCGCGTCCTGCAGTTCGAAGCGCAGCCGGGTGGCGCAGTGGGTAAGGCTCAGGATGTTGCCGGGACCGCCGACCTTGGCGACGATCTCCTCGGCTGTGCTTGTTGTGGATGTGGACTCCATCGTTTCCTCTTTCCGCTCACCAGTCGTTGTGTGCCGAAAAACCCATTGTGTTTCCCGAAGAGGCACTATGTGCCGAAAAACAAAAAAGACCCGAGACGCATCAAGATGCATCTCAGGTCTTGCCCCTCGCGGGTAACAACCCTGTCGAGCCAGCTGGCTCGGCCGGAAACCTATCACAGAGTGGCCGGGTGGTTCCACCAAAGTTCCGAAAGGTGATCGCCGCTGCCATCCGGTGGGGATGGCAGCGGCGATCACGTTGGCGGTGGCGGAGGGATTTGAACCCTCGGAGGGTTTCCCCTCACGCGCTTTCGAGGCGCGCTCTTTAGGCCGCTCAGACACGCCACCGCGGAAGAGTGTAGTCATTCGAAGCCGGAGCGGGCCAATCGGGCGGACGCTCCCTGCCTAGCGACCTCAGGACCAACGTTTGCTCTCGAAACCGGTGTTTGCTACCGAAATTTCGGTAGCAAACACCGGTTTCGGTAGCAAACGCGTTCTGGGTGGACGTGGGAGTGGCGACTCAGCCGAGGCGGCCTAGCGCTGGGCTTTGAAGAACTCCTGGATCGGGGCGCCGCAGGCGTCCGCGGAGATCCCGCCGACCACCTCGACCCGGTGGTTCAGCCGCGGGTCGCGGACCACGTCCCAGAGCGAGGCGACCGCGCCGGCCTTCGGGTCGTAGGCGCCGAAGACCAGCCGCTTCACCCGAGCCAGCACCAGGGCGCCAGCACACATCGTGCACGGCTCCAGGGTCACCACCAAGGTGCAGTCGTCCAGCCGCCACGACCGCACGGACGCGGCTGCGCGCCGCAACGCCAACACCTCGGCGTGCGCGGACGGGTCCCCGGTCAGCTCCCGCTCATTGTGCGCCCGAGCGATCACCGCGCCGGACCCGTCCAGCACCACGGCACCGATCGGCACGTCCCCATGCGCGGACGCGGGCCCTGCCTCAGCCAGAGCCTGGGCCATGGCCGGCTCCCAGCGGTTCACCGAGGGCGGTTCACTCGAAGGCGGTGGTCACTCGAAAGACGCGAGCGCCTTGGCGAACTCAGGACCGAACTTGATCCGGGTCGCGATCCGCTCGACCAGCACGGCCGCGTCCTCGTCGAAGTCGTCGGCCATCGCTTCAAGCTCGAAGTCGTGCAGGCCGGCGTCCGCGAGGATGTCGAGATCGCCGATGTAGCCGGAATCCTCCTCGTCCTCGGGCACGTCCACGCCGAGCAGGTCGACCACGTCGCGTGCCAAGGGCCAGTCGGCGGCAGCCAGCGCGTCCGAGCAGAACACCTGGACGTGCTTGCCGCGCACGCGCACGATCAGGAAAACCTCGGACGCGATCGAGACCAGCCCGACCGCGCCACCGTCCCCGGGGATCCGGCGCAGCTGGGTGATCAGCGCCTCCAGGTCGTTGGCCAGGTCGTAGTCGAGTGCGAGCGCAACCGGCGCCCCGTCCTCGCGGTAGAGGGCCACGACCAGGTCGATGTCGTCCTCGGTTGCGTCGTCGGGGTAATCGTCGAGATCGTCGTCCTCGGCAGCCTCAGCCTCAAGATCCTCAAGGTCGTCAATGCCGGGGCGGTCGTCGCCACGGTTGGGCAGCTCGATCTCGAAATCATCCGAAGTAGTCACCACTGCCTCCTAGTCCCAGCCAAGACCCCATCGTGTCAGATGACGCCAGTTGAGCACAGTCCGGGCGCTGCGTCTGCGGGCGCATGGTTGTGGGAACCTAGTGGCGTGGAACTTCACGTCATCGATCATCCCCTGGTAGCTCACAAAGTCAGCCTGCTGCGCGACGTGCGGACGGCGTCCGCCACTTTCCGCCAGCTCGTCGAGGAGCTGGTCACCCTGCTCGCCTACGAGGCCACCCGCGAGGTGCGGGTCGAGGAGGTGGACGTGGTCACACCGATCACCACCACCAAGGGCGTGGAGCTGACCCGGCCGCGTCCGCTGGTCGTGCCGATCCTGCGCGCCGGACTGGGCATGCTCGAAGGCATGATGCGGCTGATGCC
>DAOPRQ010000059.1:0-15946 GCA_035349055.1 Propionicimonas sp.
ACCCGCGTGTCTGCCGGGTGCGCGGGCTTACGCGTCCCATCATTGAGCCATGAGCGGCCTGCTCGAAGTAATCGCGTTGTTGCCCGCGGACGCCGAACGCGCCGAGGCGGGCGGTGCCGACCGCATCGAACTTTGCGGAACCCTGGATGAGGACGGACTTTCGCCCACCCCGCAGTTGGTCGACCAGGTTCGCCGGGCGACCAGTATTCAGCTGCGAGTGATGGTGCGGCTGCGTGCCGGGTTCGGGACGGATGGCGGTGAGGCGGTGCGGCTGCGTGGCCTGATGGCCAGCTACGCCGACGCTGGGGCCGACGGCATGGTGCTCGGCTTCCTCAACGGTCTGGGCGACGTGGATGTTGGCGTGGTGACCGAACTCGTCGGCGACGGCACGTGGCCGTGGACCTTCCATCGTGCGGTGGACGCGTGCCTGGACGCCGACAAAGCATGGGCGGCGCTACGGACGCTGCCGCGGCTGGACCAGGTGCTCACCGCCGGTTCGGCCCGCGACGTGGAGCACGGCCTAAGCGACCTGCTGGCAAGGGCGAAGGCCGATCCGTGGGCGGCTTCGGTGATCATGGCCGGTGGGGGGTTGCACCCTGATCACGTGCCCTGGCTGGCCCGCGCCGGCGTCCGTGCGTTCCACATCGGCAAGGCCGCCCGCCCCGGCGGCTCGTTCAAGGCCTACGTGGACGAGGCCCTGGTGCGTTCCTGGCGCAGCCTGGTGGACGCCGAGGTGCGGCACCGTCCGACTCCTGCCGCGGCTGGCTGAGCCGCCCAGAGACGTCATCCCGGCGAAGGCCAGGATCTCCTTTCGGCGTCGGACGCTGGTGGGGCTGGCCTACTCCGCGGTGGGCTCGATGTGGACGAAGGTGGTGGTATCGGCCAGCGCGGCGCTAACTGCGTCCTCGACCGCGTCGGCCACGTCGTGGCTGCGTTTCACCGTCCAGGTGCCAGGCACGGTCAAGGTCACGTAGACGAACCGCTGCCGGCCGGACTCCCGGGTGCGCAACTCGGTGATCTCGGTGCGCGGGTCGTCGCAGACCTCGTTGATCACCGCCGAGACCATGGCCACCTCGTCTTCGGGGAGCGCCGCGTCCAATAGTCCGACCACTGAGCGCCGCACCAGCCCGTACCCGGTGAGCAGAATGTTCACACCGACCGCAATGGCGATCAGCGGGTCAAGGATGTGCCAGCCGGTGAGCGCGACCAGGCCGATCGCCACGAGCACCCCGACCGAGGTCCAGACGTCCGTCAGCAGGTGCTTCCCGTCCGCTTCCAGTGTGATCGAGCGGTACTGCTTGCCCGCGCGAATCAGCAGCAACCCGGTGCCGAGGTTCAGCAGCGTGGCCACCATCGACAGCATCAGGCCGAGACCGAGCTGCTCCAGTGGCACCGGGTTGAACAGTCGCAGCACCGCGCCGTAGATGATGAAGGCGGCCGCGACGAAGATGAGCGTGCCCTCCACCGCTGCGGACACGTATTCGGCCTTGCCGTGGCCGAAGTCGTGGTTGTGGTCGGCCGGTTTGGCCGACAACCGCAGCGCCCACAACGCCACCAGGGCAGCAGCCAGGTTCACGGTGGACTCCAACGCGTCCGACCACAGGCCCACCGAGTTGGTCAGCCAGGCGGCGTAACCCTTGATCAGTACGGTGGCGATGGCGGTGGCGATGGAAAGCCACAAGAAGTGCTCCAGGTTTCGCCGGCGGATGGCCGAGGCGGGTGCCGTTGACGCACTCGGGATGGACGCACTCACTCGCGTCAGTTTACCGGGAGCGTGGACTCCTCGATCTCGCCGAGATCCACCGGCCAGGCGTCCGGACGCCCAGCCAGCGCGGCCAATTCGGTGAGGTTTGCCGGCCAGACCGGCTCGGTCAGGTCAGTCAATTGGGCCAGTCGATGCCAGGCCCAGCCGTCGAGGGTCAGCTGTTCGTCAGCGGTCAGCCCGCCAGGAGAGAGCTCAAACGGTTCGCTGACCCGGACGACGAAGAAGTGTTCGACCTGGCTCAGGATCTGGTCGGAGTAGCCGTGCACGACCGTCCGGCTGGCCACCGGGCCGAGCAACTCGGACGGATCGACCACGAGTCCGGTCTCCTCAACCAATTCCCGCACCGCGGCCGCTACTGGCGTTTCGCCAGGATCGATACCGCCGCCGGGTGTCACCCACCAGCGCGAGCCGGGCAGCCCAGGATCAGTGTCGGCGAGCATCAGGGTGTGCACTCCGTCGGTGACGATCACCCGGGCGGCCTGCCGGAATCTCCGCGGACGCAGGTGCGGGGCGACCGGCTCGAAACGCCGGGTCCGGAACGGCGTGCTCACGGCCCGGGCACCTGCAGCGTCACCACCGGCAGCAGGCCGGCGTCGAGCAGTTCGATCGTGGTCGAACCTGGTGGTAGGGCGAAGCCGACCTGCCCGCTGACCTGACCGGCATCGGTGAGCGTGCTGCCGCCGAGCGGACGGTCCAGCTTGGGACCGAACCCAGGGGTGACGCCGACGCCGTCGGCGCTCCGCGCACGGAAACTGAGCGACTCGACCGGAACGCGTCCGGCCTGCTGGGTGACGGTCACGTCCAGCACCAGGTAGCGCTTGCCCTCGGGCGGGGCGAGTTCGCCGGCGCTGGTCCAGGTGGCACGGGTGATCGTGACCTCGCCACTGCCGTCCGCGGTGGTGAAGGCGGCCGCCCGGGCGATGTCCGGACCGGTGACGTCGACCACGTCCGCGGGTTGAGGAGTTGGGCTGACCGTAACCAGCCGGGACGGCTCCCCGCTCGCGGGAGCCGGGGCGCTCGCCGTGGGCGCGATCGTGCTCCCCCGGGGCAGCAGCGGCAGCACGCTGGCCAAAGCGGTCAGGACGAGCGCAGCCGCCAAGCCACCGGCGAGTAGCCGGACGTGGGTGCTGCGCTTGCGCTGCGGTCCCCGGCCGGTCGGTGGTGCGGGCACGAAGCTGGCCGGCTCGGACGGCAAATGTCCGGCCGGTCCGGACGGCGGCGCCCAGAGTGGCTGCGCCGAAGCCGCCGGCGTGCCTGTTGCAGGAGCGAAGCTCGGGTGGTCGGACGAAGGCGTGCCCAGACCCTGGGGGCCGTCCGCAGAGCTCATCAGCCGGTCCGATCCGGGCGCTCACCGGCGCGCAGGGCGGAGCCGACGATGCCGAAGACCACCAGCGGCAACAGCCAGCAGGCCAATTGGGCGCCGCTGGCGAGGCTGTCGAACAGCACGTCCGCGTTCCAACCATCCGTCAGCAGCGAGACCCCCCCGAACGCAGCGAGGATCACGAACGCAACCGAGAACGCCCGGCGCACCGACTCGCGGCGATACGCGATCCGGGCCGAGAGCGTGAACGCCAGCGCAAGCATGAACAGCGAAAGCCATGCGAACAGTGCGCCGACCGCAAAGGTGATCAGCACAGCCGGGGTGATCGCGGTGAAAATCTGGCCAATGGTCACCGCGGGCGGAGCGGCGGGGGCCTGCTGCGGTGGCGGCGGCGCGAACCACTGCTGGGTTCCTGGAGCGGGGAACGGTGCCGGATTCAGTTGGGCGGTCGGGTCCACCATCGGCTGCACCGGCAGGTAGCCCTTCAACGACGGACCCGGCGGTCCGAACGGCTCGTACGGCGAACGGGTGGCGGACGGACTGCCGGCGTGATTCGGGCCGGGCGCGGTCACGGCTGCGGTGACCACTTCGAAGGGCACGTTCGGATTGCGCCCGGGGGCAAGGGACGGCACCAGTGCTGCCAACTCGGGCGCGTCCCCGGACGGCGGGTTGAAGTGCGGCTCGGCTTCGGGATAGGCCGGCGCTGGCGCCAAGGCATGGACGGGGGCCAGGGGCTCGGCTTCCGGGATCAAGAAAGCCTGGGGACGCACGCGTGGTGCGTACTCCGGTCCGTCCTCCCAGGTGGCCATGTCGCAATCGTAGACGGCGGCCGCAGCCGACCCCCACGACGCTTCCCGGCTCGCCGATCAGCGGGCGTGACCGGGTTCGGTGTGCCTGCGCTGCAGCTTCCGGTTAGGCTGGTTGGGTCGGGCCCGATGGCGGGCCGACCACGATCAGGAGTTGAGGAATCATGCCGGTTGGCAAGGTGCGCTACTACGACGCGGAGAAGGGTTTCGGCTTCCTGTCCAAGGACGAGGGCGGGGACGACGTCTACGTGCGCGCGTCCGCGCTCCCAGAGGGTGTGACTAGCCTGAAGCGCGGGCAGAAGGTCGAGTTCGGGGTGGTGGACGGGAAGAAGGGCGAGCAGGCCCTGTCGCTGCGCCTGCTGGAGGCGCCGCCGTCCCTGTCGAAGGCAGCCCGGAAGTCGCCGGAGCAGATGGCGATCATCATCGAGGACCTGATCAAGATGCTGGACAACGTTGGCAATGGCTACCGCCGCGGCCGTCATCCCGACGCCAAGGTCGCCGGCAAGACGGCGAGCGTGCTGCGTGCGGTCGCCGACGAGTTGGAGTTGTGAGGATGGCTGTGGCCCTCGAACTGGACGCTGCCTGCGCGGACGCCGTCGAACTGGCCCGCTCGGCTGCGGTGCGGCGCGCCGGCGTCCTCGAGGTCGGTGAGCACGTCGGCGTGATCCCCGAGGACACGCGGGTGGCCACCCATCTCTTCGAGTGTGTGCACCCGGGCTACCCGGGTTGGCAGTGGTCGGTCACGGTGGCGCGCGCCGCGCGGGCCCGGGTGGTGACCGTCTCCGAGGTGACGCTACTTCCAGGTGAGGGCGCGCTGCTGGCTCCGGCCTGGGTGCCGTGGGCCGACCGGATGGGCGCGAAGGACCTCACCCCCGGCGTGTTGGCGCCGACCCCTGCCGATGACTTCCGGCTCGAACCGGGCTACACCGGCGGCGAGCATGCAGCCGTTGCCGATCCAGCCGAGGCCAGCCAGACCCGCGCACTGGTCGCCGAACTGGGGCTGGGGCGCGATCGCGTCCTCTCCCTGGCCGGACGCGACGCCGCGGCCGAGCGCTGGCTCGACGGGCCCGGCGGTCCGGACACCCCGATGGCCCAGCAGGCTCCGGCGCTGTGCACCACCTGCGGCTTCTTCGTTGCGCTGCAGGGTGACCTGGGTCGCCTGTTCGGCGCTTGCACGAACGAACTCTCGCCGTCCGACGGTGCGGTGGTTGCGCGGACGCACGGCTGCGGCGGTCACTCCGACGTGCCCGAGCCCACCAAGGGTGTCGACCTATCCCTCCCGATTTGGGACACCATCAGCGTCGACGTGAGTCTCTTCGACTGATCCTCGCAGTTCGTACCTCACTGCTCGTCTGATCCTCGCAGTTCGTACCTCACTGCTCGTCGAGTCTCGTCCCTTCCCAGCGCTGGCGCGCTGTGGCGGTCCTCGTCAAGACTCGTCGCTTCCCAGCGCTGGCGCGCTGTGGCGCTCCTCGTCTGATCCTCGCAGTTCGTCCGGCGCCGCATACCGGGGCGTCGGTGAATCGGCGCCCAGATCGTCGTCCAGTTCAGCGCGGTGTCGCCGCTGCCGACGGAAAAGGCCGAAAGTCAGGCCGCAAAGGCCGAGCACAAAGCCGGTGATCGACACCCCGAGATACCAGCCCTTGCCGGCCGCGTTGAGTTCCGGCAGCAGCCACCAGCAGGCCAGTGCGCCAATCGCGAACGCTACCGTTCCGGCGGTCACCACGGTCACGCCGTCGGGGTCGAGGGCGCGGACAGGCGCCTGCACCATCAACGGCCGATGGTGGTGGCTGTTCTGGGTCACGGACACCACGATAGGCCCATCCGTGTGAGCCCTACCATTTGCGCCATGGCGAACCCTGGCACTTCAACGGCAGCCCCTGCCCCAAATACCAACAAGGCCCTGGACCAATGGTTCGAGATCACCAAACGTGGCTCGAACCTAGGCCGAGAGGTCCGTGGCGGACTGGTGACGTTCTTCACCATGGCCTACATCATCGTTCTCAACCCGCTGATCATCGGCACGACTCCGGACAAGGACGGCAACCTGATCACCGGGATGCCGATCGCGGACGCGGCCAACATCCCGACTTCGATCGCGATGGTGGCGGCTGCGACCGCGCTGATCGCCGGCCTGATGACGATCCTGATGGGCGTCTACGGCCGCTTCCCGATCGCCATCGCCACCGGACTGGGCCTGAATGCGCTGCTGGCCTACACCATCGCGCCGAAGATGACCTGGCCGCAGGCCATGGGCCTGGTGGTCTGGGAAGGCATCCTGATCACCATCCTGGTGCTCGCCGGCTTCCGCAAGGCGATCTTTGATGCGGTGCCGCGTTCGCTGCGCTCGGCGATCTCGGTCGGCATCGGCCTGTTCATCGCATTCATCGGTCTGGTGGACGCGGGCGTCGTCCGTCCGGGCGCTGGCACCCCGGTGCAGCTTGGGGTCAACAACCAGCTCGTGGGCTGGCCGATCGGGATCTTCCTGATCGGGCTGCTGATCCTGATCGCGCTGTTCGTTCGCAAGGTCAAGGGCGCGATGCTGATCGCAATTCTCTCCGCAACGGTGCTGGCCGTGATCGTCGAGGCGGTGCTCAGCCTCGGCTCGAAGAGCGACGAGAACGCCACCGGCTGGATGCTCAACGTCCCCAAGCTGAACGAGTTCGCCGCGCCGAACCTCGGCCTGCTCGGCCGGGTGGACCTGTTCGGCGCCTTCACCAGTGCAGCCGGAGTCAGCGCGGTGATCGGCCTGATCATGCTGGTCTTCTCGCTGCTGCTCAGCGACTTCTTCGACACGATGGGGACGATCGTCGCGGTCGGTGCCGAAGGCGACATGCTCGAAGCGGACGGTAACCCGCCGCACACCCAGGAGATCCTGCTGGTCGACTCGGTGTCCGCCATGGCCGGCGGTTTCGGCTCGGTCTCGTCGAACACTTCCTACATCGAATCGGCCGCAGGTGTCGGTGAAGGTGCGCGGACGGGTTTCGCGTCCGTGGTTACCGGCGCGGCGTTCCTGCTCAGCCTGGTGCTCGCACCGCTGGTGAACATGGTGCCGTCCGAGGCAGCGGCCCCGGCGCTGTTCTTCGTCGGCTTCCTGATGATGGCGCAGGTCGTGCACGTGAATTGGGAGGACCCGGAAGAGGGCATTCCCGCGTTCCTGACCATGGTGCTGATGCCGTTCACGTACTCGATCACCGTGGGTATCGGCGCCGGTTTCATTGCCTACGCGCTGATCAAGATCATCCGTGGCAAGGCCAAGGAAGTGCACACGCTGCTCTACGTGGTCGCGGCCGCGTTCGTGCTCTACTTCGGACAGGGCGTGATCACCGCGCTGATCGGCGGCTGAGCTTGCCGTCGTCCCGGAACGCACTCCACGTCGTTCCGGGACACCACGTCATCCCGGCGCAGGCCGGGATCTCTGACCGTCTTGGAGATCCCGGCCTTCGCCGGGATGACGTTTGGTGCGGGATGACGTTTGGCGTAGGCCGGGATCTCAGGCTGTCACTCCTGGCGGAGGGCGGCGATCACGTTCAGGCGGGACGCGGACCGGGCCGGGCCGATGGACGCCAGGACGCCGAACACCAGCCCGACCAATACGGTCGCCAGCAGGCCGGTCCAGGGGAATGCGTAGGGCATCTGCCAGCCCACCGCGCCCATCGCGGTAACCAGGGAGTAGCCCAGCCACAAGCCGGCGATCGCGCCGAAGCCGGTGCCGATCACGGCCAGCAGTAGTGACTCGGCCAGCACCATCCGGCGTACCTGCCGCCGGGTCGCCCCGACCGCCCGCAGCATGCCGATCTCGCGGGTGCGGGCCAGGACGCTGATCGCCAGCGTGTTCACCAGCGCCAGTAGGGACGGCAGCGCCAGCGCGGCCACCAGCACGTCGAAGATGATGATCGTCTGGTCGAACGTCCGCATCTGCTCTGCGCGCCACGCCTCCGATTCGTACAACCGGAACGCCGGGTAGTCGCCGACCACCTTCGCCAGCCGGGCCTGGGTCTGCGTCGGGTCAGCGGACGGCGTCCGGTTGGCCATGATCAGCAGGTCCGCGGTCACGTTGAAATCGCGTTCGAGCAACTCCTGTGAGGTGTACAGCGTGGACAGCTTGGCGTTCAGGTAGTCGTTGCCGATCCCGGCCACATGGTAGGTGCGAGCGCCATTGGGAGTGTCCAGCTGGATCTGCTGCCCGAGCGCGAGGTTGTGCTGCGCGGCGTAGATGCCGTTCGCGATCAGCCAGCGCCCGCTGCGCAACTGGTCCACGGCGGCGTCCGACGACCCCGAGTTCCAGTCGAAACTGGCCACCTTGAGATAGTTTTCCGGATCGATACCGAGTACCTGGACGTCCCCGCCGGCAGCCTTGGCCTGGGCCACCCGCAAGGAGGATGCGGCCGCGATCCCGTCCGTCCCCGCGACCTGGGCGGCCAAGCGTGGACCGGCGGCCACATTGCCCTGGCCGAGGATGATCGATTGCGGCATCACCAGGTAGTCGGCCGAGAGTGACTTGTCCAGATAAGTGGTGAAGCCGGCGAAGATCGAAGTCACCACGCTGATCATCGCCACGATGGACGCCAGCCCGAGCATCACCGCGGACACCGTCACCGCGCTCCGGCCAGGGTTGCGCTGCAGGTTGCTGCGCGCGATCGCGCCCTCGCAGGCGTTGAAGCTCTCCAGGGGAGCGCTCACCCAGTTCGCGATCGGGTTCACCACCGCCGGTGCGACCAGCGCGATACCCACCAGGAAGACCACCGATCCGAACCCGACCAGACCGGCCGAACCGGAGGTAAGCCCGAACAGGGACGCGACCAGCAGCGCGGCGCCGATCCAGGCGCGCCGGCCAACCCGGCGTTCGAACACCTCGCCCAACTGCGGACGCATCGCCTCCATCGGCGTCACCCGGCCGGCTGCGCGGGCCGGTACGACGGCGGCCAGGATGGTCACGCCTACACCCAGCACGATCGCCTCGGCCCAGGTCGCCGCGGTGAACAATGGTCCGCCGATGGTGAAATGCATCACCGACTTGAAGATCGGTGCCATTGCCGCAAACAGCCCGGCGGCCATCGCCCAGCCGGCGGCGATGCCCAGCGCCGTGCCGACTACTCCTTGGACGAGGGACTCGATCAGGAAGAGCCTCGAGGCGCTTCGCCTGGTCATTCCGATCGCCCGCAGCATGCCGATGTCGCGTCGGCGCTCGGCCACCACCGTCCGGAAGCTGTTCAGGATGATGAACCCTGCCGTGGCGAGGGCGAAGATGCCGAACATGTTGAACGCGAACTGCGCGACCTGCAGCGAGGCCAGCAGCGACGACTCGGTGGAGAGCCCGCCCACCTGGTAGTCCGGTCCGAGCGCGGCACTGACCGCAGCTTCGGTAGCGGCGCGGTCGGCGTCCGGGGTGAACACGGCCTCGATCTGGGTCAGCTGGTCACCGAGGCCCAGCAACTGCTGGGCCGCGGCGAGGGTGACGAACACCTGCTCCTGGCCGGGCAGGGTGGCCGTGCTGAGCAGCCCGACGACCTGGAACCGGGCGGTCCCCCCGGCGGCCGGCAGCACCAGTTGGTCGCCGAGCCCGAGGCCCAGCTCGGCGGCCAGGTCGGTATTCAGCACGACCGCGGTGCGATCGGTGGGCGCCAGCACGCGTCCGGACGCCAGCGGGAAGTCGCGGACGGCGGTCGCGGTGGGTACGTCCACCCCGACCAGTACAACCTGCGCGAGGGCGTCCGCGGCGGCGTCCGCGCTGCGGGGGAGTGGGACGGTGCGCTGCACGCCCGGGCTTGCGGTGGCGACCTGCGGCACGGTCAACAGCCGGTCGGTGACGTCGGCCCGGAAGGGCTGGTTGTACGCGCTGGTGACGGTGAGGTCGACCTTGCCGGCAGCCGAAAGCAGATTGTGCGTGAAGGCCTCCACCATCGCCGGCAGAATGCCGTTGAGGCCGAAGGTCAGCATCACCCCGAGCACCACCGCGAGCGTGGTCAGCAGCGAGCGCAGCCCGCGGCCGCGCAGGTAGCGCCAGGCAAGGGTGAGATTGAGGTTCACAGCAGGCCGGCCCTTTCCAGTGCGAGCCTTGGCCCCTCGGGAGCGTCGTCGAGATCGAGGTCGTCGATGATCCGGCCGTCCCGCATCAGCACCAAGCGCTCGGCGAACCCGGCGATCCGCGGGTCGTGCGTGACCATCAGGACGCTGCGGCCGTAGGCGGCGCTGATCTCGCGCAACAGCTCGCCGATCTCGGTGGCTGAGCGTGAGTCCAGGTTGCCGGTGGGTTCGTCGGCCAGGATCAGCGCCGGTTCGGTGGACAACGCCCTGGCGATCGCGACCCGCTGCTGCTGCCCGCCGGAGAGCTGGTCTGGCCGGCTCTGCAGCCGATCGCCGAGCCCCACCCGTTCAAGCCAGGTGGTGGCCCTGGACTCGGCGTCGCGGACGCCGTCCAGCCGCAGCGGCAGGGACGCGTTCTCGACCGCGTTCAGCACCGGGATCAGGTTGAAGAACTGGAAGACGAAGCCGATCCGGCGGCGACGCAGCTCGGTGAGGTCGTCGTCGGGAAGATCGCCGAGCT
The DNA here is from genome assembly GCA_035349055.1 of Propionicimonas sp. Lineage (GTDB taxonomy): Bacteria > Actinomycetota > Actinomycetes > Propionibacteriales > Propionibacteriaceae > Propionicimonas. The sequence continues at coordinate 10,440 of DAOPRQ010000059.1, forward strand.
GGGCGCCGTCGATGCTGATCGTGCCGGACGTGGGGGCGTCGAGCCCGCCGAGCAGGTTCAGCAGCGTCGACTTGCCGCAACCGGACGGCCCCATCACGGTCACGAACTCACCGGCGCCAACGCTCAGGTCGACCGCGTCCAGCGCGGTGACCTGGGCTGCGCCGGTGCCGTAGATCTTGGTGAGTCCGGCGATCTGCACGGTCGGCGGACGGTCGGACGTGGTCACTTCGTGCGCACCTGCTGGCCGTCGCTCAGGGCCGCCGCGCCGGTGGTGACCACGCGGTCGCCTTCCGACAAGCCGGAGATGATCTGCACGGACGTGTCGGTGCTCAGCCCGACCTCGACCTCGCGAGCGTGGGCGACCGAGTCGGCGTCGACCACGAAGACCGTCCGGCCGGTGCCGCGGGTCTGCACGGCGGCGACCGGGACAACCAGCGCGTCCGGGATCGACTCGGTGGCCAGTTCGACCGAGCCGCTCATGCCGGACAGGGCGCCGGAGTCGCTGGACTCGATCGCCACGTCGACCCGGAAGGCGACCGTGCCGGTCGAGGTGGTCTCGGATTGGCTGTGCACCCGGGTTACCTTTCCCGTGAACGGCTGGTCGAAGGCGTCCAGGCTGACCGTGGCGTCCTGATCGGTGGTGATGCCGGCGATGTCGGTCTCGTTCACCATCGCCTGGAATTCGAGCCTGGTCGGGTCGACCAGTCGGAAGACCGGGACGCCCGGAGTCGCGCCCGCGCCCTTCTCCACCGTGCCGACGAAACTGACGACGCCAGCGAAGGGTGCGGTCAGTTCAGCGTGGTCGAGGTTGGCCTGGGCCAGGTCCAGGGCGCGGTCAGCCGCTTTGCGGGCATCGTTGGCTGCGGTTCGCGCCAGCCCAACCCGTGCGGCGACCGACAGCTGGTGCAGGCCCGATTCGGCGCCCTTGAGCGCTGCGTTGGCGGTGCTCTTGGCCGTCTTCAGGCTGCGCAGGGTTGGGCGCATCTTGGCCCGCTCAGCGTTGCTCGCGTCCCGGTAGTCGGCGAGGTAGGCAGAGTAGTTCTTCGCTGCGGTGGACACCTGAGAGCGGGCTGCGGACAACGCCGCATTCGCGGCCGAACGGTCGATCGCTGCCGGGACGCCACGGTTAACCGCGTCCAGTTGGGCTTCGGCTGCCGAGGCGGCGGCCCGGGCCTGGGCGACGGCCAGTTTCAGCGGTCCGGTGGCGAGGGTGGCGAGGACTTCGCCCTTCTCGACCGTGTCCCCGTCCGCCACCGTCACCTTGGCGATGGTGGCAGCGGCGGACGGGTAGACGCCGGCGGTGTGCGCGGGCGCGAGGGTGCCGGACGCGCTGACGGTGGCCGTCAGCTCGGCGTGTTCGGCAATCGCGGTCTCGACCTCGGGACGGCTGTTGGTCACCGAGTAGGCGTAGCCGGCGCCGAGGGCTAGCACGGCTGCGGCCGCGATGCCGGTGGTGACCAGGGTCTTGCGGTTCATGCTGGGGTCCTAACCGGATGCGAGTAGAGCTGTTCGATGGCATTGACGAGTTCGGGTGGGATCGGGACGGCGTAGCTGCCGTCCGGGACGCCGAGGATGCGCTCCTGGGCTTGGGAGATGGCTGCGCCGCCGGCGGTCATGACCTGCACGAAGGCGGTCGCGTCCGGGGATTGAAGTGCGCGGCGCCAGAGTTGGTCGGCGGCGTCGAACCAGAGCAGCAGGATCAGGTCGGTGGCCGCGCCTGCGTCCGCGACGTGGAAGGAGCCGTCGGCCACCCCGGCGGCGATCACCGGTTCCAGCACGGCGCGAGCGCGCTCCCGCCAGGCGTCGAACAGCCGATGCCGGAGCGCGAAGTTCTCCGCTCGATAAAGGAATGCCGCGTAGCCGAGGTCGGCCTGCCCGGACTTGTAGGCGGCGGACGCGGTCATCAGCCGGCCGAGCCGGTGCGCGCCGTCCCCGGCCACGCCGTCGATCGCTTCGGTGAGGTGGTTGAAAAGCGACTCGCCGAAGCGTCCGACCAACTGCTCCTGCAGGTCGGCTTTCGAGCCGAAGTAGTGGTAGAAGGTGCCCTTCGCCACGCCCGCGGTCTGGGTGACCTGTTCGACGCTCATCGCCTCGAAACCATGGCTGCGGCAAAGCTCGAATGCGACGTCGAGCAGTTCTTCGCGCCGCACCAGCGGATGCTTGGTGATTCGAGCCATCCGTCCTCCGTTCGTTCCCTGGGCCTGGTCACCCGTCTTCGCAGAGTGGACCGAAGCTCGCCGTCCTGGCGCGAAACCGTCCACCTTGGCTGAGGGCTGGCTTCACTGACCGACCGTCGGTCAGTCTACTCGTTGGTTGATGCTTTGCGGCCTGAAAGGGCGCGGTCAGGAGCGAAGAATCGCGACCAGATCGGGTGGCATCCGGCCAGCCGCGGACCCCTGCCGCGTCCACTCGGGGAAGGCGTCCAGCCAGCCGAGGAGGCCGCGCACGAACGCCCGGTGCTCGGGTTCCAGCTCGGCCACAATCGGACGCCAGTTGGCCGCCAGCGCGGATGCGGCCGCATTCGGCACATAGCCGGCCGCGACGCCAGGAGCGGGCCGCAGCGGCAGGCCCAGGTCATTGCGCACCAGGTCGCCAAGCGACCATTTCGTGGGGACGCCGACGCGGGCGAGGTCGAAATCCAGTGCGGTGATCGCATGCGCGTCGAACTCTGCGGAGTGCTCGCCCCAGGCTTCAGCCGCCAGCCAGGTCCCGAGCAACGCCCAGGCCGCAGTCAGTCGCTCCGGGGGCACATGTCTGCCCGCGAGCATCAGGTCGAGCACGGTCCGGCCGGGCGTGTCCGGGCGGATGATCGGTGCACCGGGCTGGCGAAGGAACACCGGTCCCAGCTTGCCCAACAGGCCCTGGCTGGGGACGCTCGCGGTCGTAGTGGTGCGAGCGGCGATCGCCCGGAGCCGGTCGGCCAGTTCGCTGGGCGCCCCGAAGAATTCGCGAACCTCGGTGATCGCGATCGCGAAGAGGCGCACCGACCCCATGAGTCCAGGGTAATCCAGGACGCATCACCGGTTGCCGGTTGCGTCCCTGCCGCCGGCGGTCCCGGGCGCGTCGGCGGGCATAGATTGGGGTGCGTGAACCCGCGGTCCCGACGCCTGATCGTCACCGGCGCACTGTTGGCGCTGATCGCCCTGGTGATGCTGGGAACGCTGCTCGGTCTGGGCCGGTAGGCTCCGCCTCATGATCGAGGGGGCACGCCGCATTCTGGTGAGCATGGCCGCGGCGTTCCTGCTGACGCTCTGCGCCGGGGTTCAATCCGCATTTGCCGAGACGCCGACGCCAACACCGGTTGCGACAGCTGCGGCGACGACTGGCTCGGACACGACCGCGGACGCTCCCGACGTCGCGCCCGACAACTCGGCAGTGGTCTGGGCGCTGGGCGCTGCCGGAGTATTGGCCGTCATTGCCGGCGCGGTGGTCTTCCTGCGCCGCAACTGAAGCGGATAGGCCCGGGGTGCCGGCGAAACGGGACAATTCGCGCTCCGCGTGGCCCGAACTTGCCGGTAAACGAAATCAACGCGCCACTAGGGGCAGGTTTGTCCCGTTCGGGTTCGGGGAAGCCGCCAGCGGCTCAGGCCAGTTCGTTGAGGTCGATCGGCACCCGCCGAAACAGCGCTCCGAACTCGGCCAGCACCCGTGCGTTGGGGTCCGGCACGGACAACGGTCCCAGCCGTCGCTCAACCTGCGCCAGGCGCGCCAGCTCCGGGAGCGCCAGGACGCTGGCCACCGCGGCCCCGTCCCCGCCCAGAGCCAGGGCGTCAAGACGTCCGGCCTCGCCAACCAGTAGGTCGGCCGCGTCCCGTCCGGCGGCCTCGAAGGAACGCTCGGCCTGGTTCGCCCGGCGCCGCGCGTAGCGCTGCTGCGACCAGCCGCCGGCCTTGGTGCGTCCCTGCACGTAATGGCTGCCACGGCGTCCGGCCACCAACTCGCTGCCGACGAAGATACCGACCGCGTGCGCCTTGCGCCGCACGATCAGCGCACCCACCCGGCGCGGACGCGCGAACGCCGCGACCACCTCAGCCAGCGGGTCGCCTTCCGGCAGGGGCCCCCAGAGCAGTCGGACGCGAGCCGCAGCCCCGTCCGCAGCCTGCAGGACGAGCGCGTCGGTATCTACTTCGACCGCAGGCGTGCCATGCCGTTCCGCGAAACCGGCCAGCCACCCGGCGAGCCGATCCGGCGGCACAGTCACGGTACGGGGCCACGTGGTCGAGCTCATGGCTATAGTCTGACCTCAATCGCAGAGGAGGATGATGAGCGACCTCATCGACACCACCGAGATGTACCTGCGAACCATCTACGAGCTCGGGGAAGAAGGTGTGCCGCCGCTGCGTGCGCGGATCGCCGAACGACTCAAGCAGAGTGGGCCGACCGTCTCCCAGACGGTGGCTCGGATGGAACGCGACGGGCTGGTCTCGGTGCACCCGGATCGGCACCTCGTGCTGTCCGAGCACGGGCTGGAACTGGCCATGCGGGTGATGCGCCGGCATCGGCTGGCCGAGCGCCTGCTGATCGATGTGATCGGGCTGGAATGGTCGCTGGTCCACGAGGAGGCCTGCCGCTGGGAGCACGTGATCTCCACCGACGTCGAACGGCGGCTGGTGGCGATCCTCGATCACCCGGTGATGTCGCCGTACGGAAACCCGATTCCCGCGCTCGAGGAACTGGACGTCGATCCGGCGCCGGAGTCGTTCCTGGACGGCACCGAGCTGTTGTCCTTCAGGCTGGCGGACGGTCAGGCGCACGAGGTCGTGTTGCGGCGGATGAGCGAGTCGATCCAGTCCGATCCGAAGCTGCTGGCCGCGCTGGCTGAGGCCGGCTGCGTGCCGGGCAGGCCGGTACGCGCGTCCATTCTCGGCAGGAACCTGCTGTTGGGCAGCCAGAACGAGGTGATCGTGCCGGCTACGGTGGGCGACCACCTGTTCGTAGCGCCGGAGTAGCCGGAGGAGACGGAGCAGGCGGGGCTGGAGCCCAGCGGACGGGAATAGCCGACGCGACCGGGACGTTCTGAACCACGTACCCGATCGTGAGGATTGTCCATGGCAACCATTGCCCTGACCGAAGCCGAGTTCGGCAAGACCATCACCGGAAATGGCATCGTTTTCGTCGATTTCTGGGCCGCCTGGTGCGGCCCGTGCCGGATGTTTGGCCCCGTGTTCGAGGCAGCGTCCGAGGCGCATCCGGACGCCGTGTTCGCCAAGGTCGACACCGATGACCAGCGCGGGCTCGCCGGCGACCTGGACATCAGCTCCATCCCGACGCTGATGGCCTTCCGCGACGGCTACCTCGTTTACCGCGAGGCCGGGGCGCTGAACAAGAGCCAGTTCGAGCACCTCGTCCAGCAGGTGAAGGCGCTCGACATGGAGAAGCTCAAGGCCGAAGCAGGCCTGGGTTCAGCCGCCGATGCCGGACGCGATGATGCCGGTGACGATCACTGAGGTGATGGTGACCGTGGAGAAGCCGGCGACGATCATCTTCGGCAGGATCGCGCCCTCGAT
>DAOPRQ010000060.1:0-15277 GCA_035349055.1 Propionicimonas sp.
TCGACGGACAGCGCGCCAGCGCTGTCCGGAATAGACGACGACGGATAACCGGCGTCAGCTGGACCCGGAACTAGGGTCACTGGATCGAGCCGGATCTGCACGTTGTTTCGGATCCTCGACAGCGGCAACCGACGCTCCTTCGAACCGCTAGGGTGGACGTTGTAAGCCGGCTGGTCAAGCGCTGGCCGATGCATATCAGTCGAAGAAGGAGATCCTCTAAACATGACCGTCAAGGTTGGCATCAACGGCTTCGGCCGGATCGGCCGTAACTACTTCCGCGCCCTGGTGGCATCTGGCGCCGATCTCGATGTGGTGGCCGTCAACGACCTCACCGACAACAAGACCCTCGCGCACCTGCTGAAGTACGACTCGATCCTGGGCCGCTTCCCCGGTGAGGTCTCCTACGACGACGACGCCCTCTGGGTGAACGGCAAGGAGATCAAGGCTTTCGCTGAGCGCGATCCGTCCGCGCTGCCGTGGGGCGAGCTGGGCGTCGACATCGTGATCGAGTCCACCGGCTTCTTCACCGACGCGACCAAGGCCAAGGCCCACATCGACGCCGGCGCCAAGAAGGTCCTGATCTCCGCTCCGGCGAAGAACGAGGACATCACCATCGTGATGGGCGTGAACGACGACAAGTACGACGCCGCCGTGCACAACATCATCTCGAACGCGTCCTGCACCACGAACTGCCTGGCCCCGATGGCCAAGGCGCTGAACGACGGTCTGGGCATCGTCAAGGGTCTGATGACCACGATCCACGCCTACACCCAGGACCAGAACCTGCAGGACGGCCCGCACAGCGACCTGCGTCGCTCCCGCGCCGCCGCCCTGAACATGGTCCCGACCACCACCGGTGCGGCCAAGGCCGTCTCGCTGGTGCTGCCCGAGCTCAAGGGCAAGCTGGACGGCTACGCGATGCGCGTCCCGACCCCGACCGGTTCGGCCACCGACCTCACTTTCGAGGCCGCCCGTGAGACCACCGTCGAGGAGGTCAACGCGATCGTCAAGGCTGCTGCAGAGAACGGCCCGATGAAGGGTTTCCTGGTCTACACCGAGGACGAGATCGTGTCCAAGGACATCGAGACCGACCCCGCGTCCTGCGTGTTCGACGCCAAGCTCACCAAGGTGATCGGCAACCAGGTCAAGGTGCTTGGCTGGTACGACAACGAGTGGGGCTACTCCAACCGCCTGGTCGACCTGACCGCGCTGGTCGGCTCGAAGCTCTGATCTGACCAAACAGCTGTGCAACGGGCCGGCTCGCGTCATCAGACGCGGGTCGGCCCGTTGCTTAGTAACCGACAGAAAGGCTAGACGTGAAGTCTGTATCCGACCTCGGTGACCTGAGGGGCAAGCGGGTTCTGATCCGCTGCGATTTCAACGTGCCGCTCGATGGCGACACCATCACCGACGATGGCCGCATCAAGGCAGCGCTGCCCACCCTTACCCAGCTGGTCGAGGCCGGCGCCAGGGTCGTGGTCATGGCTCATCTTGGCCGCCCCAAGGGCAAGGTCAACCCTGAATTCTCGCTCGCCCCGGTAGCCAAGCGGCTGGGCGAGCTGATCGAGGCACCGGTCGTGCTCGCGGCCGACGTGGTCGGTGACTCGGCCGCAGCCACGGTAGCCGGGCTCGGCGAAGGCGAGATCGCACTGCTGGAGAACGTCCGCTACGAGCCGGCCGAGGAGTCCAAGGTGGACGCCGAGCGCGCCGAGCTGGCCGCAAAGTACGCGGCTCTCGCCGACGTCTTCGTCTCCGACGGCTTCGGCGTGGTGCACCGCAAGCAGGCGTCCGTCTACGACGTGGCGAAGCTGCTGCCGAGCGCTGCCGGCGCGCTGGTGAAGAAGGAAGTCGAAGTCCTCAAGCGCCTGACCGAGGCTCCCGAGCGGCCCTACGTGGTGGTGCTAGGCGGCGCGAAGGTGGCCGACAAGCTCGGCGTCATCGACAACCTGCTCAAGGTGGCCGACACGCTGGTGATCGGCGGCGGCATGGCCTACACCTTCCTGAAGGCCTTGGGCCACGAAGTGGGCATCTCGCTGCTGGACGCCGAGAAGGTCGACGTCTGCGCCGACTACCTCAAGCAGGCCGAGGCTGCCGGCAAGCAGATCCTGCTGCCGGTCGACGTCCGCGTGGTAGCAGAGCTGGACATTCCGGCTCGCACGTCCAGCAAGGTCACCATCGTAGCCGCGGACGCGATCCCGGCCGATCAGGAGGGCGCCGACATCGGCCCCGAGACCGAGGCCATCTTCGCCGAGGCCATCACCGGCGCGGCGACGATCTTCTGGAACGGTCCGATGGGCGTCGCGGAGATTCCCGAGCTTGCCAGCGGCACCGAGGCGGTGGCGAAGGCCCTCGCGGCCTCGTCCGGCTTCTCGGTGGTGGGCGGCGGCGACTCTGCGGCTGCGGTGCGGAACCTCGGCTTCGCCGACGACCAGTTCGGGCACATCTCGACCGGCGGCGGCGCATCGCTTGAATACCTCGAGGGCAAGGTGCTCCCGGGTCTGGCTGTTCTGGATGAGGAGAACTGACAATGGCACGCAAGCCGCTGATGGCCGGCAACTGGAAGATGAATCTGAATCACGTCGAGGCCACCGGGCTGGTGCAGAAGCTGGCCTGGACGTTGACGGACGCGAAGTACGACCCGGAGAGGTCCGAGGCAGCCGTGATCGTGCCGTTCACCGACATCCGCACCGTGCAGACCCTGGTCGAGGGCGACAAGCTGCCGCTGAAGTTCGGCGCTCAGGACGTGTCGGTGCACGCGTCCGGTGCCTACACCGGTGAGATCTCGGCGGAGATGCTGGCCAAGCTGAACTGCGCCTACGTGGTGGTCGGCCACTCCGAGCGTCGCGAGTACCACGGCGAGACCGACGAGCTGATCGGCGAGAAGGCGAAGGTCGTGTTCGCGGCCGGCATGACGCCGATCGTGTGCTGCGGCGAGGTGCTCGACATCCGCAAGGAAGGCACCCATGTGCCGTTCGTGCTGGGCCAGGTCGAGGCCTGCCTGGACGGGCTCACGGCCGAGCAGGTGGCGGCCATGGTGATCGCCTACGAGCCGGTCTGGGCGATCGGCACCGGCGAGGTGGCCACCCCGGAGGACGCGCAGGAGGTCTGCGGGGCCATTCGCGGCTACGTCGCCGAGACTTTCGGGGTCGAGGCCGGCGAAGCCGTCCGGATCCAGTACGGCGGCTCGGTGAAGGCGAACAACATCGTCGAGATCATGGCGAAGCCCGACGTGGACGGCGCCCTGGTCGGCGGGGCGAGCTTGAACGCGGACGAGTTCGCGAAGATCGTGATGTTCTATTCCGTGATCTGACCCATCCGCCGAGGGCCAGCGTAAGCGTCGAGAACCAGCCTTTAGAACTGGTTCTCGACGTCCAAGGCTGGCCCTCGGCGCATTCTCGGGGGCGGACGGACGGCATGGCCGACCAGCGGGGCCGGCGTTTCGTCGCTCGGGTGCTCGGTGAGTTAAGATTCTGCGCGTGACTCAGCTGCCCTTGATGACCTGGCCGATCGTGACGCTTTCGGTCGTCCTGATCCTCACCAGCATCGTCCTCGCCCTGTTCATCCTGCTGCACAAGAGCCGGGGCGGCGGCATGTCCGACCTGTTCGGCGGCGGCATGACCACCGGCATGGGCGGCACCTCCGTGGCCGAGCGGAATCTCGACCGGCTGACCGTCATCGTCGGCCTCGTCTGGCTGGCCAGCATCATCGGATTGCTGGTGCTCTACCGATTCTTCCCCGAGATCGGGACCCTGGGCTGAGCCCCCAAAACACCTAGCAAGGAGAAGTCAGTGGCTGGTGGAAGTGCGATTCGGGGCAGCCGCGTCGGCGCGGGTCCGATGGGTGAGGCGGAGCGGGGTGACGCCGCTCCACGGCTCTACGTCTCGTTCTTCTGCGCGAACCGGCATGAGACGCGTCCGGCGTTCGCCGCGGACGCGGTGGTTCCGGAAACCTGGGATTGCCCCCGCTGCGGATTGCCGGCCAACCTCGATTCCGAGAACCCGCCGCCACCGCCGAAGATCCAGCCCTACAAGACCCACCTGGCCTATGTGAAGGAGCGTCGTACCGACGCCGAAGCCGTGGCCATCCTCGCCGAAGCCCTGGATGCGCTGCGCGCGCGCCGCGCGGCTGGCGAGGTCATTTACTGATCGAGCCGTCGCCGGTCCGAGCGAGGCCGCTCGAACGCGTTAGGCCCAGCAGTCGAAGTACGGGAGCTTGACGGCTGCGTCCTCGTCGATCAGCCAGAGGGTGCAGTCGGTTCCCTCCACATGGGCGGCCGGCAGTTCGGGATCGCCGGCGAGCGCTCTGGCCAGCGAGTCACCCTTCTCCTCACCCGACACCAGGAACCAAACCTGCCGCGAGCGGCTCAGCGTCGCGAGCGTCAGGCTGATCCGCTCGCTGGGCGGCTTTGGTGCGTCGCTCACCCCGATCACCGGCTGCGTGGTCGGCTCGGACGACGGGTGGTTGGGGAAGATCGAAGCCACATGGCCGTCCGGGCCCATGCCGAGCAGGCAGATGTCGAAGCGGGTCTCGCCGAGTTCCTTGGCATAGGTGTTCGCGGACGCGCCTGCGTCCACCACCCCGTCGGCGCTCGGCATCGGATGGGTCCGGGCCGGGTCCACCTGGAAGTAGCGCGCCAGCAGGGCGAGCGTTGGCCCGGCATTGCGTTCGGGATCTTCGGTGGGCAGGAAGCGTTCGTCGCCCCACCACAACTCCAGCCGGGACGAATCCACCTCGCTGTCCGCCAGCAGTTCGCCCAGGCGGGCATACATCGCGGTGGCGATCCGGCCGCCGGTGAGGCAGAGGTGGGCCACACCGCCGTCCCGCTGCAACTGGGTGAGGGTGGCCAGCAGTCGCCGCGCCGTGGTGTCTGCCAGTTCCTCGTGGCTACGGTGCCGCACCACCTGGGGTTGCCTGCCGGTCATTTGCGCGCGCCGCCGGTCTGCGGAGTCGCGCGGTCGAGTCGCCGCACCAGAGCTGCCATGGCCTCAGCGTAGATGGGATCGTCGTCCATTCGCCGCAGCTCCTCGGTGAGCAGGGTGTTCAGGTCGCGCCGGGGGAGTGCCACCAGGCGCTCCGGCAGCCCCGGTGCCGAGATCACGGCCAGGTTGCCGTCGGTTCGGGCCACCCGGATCTCGTCGGTCTCGGCGCCAAGGGTCACCTCGGTGATGCCCACCCCGGGATGTCGGGTGACCGCGACGCCGACGTTCAGGCGATCGCCCAGCCAGGCCGCGAGCAGGCTGGCGGCAGCATTGTCGGGCGCCGCCCCCACGGTCGCGCGGGTCACGTTCATCGGGTAGGCGTCCAGTGCGGCAGCGAGCAGGCCGCGCCAGCGGGTAAGCCGCGTCCAGGTGAGGTCGGTGTCGCCCGGGCAGTAGTTGCGAGCCCGCACCTCCAGCGCGGCGAGCGGGTCGGGATCACCCATCGCGTCGGTGATCCGACGCGTGCCCAGCCGTCCGAGCTGGTCGGACGCTGGCGCCACCGGCGAGCAGCCCGACCACCAGACGATCACCGGCAGGTCGGGCAGGAGCAGCGGCAGCACCACCGAATCCCGGTGTTTGCGCAGCTCGCCGTGGAACTTGAGGGTCACGATCTCGCCGGGCGCATCCTCACCGGCGCGGATGGACGCGTCCAGTCGGTCCGCGCGGGCTCGTCCGTTCGTCACCAGCAGGATCCGGGATGGATGCTCGAGCGCGGTGTCAACCACCGCAGCCATGGCCCGGTCGTAGTCACCCTGGTCGACGACCACAACCAGGGTGAAGACCACGCCGGAGATCCCCCCGAGCCGATGGCGCAGTTGCCCGAGCTGCTCCTGCAGCGCCGCGGCGTTGGTGTCAGTGAGTTGCACGATCATCTTCGGTCTCCTCAAGCCCTTACGGCCGGCGCCAGCTGAAGCCGTCGCGGGCGAGCATCTCCACAGCCGACGTCGGCCCCCAGGTGCCGGATGGGTAGGCCTGGGGCGGTTCCTCCTGGCTGGCCCAGTGGTCCAGGACCGGGTCAAGCAGCCGCCAGGACAGCTCCACCTCAGCCGGCTGGGGGAACAGCGGCTCCGCGCCACGCAGCACGTCCAGCAGCAGCCGTTCGTAGGCCTCCGGGCTGGACTCCACGAACGAGGTGTCGTAGCCGAACTCCATGTTCACCTCGCGTAGTTCGGAGGTGGCCGGCACCTTGGCGCCGAACCGCAGCGTGATGCCCTCCTCCGGCTGGATCCGCAGCACCAGGGCGTTGTTGCCGAGCGAGCGGACGTCCGCGTGGTCGAAGGGCAGGTGCGGTGCGGTGCGCAGGTTCAGGGCAACCTCGGTGACCCGGCGGGGGAGCCGCTTGCCGGCCCGCAGGTAGAACGGGACGCCGGCCCAGCGACGATTGTCGATGTCCACCCGGATCGCCGCGAAGGTGTCCGTGTGTGAGTCGGCCGGGATGCCCTTCTCCTCCAGATAGCCGGCCACCAGCCGGCCACCGGCCCAACCTGCGGCGTACTGGCCGCGCGCGGTGTGGGCGCCCAGATCGGCCGGTGTGCTCGCCGCCGCCAGCACCTTGCGCTTCTCCGCGCTCAACTCATCGGCGCCGAAAGACGTGGGTTCCTCCATCGCGGTCAGGGCCAGCAGCTGCAGCAGATGGTTCTGGATCACGTCACGGGCCGCGCCGATGCCGTCGTAGTAGCCGGCCCGGCCTTCGATGCCGATGTCCTCGGCCATGGTGATCTGCACGTGGTCGATGTAGTTGCGGTTCCAGATCGGCTCGAACATGGTGTTGGCGAAGCGGAAGGCCAGTAGGTTCTGGACGGTCTCCTTGCCCAGATAGTGGTCGATCCGGAAGACGCTGGTGGGCTCGAACGCCTTGGCGAGCTTCCGCTCCAGCTCCTGCGCGCTGGCCAGGTCATGGCCGAACGGCTTCTCGATCACCACCCGCCGCCACGAGCCTCTCGGCCGGTCGGCGAGACCGTGCCGACGCAGTTGCGCAACGGTGATGTCGAAGGCAGTTGGTGGCACCGACAGGTAGAAGGCATGGTTGCCGCCGGTGCCCTGGGTTTCGTCCAGCTCGGCGAGGGTGCGCTTGAGTTCCTCGAAGGCCGCGTCGTCGTCCAGTTCGCCGGAGACGAACCGGACGCCGGCCACGAGCTGCCGCCAGACGTCCTCACGGAAGGGCGTCCGGGCATGGCTGCGGACGGCGTCCGCCACGACATCGGCGAAGTGTTCTGCCGCCCAGTCGCGCCGGGCGAACCCGACCAGCCCGAAACCAGGGGGCAGCATGCCGCGGTTGGCGAGGTCGTAGATGGCCGGGAGGAGCTTCTTGCGGGCAAGGTCGCCGGTCACGCCGAACAGCACCAGGGCCGAAGGTCCGGCCATCTCGGGAAGCCGGCGGTCGCGGGGGTCGCGAAGAGCGTTCACCGTCACGACTGTACAAGTGCAAGCTCCGCGAGCGGTTCACACTGATCGCAGTCCAGAAGAGCTTGGGTCTAGACTGCTCAGACCTTCTCAGAGAGGACGGCATGAGACCAGCCGAGGAAGGCGCGCCCGTCTCGGTGCTGGCGCCTGTTGACTGGCGAGCGACCGCGAAGGCCTATCTGGCCCTCGCGAAGCCGCGGATCATTGAACTCCTGCTGGTGACCACGGTGCCCGCGATGTTCCTGGCCGCCGGCGGCTTCCCGCCCTGGCAGCTGGTGCTCTGGACGCTGCTGGGCGGTACCGCTGCCGCCGCCAGCGCCAATGTCTTCAACTCGGTGCTGGACGCGGACATCGACGCCAGGATGCGGCGGACGCGGCGGCGTCCGATGGCGCTCGACCTGGTCACGCCGGCGCGCGCGATCGCCTTCGGCGCGGTGCTCGGCGTCGCGTCCGTCCTCATCCTGGGGCTGGGCGCCAATTGGCTTTCGGCGGGGCTCGCCCTCGCGGCGAACCTCTACTACGTGTTCGTCTACACGATGGCGCTGAAGCGCCGCACCTCGCAGAACATCGTCTGGGGCGGCGTCGCCGGATGCTTTCCGCCGCTGATCGGCTGGACGGCGGTTACCGGCTCGGTGGCGTGGGCCCCGCTGGTGCTGTTCGCGATCGTCTTCGCGTGGACGCCGCCGCACACCTGGGCGCTTGCGCTGCGTTACCGCGAGGACTACCTCAATGCGCACGTGCCGATGCTGCCGGTGGTGGCGCCGCCGGTGACGGTGGCTTGGCGCATTCTTGCTTATAGCGCGCTCACCATGGCGGTGAGCCTGCTGCTCTGGCCAGTGGCCGGAACCGGCTGGGGGTACCCGCTGGTCGCGCTGGTGGCTGGACTGGCGATGCTGGCCGAAGCGGTCGCGTTGCTGGTTCGAGCCAAGCGCGGCCTTACCGACGCAGCACTGAAGCCGATGCGGCTCTTCCACCTCTCCAACAGCTACCTGGCGATCGTGTTCATCGCCGCTGCGGTCGATCCGTTGCTGTTCTGAGCGACGCGAGCACCGCTCGCGTCAGCCGGCTCGATCAGTCAAACCCGATTTGGTAGGCATACCAGGCCGCCGGCGGACCTCCCTAGGGTCTCGACCCGACCTGGATGGCTTATCCGGGAGCTGCGGTGCCCCGTAAGCCATCCAAGTCGGGTGGCGCCATCTGTGCCCGGCTAGTCAGCCTGAATAAGCCATCAAACTCGGGTTTCGTGCCGGTACGCGGGCCAGCCACCAGACGTTGGCGATCGCTGCGCAGAACAGCGCCGTCCCAAGCATGTGCAGGGCCACCAGCATCGGCGGCACGCCGAGGAAGTACTGGGCGTAACCGATCGCTCCCTGCAGCACGACCACACCGAGCAACAGCAGCGTCGCACGGAACAGCGCCGGCGTACGACGGGCCAGCCAAAGCAGCGCCACGATGGCGATGGTCGCCGCCCACACCGACAATGAGTGCGTCCGGGCTACCGCAGTGAGGTCGAAGCCGCTGCGGTGCACGTCCGCGTCGCCGGCGTTGGGTCCGGCGCCGGTCACGATGATGCCCAGCAGTAGCACCAGCCAGCCCAACGCCAGGACCACCCACGCCAGATTGCGGGCAGCCGCGGTGGCGCCAGCAGGTGCGGCGCCGAAGACCTCGTGCACCAGCACCGTGCAGACCATGATCAAGGCGAGTGAGGGCACCAGGTGCAGACCTACGACCCACCATTCGAGCCGCGCCAGCACCGAGATGCCGCCGATGACGGCCTGCGCTGGGATGCCCGCTGCCGCCAGCAGAGCCAGTACCCGCACCCGTCGGACGGGGTTGCCGGCGGCGTCCCTGGCCCGCCAGGCCGCGATCAGCGTCCCGATCGCAACCGCGACCAGCACGAAGGTCAGCAGCCGATTGCCGAACTCGATGTAGGTGTGCAGCGGAGCATCCCCGTGCGGCACGTACGAGCCCGGCTCGCACTGCGGCCAGGTGGAGCAGCCCAGGCCAGAGCCGGTGACCCGGACCAGCCCACCGGTCACCACCAGGCCCATGTTCGCCACCAGTGAGGCGATCGACCAGCCGCGTAGGGCAGCGGGGGAGCCAACTAGATCCATCGGAACACCTTCCTGGCGAGCGCGAGTCCCGCGACCGCCCAGATCAGCACAACCAGCAACGGCCACAGCGCTACACCGCCGGCAGCCCAGACCCGAAGTGACTCGGCAACCGCGGTCGTCGGCAGCGACGCAACCAGGGGCTGCGCCCAGGCAGGGAAGCTCGCCACCGGTACCAGGATGCCCAGCGCGGCCCCGCCGAGGTACACCAGGTTCGCCAGGCCGAGGGTCAGTTCGGCGCTGACCGTCCCCGCCAGGCACAGGGCGAGGCTCGCAAAAGCGACCAGCCCGAGCAGCACCACCAGCAGGGTCACCCCGCTCTGCAACAGGGTCGGCGCCGGTCGCCAACCGACGATCAATCCGGCCAGCGCAAGCACCGCTGCCTGGCCGACAGCCAGGATCGCGATCATGGTCGCCTTACCGGTCAGCAGATCGGCGCGGCGCAGGGGAGTGGCCACCAGCCGCTCCAGCACGCCGTAACGCCGCTCGAAGGCGGTGGTGATCGCCGGGGAGGTGAACCCGCTCGACCACAGTCCGAGTGCGATTACCGAAGCCACGAACGGCTCGCGAGCAATGCCGAACCGCGGGCCGAGCACCGCCTGCGCGACGATCAGGCCCAGAGGTATCACCAATGCCAGGAGCAACTGTTCCCCGTTGCGGACGATCAGCCGGGTCTCCATGAGCGAATGCGCTATGACCCGCCGCGGACGGGTGGCCGGGGCAGCCCCGGGACCGAGGTCGAGGTTCATGCCGCACCGCCCGGGGTGGTGAGGCTCAGGAAGAGCTGTTCGAGGTTGCCGTCGGCGGTCAGCTCCCCGACGGTGCCGGACGCGACCGCGCGTCCGGCGTTGAGCAGGATCACCCGATCGGCCAGCTTCTCGGCCTCGTCCATGGCATGGGTGGTGAGCACCACGGCCACGCCGGCGGCGCGGAGGTCGCGGATCAGCTGCCAGACCGTGCGGCGCACGTGTGGGTCGAGCCCGGCGGTTGGTTCGTCAAGGAAGACCAGCTCCGGGCGGCCGATGATCGCCCCGGCCAGGTTCACCAGCTGCTGCTGTCCGCCGGAAAGCCGGCGGTAGGGAGTCTGCGCGAAGGTGCCGATGCCGAGCATCTCCACCAGTTCGGCCACCGGCAGCGGGGACGCGTAGAGCGCGGCCAGATACCGCAGGAGTTCCAGCGGCCTCACCCCGGACCAGGCGCCGGTCGCCTGCGGCATCAACCCAACCCGGTCATTCGCCCCGGGTGCGCCCGCGGCCCGGCCGAGTACATCGATCGTGCCGGCGTCCGGACTCAGCAGCCCGGTGCAGCAGCGGATCATCGTGGTCTTGCCGGCCCCGTTAGGGCCGAGCACAGCGGTCACCTCGCCCACCGCAGCGCTGAGGCTGAGCCCGGTCAGCACCGGACGCCGCCCAAGCTGGATCCGCACATCGGTCAGGGTGAGGGCGGCGGACACGCGCTCAGTCTAGGCCCGGGCCGCCCGGGCCCGGCCCCGCACGCAACCCCGGGCCGGAAAACGCTGCTGCCCGGCACCCTCGCGGGTACCGGGCAGCAGCTGGTTAACAGCAGGGTCAGACCTTCGCTGCGTCCGCCACGTGCTCGGCGGCCGCAGGAGCGGGTGCACCGGTGGACAGCTCCGGCGAGGGAGCGTCCTTCAGGTAGGCGAAGTCCGCAGCGGTGAGCATCGGCTGATCGATGCGCATGCCGTAGAACGAACGCCACACCATGTAGGCGCTGGCCAGGAAGAAGACCACGGCTAGGACGGCGTTGATCGCGCTGTTGTTGATGATCAGCGACAGCTCGATCGCCAGCATGCCGAACAGGGTGGTGAACTTGATCACTGGGTTCAGGGCCACCGAGGAGGTGTCCTTGAACGGGTCGCCCACGGTGTCGCCAACGATGGACGCATCATGCAGTTCGGTGCCCTTGGCCTGCAGATCGACCTCGACGATCTTCTTGGCGTTGTCCCAGGCGCCACCGGCGTTGGCCATGAAGATGGCCTGGTAGAGCCCGAAGACAGCGATCGAGATCAGGTAGCCGATGAAGAAGTACGGCTCCACGAACGCGAACGCCAGCGTGGCGAAGAAGATGCCGAGGAAGATGTTGAACATCCCCTTCTGGGCGTACTGGGTGCAGATTTCCACCACGCGGCGGGAGTCCTTGACCGAAGCCTTCTCCGAGGTCTCAAGGTTGATGTTGCCCTTGATGAACTCCACCGCCCGGAACGCGCCGGTGGTGACGGCCTGCATGGAGGCGCCGGTGAACCAGTAGATGATGGCGCCACCGGTGATCAGACCGAGCAGGAACGGCACGTGCAACAGCGACAGGTTCGCCAGCAGGTCGGTCTGCAGGCCGTTGGTGAGGCCCATGATGATCGAGAACACCATGGTGGTCGCACCCACTGCCGCGGTACCGATCAGCACTGGCTTGGCAGTCGCTTTGAACGTGTTGCCGGCACCGTCGTTTGCTTCCAGCAGGTACTTGGCCCGCTCGAAGTTCGGGGTGATGCCGTAGTCGCGCTGCAGTTCGTCCTCGATGCCGGGGATCTGCTCGATCTGCGACAGCTCGTAGACGCTCTGGGCGTTGTCGGTGACCGGTCCGTAGGAGTCGACCGCGATGGTCACTGGGCCCATGCCCAGGAAGCCGAAGGCGACCAGGCCGAGGGCGAACACGCCCGGAGCCAGCATGATGCCGCCGGCTGCGGCGTTGGCCGGGTCGATGGCGGGAATCATGGTGGACACGCCGTAGGCGCCGCCCATCAGACCGACGATGGCGATGCCCAGCCAGTAGGCGGAGAAGTTGCCGGCGACCAGGCCGGACAGGATGTCCAGGGACGGACCGCCCTCCTTGGCCGACTTAACGACCTCCTCGACGTGCTTGGCCTTGACCCCGGTGAACACCTTGACGAGCTCGGGGATGATCGCGCCGGCCAGTGTGCCGAAGCTGATGATCAGCGAGAGCTGCCACCACAGGTTGGTGTTGCCACCCACGTTCGGGATCAGCATGGCCGAGATGATGAAGGTGAGCACGATCGAGACGATCGAGGTGATCCAGACCAGCGAGGTCAGCGGGGTCTCGAACTCCATCTCTTCAGCATTGCCGTACTTCGACTTCGCCCAGAGCGCGTTGCCGAAGTAGGAAAGGGCCGATGCGACCAGCATGATCGCGCGGATGAAGAAGATCCAGACCAGGAAGTGCGCCTGCAGGTCGGCCTGCACCCCCAGCAGGATGAAGGTGATCAGCGCGACACCGGTGACGCCGTAGGTCTCGAAGCCGTCAGCGGACGGGCCGACCGAGTCGCCGGCGTTGTCACCGGTGCAGTCGGCGATGGTGCCGGGGTTACGGGGGTCGTCCTCGCCGATCTTGAAGACGATCTTCATCAGGTCGGAGCCGATATCGGCGATCTTGGTGAAGATGCCGCCGGCGATCCGCAGTGCGGACGCGCCCAGCGACTCGCCGATCGCGAAGCCCAGGAAGCAGGCGGTCGCGATCTCGGCGGGCAGGAACATCATGATCGCGAGCATCATGATCAGCTCGGTCGAGATCAGCACCATGCCGACGCTCATGCCCGAACGCATCGGGATGTCGTAGACGTTGAACGGCTTGCCCTTCAGCGCCGCAAAGGAGGTGCGCGAGTTGGCGAAGGTGTTCAGGCGGATGCCGTACCAGGCGATGCCGTACGAGCCGGCCATGCCGATGATCGCGAACAGCAGCACGATGATCACCCGGCCCCAGCCCCCGGTGGTGTTCAGGAAGCCGAAGTAGACGAAGATGACCGCGCCGATGAAGGCGAACAGGGTGAGCAAGAACTTGCCCTGCTGCAGCAGGTAGG
Organism: Propionicimonas sp.; assembly: GCA_035349055.1. Lineage (GTDB taxonomy): Bacteria > Actinomycetota > Actinomycetes > Propionibacteriales > Propionibacteriaceae > Propionicimonas. The sequence continues at coordinate 13,323 of DAOPRQ010000060.1, forward strand.
CCTTGCAGGTTTCGTAGATCAGCTCGGACACCTCCCGCATGGACTGGTGCACCGGCAGGTTCTTCAGCTTCATGTAGCTGTAGATGCCGAAACCGAACCCGGCCAGGCAGATCAGCATGCCGATCAGCAGCAGGTACCAGCCCGAAACGCCGCCGAGGAAGGTGACCGCGTGCAGGTCGGGGAGCGGTAGGTCGAACTCGCTCTTGTGGGTGGTGTGGGTGGGCTCAGCGCCGGTGCCGGAACAGGCAGCCAGCGACAGTCCCAAGAGCCCGAAAACCACGAACAGGCCCGACCGCACCAAACTGTGGGGACGACCTGCGGATGGTTTGGTATCGAGCGATGAAGTCGTCACGATGCATCCTTCAATCAGGTGGTTGTTTTGCTGATGTCCGTCTCGCCGTTGTTAGAACAAACATCGCCCAGCACTCTACGACCATGTGTCGTAGTCACCGAATCAAGGCCACCTTTTGGATGGGCGTCTCATCCCGTTGGCGGATCATGCCTGGACGCCCGGGTTGAGCTAAGCCTCGATTAAGGCAAGAATGACGTTGTGAAAAGCGAGACCGAGCCGAACGGGGACGCGGCGGTAGCCGAGGCCGAGCAGCAGGCCGCGGACGCTTCCACCCGCAGCCGAGTGGCCCGCTCGATCCTGCAGCACGGACCGTCCACCGCCAACGACCTCGCGAGTCGGCTGGGCCTGACCCCGGCCGCCGTCCGCAGGCACCTCACCGTCCTGGCCAGCACCGGCCAGGTGACCAGCCGCGAGCAGCGCGTCTATGGGCACCGCGGACGCGGCCGTCCGGCGAAGGTCTTCGCGCTCACCGACTCCGGGCGCGGCGAGTTCTACCAGGCGTACGACGCCCTGGCGATCAATGCGCTCGACCATCTGGCCGAAGTGGCCGGCCCGGAGGCGGTGGAAGCCTTCTCGGCCAAGGTCGCCGAGGCCGTGGCCGCCCGCTTCGCGATCATCGCACCGGAATACGAGAGTGCTGCCGATGCGTTGGTTGAGGCATTGACTGCCGAGGGTTTCGTCGCCTCACTGCAGCCGGTCGCCTCCGGCGTCCAGCTGTGCCAGTATCACTGCCCGGTCGCCCACGTGGCGGCTGAGTACCCGCAGCTCTGCGAGGCCGAGACCAGGGTCTTTGCCAGGCTGCTGGATTCGCACGTGCAGCGGCTGGCGACGATCGCCCATGGCGACGGGGTGTGCACCACGCACGTCCCACGTCCGGTGGTCGCCGCGATGTACCCATCACCAAACCGAAGGGCCAACTGATATGACCTCAACCACCACGGCTCCGGGGCTTGGCTCCACCCAGGAAGAACACCTGGAAGCGCTGGGCACCTATCAGTACGGCTGGCACGACTCCGACCTCGCCGGGACTTCCGCGAAGCGGGGGCTGAACGAGGACGTAGTCCGCAACATCTCGGCGCTGAAGTCCGAGCCCGAGTGGATGCTGAAGCTGCGGCTGAAGGCCCTCAAGCTGTTCGACCGCAAGCCGATGCCGGCCTGGGGCGCCGATCTCAACGAGATCGACTTCGACAACATCAAGTACTTCGTCCGCTCCACCGAGAAGCAGGCCCAGACCTGGGAGGATCTGCCCGACGACATCAAGCGCACCTACGACCGGCTGGGCATCCCCGAGGCCGAGAAGATGCGCCTGGTGGCCGGCGTGGCGGCGCAGTACGAGTCCGAGGTGGTCTACCACAAGATCAACGAGGAACTGGAGCGTCAGGGCGTCATCTTCCTCGACACCGACACCGGCCTGAAGCAGCATCCCGAGATCTTCGAGGAGTACTTCGGCTCGGTGATCCCGGTCGGCGACAACAAGTTCGCCTCGCTGAACACGGCGGTCTGGTCGGGCGGTTCGTTCGTCTATGTCCCGAAGGGCGTCCACGTCACCATCCCGCTGCAGGCCTACTTCCGGATCAACACCGAGAACATGGGCCAGTTCGAG
>DAOPRQ010000061.1:0-13899 GCA_035349055.1 Propionicimonas sp.
GTCGAGGCCGAGGTAGCGGCGGGCTTCGGCCCATTCGTCGTGTTGTTCGGCCAGGCCGGCGCCCACGAGCCGGATGATGCTGGTCCGGTCAGGGAAGATGCCGACGACGTCGGTGCGGGTGCCGTGAACGTCCGCATCTGCCGCACTCGGCGCGGGCCTGAAAGACAGTCGTGGAGCCTTGCCGGAGCAATGACACCCAGATTCCTACTTCTAGTAGGATGGAGTCATGACCGCAGCTCAGGGAGTAGAGAAGCACTCGGTGTCGATGCCGGCCGCGACGTCGGAGTCGGTGCGTTCGCGGGTTGGTGCGCGTGGGTTCTCCGGGTATGTGGCGGCGGCGGTGGCCCGCCAGCTCGAGCGTGATGCGCTGGACGATGCCCTGGCCCGGATGGAGGCCGAGCATGGCCGGGTCGATGAGGATGAGGTTGCCGCGATCTTCGCCCGGCTTGCGGGATGATCGTTCGGCCGCATTCGATCCTGCTCGATGCCGAGGCGTTGTCGGCCCTGGCTCGGGACGATCGTCGTTTGCAGGCGTGGGCCACGTTCGCCAAGCGCAGCGACTCGGTCATCTACGTCTCCTGCCTGACGTTGGCCGAGGCCAGTGACGGAACTGCTCGCGAGGTTGCTGTTCGGCGGGCCGTGAAGGCGGTCCGGCTCGTCGACGTCGGTCCTGACCTCGGCTTCCGTGCGGGCCAGCTGCGGGCAACCGCGTCGGCGTCTCGGCGCAAGCGCCGCGACTTGACGGTCGACGCGGTAGTGGCCGCCACTGCACTCGCGCTGCCGACGCCGGTGGTTGTGCTCACCTCGGACCCCGAGGATCTGGGCCTCCTGCTCGCCGGCCACGACGTCCGGATCGAAGCTGTCTAGAGTATGCCTGTGATCGTCCGTAGGCAGCTGCCAAGATCAGTCGCGGATGAACCCAGTTCGCGGGTCGCTCGAGGACCTCGACAAGCGGGCTATCGGGGTGAAAATCCGCGTCACTCCTGACGCACCCGGGTGACATGGAACTGTATAACACTTAGTCACGTGTCTCTTAGCGACAGACTTTTGATCCGCGGGTTTTGGGTTCGATTCCCAGTGAGCCCACCAGGTCTTCGATTCACTCGGATGGACCGAGGAATTGAGGTCAACGGCGAAGCGAAGGATCGTCGATGACCTGCTTGATTCAGCACCCGCTGTGAGAACGAGTACTCGGTCTGAGTCGACGGCAGAGTATCTGGACGGTTGCGACCAGGTTCCACCAGCGCGGGTACCTACCTGCGCCAGGAGACCCGAGCCGGATCACGCGTTCGGCGACGGACCGGTGCTCGTGGCAACAACCTGACTAGTCCCCATCGAGTACCTCCCGCAGCTTGGCCGCGAAGACCGCCGGATCGTTCTGCGGCGACCACTCGTTGGTGGCGAAACCGCCGTGATCGCCGGGGAACTCAACCGCCTCCACGCCAAGCAACCCCGCGAGCGCCTCGCCGGCCCGGCGGGGCATCGCCGCTCCGCTCTCCGCGCCCACGGCGGGTAGGATCCGCACGCCTGACGCGCGCAGCGCGTGGCCGTCCGCGTGGTAGGCGGCCATCGTCAGGTTGCGTCCCAGGAGCGCGTCGTCGCGACTGCCGTCATCCTCAGCCGAAAACCCGAACAGGGCCGGGTCCGGCGCCGGCCGATCCAGAAAGTCAGCCGGGAGCGGTCCGTCGTACATGACGAGCTGGATGAACTTCGCCATCGCCGGTCCTTGCCCCTGCGCCTGGTAGGTCGCCGCGATGTCGGCCATCACGCGCTCGAGCACCTCGCCGTCCTCCAGAAGGGCAGTGAGCGGCGGCTCGTGAACCACCACCGTGCCGACCTCCTGCGGGTGCGCGAGCAGCCACGGCAACGCGGCGACCGCGCCACCACTGGACGCGAACACGTCGACCGGGCCCAACCCGGACGCCGCAACGACCCGGTGGACATCATCGCCGTGCACCTCGTAGGACAACGCAGCGCCCTTCTCGAGCCTGCTCCGCTCACCGACCCGCGGGTCGTAGGTGATCACCGTCCGGTCACCGAAAAGTCGCACCAACTCGGTGAAACCCGCGGCCCCCATGGGCGACCCGAAGATGAACAGCGGTCGGTGATCACTCGGCTGGTCCGGCTCGTGCACGTCGTAAACAACAACGGCACCGGGCATCTCGATAACGTGGGTGGTCGTCTCAGGCATGACTCATCCTCAGCCGAAGCGACCAGCCAGGCAAGACCCACACCGCAAGCTTGAGCTGAGACCTCGAGATTCGCCGTGGAACGCTACGTCAGAGTGGGTCGAACCTTGCTTTCCGCGGTACGCGGCTAGCCTGACCGACCTCAGGTTCGGCGCCGAACTGGAAGGGCCGGAAAGGGCTGCACGGCCATTCCCCTCGAAACAGTTAGCACCTAGTGTTTGAGTCACTCAGGGTCCGCACCCTGAACAGCGGCAGTCCGGGGGCGCCAGATGAATGCCGAATTGGAGTTGCTGGGAGGCGGCGCGGAGGCCGCCGAACTTCTTCTGTCCCGATACGACGTTGCGGACGGCCGTTGGGACGTCCCCAAAGAGGGTGACTTCTGGGACGCCGTGGGCTCCGCGCATGACCTTGGACGCGAAGGCGCAGGCAAGCGAGTTGCCGTGATCGACGGCGGCTTCGATCTGTCGATTCCAGCACTCTCCGGCCAGGCGTTGCGGTTTGCCCAGGGGGAAGGCGAAGCCGCGACTCACGGCACAGTGGTGGCGCTCCTGGTTCGTGAGGTGGCTCCGGCCGCCTCGCTCGATCTCTATCCCGTGTCCGTGGCCGGAAAGCTGAACCTGGATCGTGTGATCGCGGCCATCGCTGACTGTGTGCAGCGTGGTGTGGACGTGATCAACCTCAGCCTCGGCGCGGCGCTGGCGGAGGAGACGGTGTCCACCATGCCGACGGGAACAGACGCGTCGCCAGCCGATACGAGCCGGACGCCGAACCCGGCCTACGCGTCCGACGCTCTGGAGCCGGACGATTGGCGGACCATTTTCGACGTACCCGAATCGCCGTTGTGGCGAGCCGCCTTCGATGCGGCCAATGCCGGCGTCACCGTGGTGGCCGCCACCGGCAACTACGCCGGGACCGTGTACATTCCGGCAGCCACGCCAGGGGTGATCGCGGCAGGTTTCCTCACCGTCGAGCGCCTGGTCTCGAACCGCCTGGAGGAGGCCGCGGCCAAGCCGCCGGCTTTTATTCAATCGCGCTATGCCGATCTGCAACTGTTGCAGCCAGCCGACGTCCTCGGGTCCAGCTTCGCCTCGCCGCTGATCGCCGCTTTCGCCACCTTGATGGCCGATCGCAAGGAGTTGCCGGCCTACGTCCGGTGTGCGCGCCGTGCCGCGAACGCGTCCGGTGCGCTGCGGCTGCTCCAGGAAGGCGAGTCAGCGAACAGTGACTTCCTGATGCTCACCGACTCGCTGTTCAAGGGGGCTCTGGCGAGCGCACCGCACACGCACTATGACGAGGATGTGTATTCGATCACGCCTTGTCCTGAATGCGCGGTTTTCGCCAACCCCGCGTACAACGACTTTGGGCTGTTCACCATGTCCACCGGAAATGTGGACATTGCCGTTCGGCTCTTCGCCTCGCTTCGCCAGATCGCTCCCACCAATCCCTACGCGGCCGCGAACCTGGGGGTGGCGTTCGCCATGTTGGCGCAGGCCGCCAAGGACGCGGGCGATCTTGAGCGGACGCGCGTCCTGCTCGAGGCCGCCGTGGGGCACGTGGGAGACGCGGTCGGTTTGCGCCCGGGCTATGCGCCCTATGCCGCACGGTTGGCCGAGTTTGAAGCGGCCCGAGTTGATCCGACGAAATGGACGTTGGCCAGGTAGAAAGCAACAAATCACAACGAAGGGGGACGGAAATGGCAGTCGACCGCATTTCTATCAAGATCGAAGACAATGACGACCTGACCGCGGCGTACGCCGCTGCTTCGGCCACCGGTGTCCCCGTCCAGGCGGTCACCCCGCCGCCCAGCGGTGACCTGGAGGCGCAGATCGAGCCTGTGACCGCTGTGCTGATCGGCGCCGGCGTGGTCGCCGCAGTCAAGCTCATCCTCGATTGGTGGGAGCGGCGCAAGGGAGGGCTGGTCATCGACCTTCGCAAGGACGCGACCGACATGTTCTATCGCGACAAGGACCTGACTTATGGCTTCGTGGCCACCATTCCCGAGAAGGGTGGAAAGGTGACCGTGGACGTGAAGGATCTGCCCGACGCGGCAACGACCTGGATCAATCTGGTCATCACCAGCGCATTCAAGACCGTGCAGGATGCGGCGAAGGCAGCCAAGGCTGCGGTCGGTGATTCGAAGGTGAGCGTGGAGCCTGCGGCGGCCGGCTGACCAGACCACGAGCGAGGTCATGCCTCGTTCCACGGGCGGCCGCGCCTAAGCTCGAGAGTGACGAAGGAGCGGCCAATGCCGAAGCGAAGATGGAGCGACCTCTCGGCAGGTACGCGGGCTGCGATCGTTATTCTCGGCGCGGCCGACCTGGCGCTACGCGCCTGGTCGATCGCTGACCTGTCCCGGCGGCCGCAAGCGCAGGTCAACGGGCCGAAGCTGCTATGGATGACCACCCTCTCCGTGGTGAGCTCGATGGGCCTGCTGCCGGCCGTTTACCTCAGCTGGGGGCGACGCGCGGGTGCTGCGGGGAGTCGGCGGAAACGCCGAACGCCTTAGCGACGCTGCTCAACTGGGCAGCTGCAGGTGAAGGTCGGCGTGAGCCCGTCGGATATGGCTCTCGACGAGATCGGCGGCGGCCTCGTCCCGGCCTTCGGCCACTGTCTCCAGAATCTCCAGGTGCTCGGTCGCCAGCCGGCGCCGAAGGACCTCCCAGTCGGCCACGGTGGTCTGGGCGTCGCGGATCATCGGCGCCACCGCCTGCCGGATGGCCACAGTGAAGTCGCTGATCAGCCGGTTCTGGCCCACCTGGGCCAAGGCCACATGGAAGGCGGTGTCCAGGTCGTTGAACTCCGCCGATCCGGTGGCCAGGGTCATCCGCCAGGCCAGCGTCCGAGCCTCCTCGAGCGAATCTGGCGTGGCCCGCCGCGCGGCCTCTGAGATCGCCGCCCGTTCGAGCACCACCCGGGTGTCGGTGAGTTCGTCGACATCGGTCGAACCCAGGGCCAGCTGGAGGCTCAGCATCCGGCCGAACGCCTCGCTGGGCGTGGTCGTGATTCGGGTCCCGTGCGCGCGTCCCGCTGCCGTCGCCGCGATGCCCTGAGCTTGCAGTACCTTGATCGCCTCGCGCACCGCGCTGCGGCTCACGTCCAGATCAGTGGCCAACTGACGCTCGGTGGGCAGCTTGCTGCCCGCCGGCAGTTTCCGGTCGATGATCGCCTGGGTCAGGTAGGCCATCACCGTTTCGAAGCCGCGCGGCTCAGCGTTCAAGCTCTGCTCCGTCGCCGGTGCGGCGTCGTCCTGGTGGCCGGTCATGCAGCCCAGTCTCCACCAATCCGGCGCTTCCACGCCCCGCGCCACGACGCATGGTGGGAGGGGTTGACATGACAAACTCCCAGGCTTATGGTCAGACCAAAGATTAATGGTCGGACCAAACATCGAATGGTCTGACCGGAAATCAGGTCCCTGAGAACAGCGGAGTCTCGATGGTCCCTCTTGAGGCGTTCCTGCCCGACACCAACCCCACTGGCATGGGCTGGCTGTCCGCTCTGCTCGCGGCGCTCCCGATCGTGGCCATGCTGGTGACGCTCGGCGCCCTGCGCTGGAAGGCCCACCTCGCCGGAGCGTTCTCCTGGGTGGTGGCCTTCGTCGTGGCCATCGCCGCCTTCCGGATGCCCGCCCTGATGGCGGTCAGCACCAGTGTGGAAGGCTTCCTCTACGGGCTGTTCCCGATCGTCTGGATCCTCCTCACCGCTATCTGGATGTATGACATCACCGTCGTCTCGGGCCGCTTCGACGACCTCAAGCGGACGTTCTTCCTGCTCAGCGACGACCCCCGCGTCCTCGCCCTGCTGATCGCCTTCTGCTTCGGCGGCCTCCTCGAATCCCTGGCCGGCTTCGGTGCGCCGGTGGCGATCACCGCCGCGATGCTGGTCGCGATCGGGTTCAGTCCGCTGCGCTCGGCCATGACCGCGCTACTGGCCAACACAGTGCCCGTGGCCTTCGGTGCCGTCGGCCTGCCGGTGATCATGGCCGCCAAGGTTGGCGAGTTCGACAACGTCCTGCCGATCTCCACCATCTCCGGACGGATCACCGCGATCCTATGCCTGGTCGTCCCGTTCCTGCTGCTCGCCGTGATCGACGGGAAGCAGGGCATCAAGGAGGTCTGGCCGTTCGGACTGGTCGTGGCGACCAGCTTCGGCGTCACCAAGTGGATCGTTTCCAGCACCCCGCTGTACAACCTCACCGAGGCGGTGGCTGCTGTGGTGAGCGTCGCCGTGGCGATCGCGTTCCTGCGCTTCTGGAAGCCCACCGGCGGAGCCGCCGCCATCGACCGCGTGGCGCGTCCGATCGACCCCAGGATCGAGAGCCACCTACCCGCCCCCGCGCCGACCGACCCGGACGCCCCCGCCCTCACCAGGAACCGCATCCTGATGGCACTCGTCCCTTACGCGCTGGTGATCGTGGTGTTCAGCATCGCGGCCATCCCGCAGGTGAAGGCCGCGCTGGCAGGCACCGATCTCAAGCTGCACTGGCCGCTGCTGGACGAGATGCTGAACACCGCCGGCGCGCCCGCGGCCCACCAGACCTACACTTTCGCATGGGCATCGACGCCCGGCATCCTGCTCGCTCTGGTCGCGATCCTCACCGGGCTGATCTACCGGATGGGCTGGAAGCGGATCTTCAAGGTACTGGTCGACAACATGGTCAAACTTCGGTTCACGGCACTCACCATCGGCTCGGTGGTTGCCCTCGCCTACGTGATGGGCGACTCCGGACAGACCATGGCCCTTGGCCTGTTCATCGCCAGCTCTGGCGCCCTCTACCCGTTCTTCGCGCCGGTCCTTGGCTGGATCGGCACCTACGTGACCGGTTCGGACACCTCCGCCAACATCCTGTTCTCCGGGTTGCAGTCCGGTGTGGGGCACCAGATCGGCGGCGATGGTGCCCACCTCGACGTCCTCCAGATGCGCACGCTCCTGGTCGGGGGCGGCGGCATCGGTGGGGTCGTCGGCAAGATGATCTCGCCGCAGTCGCTGTCCGTCGCGTCCACCGCGATCGGCCTGCCCGGTTCGGAGTCCGCGATCCTGCGCCGCATGATCCCCTGGAGCCTGGTCCTGCTGGTCCTGCTCTGCCTCCTCTCCGGCCTGATGTCCACGCCCGCCCTGAGTTGGCTCATCCCCTGAACCGCCGATAGCACCACCAAGGAGTCGCACCCATGTCCGTATCCACCGGCACCGCAGCCAAGGTCGGCAAGCCCGGGCTCGGCAAGCGGGTGGCACTGTTCGCCACCTGCATCAACGACGCGATGATGCCCGCCGCGCCCGAAGCGACCGTCCGCCTCCTGGAGCGGCTGGGCTGCACCGTGGAGTTCCCGCGACAGCAGACGTGCTGCGGGCAGATCCTCACCAACACCGGCTACTTCGACGAGGCCGTCGGCACGGTGAAGGCGTATGTCGGGGCCTTCAGCGACTACGACTACATCGTCGGGCCGTCTGGTTCGTGCGTCGCTTCGGTGCGCCACCAGCACCCGATGCTGGCTCGGCACTCCGGTGACTCCGGCCTCGAAAAGGCGGCCACCGCAGCCGCGTCCCGCAGCTACGAACTCACCGAGTTCCTGGTGGACGTGCTGGGGGTGGTCGACGTCGGGGCCTACTTCCCGCACCGGGTCACCTACCACCCGTCCTGCCACGCGACCCGGATGGCCAAGATCGGCAGCCGTCCCTACCAGTTGCTCGAAGCCGTCCGGGGTCTGGAGCTGGTGCCCCTGCCGCACGCGGAGGAGTGCTGCGGCTTCGGCGGCACCTTCTCACTGAAGAACCCGGACATCTCGATCGCGATGGCCTCCGACAAGGCCCGGCATGTGCGTTCGACCGAGGCGGAGTACCTCGTCGCCGCCGACAACGCCTGCCTGCTCAACATCGGCGGGGTGCTGCATCGGCAGTTCTCCGGAATCAAGACCATCCACCTGGCCGAGATACTGGCCCAGACCGAACAGGATGCAGCATGAGCCTGGACGCCCAGCGCCGCACCCCCGCGCCGCCCCCGGGCGGATGGGACGGCCTTCCCGTCTTTCCCAAGGCCGTCAAGGTCGAACTCCAGCTCACCGAGCAGCGCAAGAACCTGCGTCACGCAACCGGCACCATTCGGGCCAAGCGGGCGCTTCGCGCGTCCGAAGTGCCGAACTGGGAGGAACTGCGCGACGCAGCGGCCGCGATCAAGGACCGGGTCGGACGCCACCTCGACAGCTACCTCGAGCAGGCCGAACGCGCCATGCTCGACGCCGGCATCACGGTGCACTGGGCCCGCGACGCGGCCGAAGCCAACCAGATCGTGGTCGACATCGCCAAGGCGAAAGGGGTCGACGAAGTCGTCAAGATCAAGTCGATGGTCACCCAGGAGATCGACCTGAACGAGCACCTGGAACGCAGTGGAATCGCGGCCTGGGAAACCGACCTGGCCGAGCTGATCGTCCAGTTGGGCCACGACCTGCCCAGCCACATCCTGGTGCCTGCGATCCACCGGAACCGCTCGGAGGTGCGGGAGATCTTCACCGAGGAGATGGGACGCTACGGCCTGGCTGCGCCTTCCGGCATCTCCGACGACCCGGCCGAACTCGCCGCCGCGGCCCGCGCGCACCTGCGGGAAAAGTTCCTACGGGCGAAGATGGCGGTCTCCGGCGGCAACTTCATCGTCGCCGAGACCGGCACGCTGGTGATCGTCGAATCCGAAGGCAACGGACGCATGTGCCTGACCCTGCCCGAGACCCTGGTGTCGGTGGTAGGTATCGAGAAGATCCTGCCGACGCTGGCCGATCTCGAGGTCTTCCTCAAGCTGCTTCCGCGCTCGTCCACCGGTGAGCGGATGAACCCGTACACCTCGTTCTGGACCGGGGTCACCACCGGCGACGGGCCCCAGGACCTGCACGTCATCCTCCTCGACAACGGACGCAGCCGGGTGCTCGCCGATCCGGTCGGACGCGCGGCGCTGCGCTGCATCCGGTGCTCGGCGTGCCTCAACATCTGCCCGGTCTACGAACGGGTCGGCGGGCACGCCTACGGCTCGCCCTACCCAGGTCCGATCGGCGCCATCCTGAACCCGCAACTCCACGGGGTCAGCGACCCCAAGGACCAGGCGCTGCCGTTCGCGTCCACTCTTTGCGGGGCCTGCAACGAGGTCTGCCCGGTGCGGATCCCGTTCACCGACATCCTGGTGCAGCTTCGCCACAAGGTGGTCGAGTACAAGACCGGCAAGCACCCCACGGTCGAGCAGGGAATCATGAAGACGGTCTCCTGGGTCATGTCCGACGGCAAGCACCTGGAGAAGGCCGAACTCGCCACCCGTGCCGCGGGCAGGGTGCTTGGTGACCGCGTGCTCGGCCCGATGCCCGTCCCGCTCGCCGGACGCTGGCTACGCGCCCGCGACGTGGACGCGCCGCCGGTGGAGACGTTCCGGCAGTGGTGGAAGCACCATCGCGCTGCCGACGGGAAGGAGTTGTGATGAATGCGCGCGAAGAGATCCTCGGACGGGTACGTGCGGCCACCCAGGACGTGACCGTGGCGGACCCAGCCCTCGACGTCCCGATCGCGTGGACCTATGGGCAGCCCCTGGCCACCGCGGACGTGCTGGCTGACTTCGTGGAGAAGGTGGAGGACTACCGCGCCACCGTGGTGCGGGTGCCGGCAGTCGAAGTGCCGCGGGCCGTCGCCGAGGCACTGGTCACGCTCGGTGCCACCAGTGCCGTGCTGCCCTCCGGCGTTCCCGCGACCTGGGCTCAGGCGGTCGCGGAGGCAGGCGTCCAGCTGTTCGCGGACGAGCCGCAGCTGGACTACGCGACGCTCAACACGGTGTCGGCCGTGGTCACCGCGGCCGCGGTCGGCATGGCGGATTCCGGCACGATCGCCCTCGACCACGGTGACGACCAGGGTCGGCGCGTGTTGAGCCTGCTACCTGACATCCACGTCTGCGTCGTTCGGGCCGATCAGGTCGTGAGCGATGTGCCCGAGGGTGTGGCCCGTCTTTCGCCGGGATTGCGCGCGGGTCGGCCGGTGACTTGGCTCAGTGGCGGGTCGGCGACCAGCGACATCGAGCTGAGCCGCGTGGAAGGCGTCCATGGTCCCCGGACGCTGTGGGTGGTGCTGGCTGAGGGCTGAGCCGACTCGTCGTATGGACATTCGGAATCCTCTGCGCGCCGACTTCCGGCGTGGTTGATTCTGGCTGGTGCCGGCTCGATGGGGGTCTGGCGGGGTCATGCCATGGGGGGAACGGATGGGATCTTCGACTGCGTTGCGGCGCTTGCTGGCGGTAGTGGTAGCGGTCTTCCTCACGCTGGCGGGGCTGCTGGCCCCGGTGACGCCGGCGCAGGCCGCCACCAAGCCGAAAGTGACCGGAATCTCGATCACGTCCGGCAACCTGCAGGGCGGTGAGACGCTCACCATTCGGGGCACGGGCTTCAAGAAGGTGAAGCGAGTGCTCTTCGGCACGGTGCGGGCGACCAACGTGAAGGTCAAGTCCAGCAAGCGGATCACGGTCACCGTGCCGCCGGGTCAGGCCGGCGTAGTCGACGTGCGTGTCGTGACCAAGAAGGGCACCTCCAAGCGGACCACTCGCGCCAAGTACCGCTACCTCGCCGCCGAGCCTGCTCCCGTCCCAAGCGCAGCACCAACGGTGTCGGGCATCGCACCTGCCCTGGGCAGCGTGTCTGGCGGCACGGTGGTGAAACTCACTGGGTCCCGCTTCGCCGGAGCCACCCAGGTGCTCTTCGGATCGCGCCCGGGAACCGGTCTGGTGGTCGCCTCCGACTCGGCGATCACGGTGACCACCCCATCCGGAGTCCAGGGCGCGGTCGTGGTGAAGGTGGTCGGTCCCGGTGGCACCAGCGCCGGAACCAGCTTCGTCTATCAACTCGTCGACACCATGTCAGCCGGCCAGCGGCTGTCCGCGGGGCAGAGCCTCAGCTCCAGCAACGGCGGCTACCGGCTGACCATGCAGGCCGACTGCAACCTGGTCGTGTACACCTCGGCTGGAGCCGCGAAGTGGGGCAGTAGCACGAACCGGAACGATGCGGGCTGTCACGCCGACGTGCTGGCGGACGGCAACCTGGTCATCTACACCTCCGGCGGTCAGGCCGTCTGGGCGAGCAACACCGGCGGCTTCAACGGTGCCGCACTGCGGATGCAGGACGACGGCAACCTGGTGATCTACCACGGCTCGGCCGCGGTCTGGTCCAGCAAGGGGGGATCGGGAAAGGTCTCCAGCTTCAAAGCCTGGGCGCTGAACTCGGCCAACTGGAACAGCACCACCCGCATCTACGACGCCGCCGGCAACATCGTGGGTGGCGGCAAGCCTGGGATCGACGCGGACGGTGCCTTCGGCGCTCAGTGCGCCGACCTGGGAATAGCCTGGTCCGGTCAGGCTGGTCACCGGGTCGGGTTCGACGGCTGGGACAGCAGCACGGCTGGCAAGGCAGGCTGGCACTTCGTTTCGGGCAACCTGAGTCAGGTCCAGCCGGGTGACGTGGTTACCCGGGTGGGCGGCAAGCAGCATGTCGTGGTCGTCACCGGGTCCCCGTCCGGCGGTTCAGTGGAAGTGATCCAGCAGAACCCTGGCTCGCCGGCCGTCGCCAGCTACTCGACCTCGACCAGTGGGGTGATCTGGCGGCTCAACTGAGCTCGCCGCTTCGAACCGCGGGCCGCCGCGGCGCTCGGGTTGGCCGCCGCATCCGGATGCGGGCACGCTTGTCCCACCATGACTCCTGAACCGATCGAGCTCTTCATTCGCGCGGTCGACCTCACCGGCGTGTTCGCGAACGCGATCCTCGGCGGCCTGATCGCCCGGGCCAAGCGATTCGACCCGGTCGGCTTCCTCACCTTGGCGATCACGTCCGGGCTCGGCGGCGGCATGATCCGCGACGTGCTGCTTCAGGTCGGCCCGCCGCTCGCGCTCACCGATTCCGCCTACCTGCTCGTCGCCATCGCCGGCACCGCGGTCGCCTTCTTCGTGCCGGTCAGCAAGCGGCTCTGGGATCTCAGTTTCCCCTACCTGGACGCGCTCGCCCTCGGGTGCTGGTCCGCTGCGGGTGCGTCCAAGGCGCTGGCCGCCGGTCTTGGCTGGTTGCCCGCCGTCATGATGGGCACCATCACGGCCGTCGGCGGGGGAGTGCTTCGCGACGTCGTGCTGCGCAAGACCCCGTCCGTCTTCGGCGGCAACACTCTGTACGCCACCTCGGCCATCCTCGCTTCGATCGTGCTGGTCGTCCTGCAGCCCCTCACCGTCGCGCCGACCGCCACCCTCACCGCCATCGGCACCGGCATGCTGGTCACCCTGCTGGCCCGGCGCCTCGAATGGCGCCTGCCGTCCTCCTATTCCTGGTCACCCAAGCGGGCCGTCGCCATGCTGCCGCGCCCGCGCTGGCGTCCAAAGCGCAAGCGGACGCGGCCGCGCGCCGACGAGGCATAGGTCTCGACAGGCTCGACCAACTGCATGGGCTCCCGCTGGCAGACTGGCGTCGTGCACAGCCCCAGCAGTTGGCGGGCGCGGCTCGCCAAGCGCATCGATCCGGCGACCGTCCGCAACCGGGTCGAGAACGTCAACGACGGCATCCTCGCCATCGCCGGCTTCAGCGAAGGGCTGGCCGGTGGCGGCGAAATCCAGAACCTGTAATCGCCGATCATCCTGCTGGCCGCCTTCGCCGGCGCACTATCGGTTGCCCGCGTGGTGTTGAGCGCGGGCTTGGCTGACCGGGACGCCGAGCTCCTCGTCGCCGCGTAGGAACAGCGTCGCCTGGCGCTCGGGCCCACTGAACAGATCGCCGAAATCGCCACCTACTACGAGGGCCGCGGCGTCACCCCGGCCATTGCGCAACGGGTCGCTGAGGAGCTGAACGCCGCCGACAGCCTCGGCGCCCAACCCCAGATCGACGGCTTCGGCAAGCCGACGGCCGTGTCCGGTGCGATCAGTGTCGCGCTCGGCGCGGGGGTTGCCTTCCTGATCGGCGCGACGGTGCCCATCCTGATCTCCGTCATCACCCCGGTCACCTGGCGCGACGAGTACACCATCCTCGCCGTGGCGGTCGCGTTGGGGTTCACCTCGATCATCCTGGCCCGACTGGGCCACACCCGCATCTGGCAGCCCCTGGCGCGGTCGGTCTTCATCGGGCTTGCCGCGTTGGGGTCGAGCTATTTCGTCGGCTCGATGCTGCTGTAACTCAGGTGGGGCAGCTACGAATTGATCAGCCCGAGGCAAGTAGCGCGTCGATCCGCTTCCGGAGCACCTGCTCAGGCTGCGCGCCGACGAACCGCGCCACATTCTTGCCGTTCCGGAGCATGACCAGGGTCGGGATGCTGCTCGCGTCGAACCTGGTAGCGGTGCGGCGGTTGTCGTCCACGTTCACCTTGACCACCTTCACCCGTCCGGCATAGCTGGCGGCTAGCCGCTCGAGGATCGGCGCCACCATGCGACACGGGCCGCACCACGGCGCCCAGAGGTCGACCAGCACGAGCTGATCGGTATCAATGGCGGACGCGAACCCGGCATCGCTGGCGTCCACCAACCATGGCAGCGCCTGGTGGCAGGAGGCGCACTGCGGCCGGCCCTTGGCGGCGTCCGGCACGCGGTTCTTCGTGCCGCAAGCCGGGCACACGGCGACGCGAGAACTCATGACCCGAACTTAGCGCGGGTCGAGACACGCCGTTGGGGTACGTGCGAAGGATGGTGAGCGGGTGAACCCGCCGTCGTTGACTGGAGGCTCAAGTGACAACCTAG
>DAOPRQ010000062.1:0-13664 GCA_035349055.1 Propionicimonas sp.
TCTTGACCCTCGGTGCTCGTTGTGCTGGCCCCGTGCCGCCAGAGCACACAATCAGGCAGCGTTCCACTCCTGTGGATTGCGCCATTCGGTGAAGAACGTAGGAAGTAGGTCGGGCGTGTACGCGATCGTGCGCAGTGGTGGCCGTCAGCACAAGGTTGCTGTCGGTGACGTCCTGGAGATCGACAAGGTCGAGGCCAAGGCTGGCGACAGCGTTGCGCTGTCCCCGCTGCTGCTGGTCGACGGCGAGACGATCACCGCGGATGCCAAGAAGCTGGGCAAGGCGAGTGTCACCGCCGAGGTGATCGCCGAGACCAAGGGTCCGAAGATCCGCATTCTTAAGTACAAGAACAAGACCGGCTACAAGAAGCGCCAGGGTCACCGCCAGCGGTACACCCAGGTCAAGGTCACCGGGATCGAGAGCTGAGGCACTGACATGGCACATAAGAAGGGCGCATCCTCTTCCCGTAACGGTCGCGACTCCAACTCGCAGCGGCTGGGTGTGAAGCGTTTCGGCGGCGAGCAGGTCAATGCCGGCGAGATCATCGTCCGCCAGCGTGGCACCCACTTCCACCCCGGTGAGGGCGTGGGTCGCGGCGGTGACGACACCCTGTTCGCGTTGCGTGCGGGCAAGGTCGAGTTCGGCACCCGGCGCGGACGCCGCGTGGTGAACATCGCCATCGAGGCCGCTGAGTAACTCCAGCAACTTCTCCGAGCAGGACGGTCCGTACGGGCCGTCCTGTTCTGCGTTTGCGTCCCGTTGTCGCTGACTGTGGCTTCATGCACCTTCTGCGGTGCGCAGATCGACAGTGAAGCGCGCTACGAGTAGGGCGTTAAGCTCGGCTCCATGCGCGCATGCTGGACGAGAGTGGTGACCCTGGTCGCCGCGGCAGTGGCTGCGCTGCTGCTTACCGGTTGCGAGATCGAGGGCAGCGTCGACGTGGTTTCCAGCGAGCAGGTGGCGCTCGACCTGACCTTCACCGGCACCGCGGAGGACTGCCAACAGTTCCCCGACTCCAGTGTCTACGGGTTGACCGTAGACACCACCTACGACGACGACCAGGCGACCTGCCGGATGTACGGGACGGTGGACGCCAGAACCCTGGCTGACGTGTTCCCGTACTTCGTGGCCACCGAGGTCGGCGACCACTACCTGTTCAGCACTCGATTTGGGGGCTATAGCTTCGATTCTGTGGACGTGACGGTGGGCTTCCCCGGCGATGTGGTCTCGGCGACCCGGGGCGAGGTCTCGGGCAACCAGGTAAGGCTGACCGACCCCGCCGACTTCAGCGGGGAGAACGCGGTCGTGAAGATCGTCGCCCACTCCCGGCCGGGAGCGCAGTGGTGGCCCGCGCTGCTGGCCGGTGGCAGTGTGCTCGCGGCCGGTGCCGCCTTCGTGGTCGGCCTGCTGGTCGGACGCCGGCGGCGGGACGCGTCCGAGGTAACGGAGCTGTTCGACCTCACCCCGGACGGCGAACGGCCGATCGACCGCTCCTGGTACGCGCCCAACCCCCAGACACGGGTGCCCGCCGAACCTGCTGCGGGCGACTTCCGGGCACCGAGCGAGCCTGCCGACCACTCCGCCTGGGCGCCGCCGGCCGAGGGTGAATCCGATTCGTCGTAGCGGGCCGATAGAATCCTTCTCATCGGTGCCGGCCGTTGGCTGCACTCCGATCTCCTAGCGCACAAGGTTCGAAGCTGTGGCCATTCCCTCTTTCATCGACCAGACGGTGCTCACCGTCGCCGCCGGCAACGGCGGGCACGGGTGCGCGTCCATCAAACGCGAGAAGTTCAAGCCCCTCGGTGGCCCGGACGGCGGCAACGGCGGCAACGGCGGATCGGTGATCCTGCGGGTCGATCCGAACCTGACCACGCTGGTCGAGTTCCACCGCCAGTCGATCCGCCGCGCAGCCAATGGTCAGCCGGGTCGTGGCGACTTCAACAACGGCGCCAACGGCGATGACGTCGTGCTGGCCGTTCCCGACGGCACGGTGGTCTCCGATGCCGAGACCGGCGCCGTGCTCGCCGACCTCGTCGGCCCGGGTTCGGAGGTGGTCATCGCCGGCGGCGGACGCGGCGGGCTCGGTAATGCCGCGCTCGCGTCCAGTTCGCGCAAGGCGCCCGGTTTCGCCCTGCTCGGCGAGGAGGGGGAGTCGCGCAAGATCACCCTCGAACTGAAGGTGGTCGCCGACATCGGCCTGGTCGGCTTCCCGAGCGCGGGCAAGTCATCGCTGATCGCGGCGATCTCCCGGGCCCGGCCGAAGATCGCCGACTACCCGTTCACCACCCTGATTCCCAACCTCGGTGTGGTGGTGGCCGGTGCCACGACTTTCACCGTGGCCGACGTGCCCGGGCTGATCGAGGGCGCCAGCGCGGGCCGCGGCCTCGGGCACGAGTTCCTGCGGCACATCGAGCGTTGCCAGGCGATCGTCCACGTGATCGACTGCGCCACCTATGAGCCCGGCCGTGACCCGCTCACCGACCTCGACGTGATCGAGAACGAGTTGAGTGCCTACGGTGGGCTGGCCGACCGGCCCCGGATGGTCGCACTGAACAAGGTGGACGTGCCCGACGCCGCCGAACTCGCCGAGCTGGTGACCGACGATCTCAAGGCTCGCGGGCTGCCGGTGTTCAGCATCTCGACCAAGACCGGCAGCGGTCTACAGGGCCTCACCTACGCCATGGCCGAACTTGTCGCCAAGCGCAGGGCGGAGGCACCCAAGCCCGAGCCGAAGAAAATCGTGATCAAGCCCGCTCCGGTAACCACCGGCCCGGAGTTCAGCATCTCTCGCCAAGGCGACGGCGAGGGTGGTTTCGTCTGGCGGGTGCGCGGTGACAAGCCCGAACGCTGGGTGCGCCAGACCGACTTCAACAACCCTGAAGCCGTCGGCTACCTCGCCGACCGGTTCGCGCGGTTGGGCATTGAGGAGGAACTGCTCGCCATGGGGGCCCTCGCCGGGGACGCCGTGGCGATCGGCGCCGAAAACCCGGTGGTGTTCGACTTCGCGCCGCAGGTGGAGATCGGTGCCGAGATCCTGTCCCGGCGCGGCGAGGACCAGCGGCTGATCACCGAGCGGCCGGCCGCCCAACGGCGTCGGGTGAAGGACGCCGAGTACCACGCGGCGAAGGCCGCCGAGCGTGCGGCCGAGCAGTACACCCGACTGGCGTCCGAAGGGTTCGAGGACGCCGAAGATGAGTGAAGCCGCTGGCTCCGGGCTGCGGCCGGAGATCGTTGACGCGCGCCGGATCGTGGTCAAGGTGGGCTCGTCGTCGCTGACGGACGCCAGCGGCGCGCTGGACATGATGAAGCTCGAAGCGCTGGTGGACGCGCTGGCCGCCACGCGCGCCCGTGGCCAGGACGTGGTGTTGGTGTCGTCGGGTGCGATGGCGTCCGGCATGGGTCCGTTGCGGATGAAGCACCGCCCACGGGACCTGGCCAGCAAGCAGGCTGCGGCAGCCGTGGGCCAGAGCCTGCTGGTTGGCCGCTACGGCACCCTGTTCGCCCGTTTCGGTCTCACGGTGGGCCAGGTGCTGCTGACCGCTGAGGACGTGGCTCGCCACGACCACTACCGCAACGCGCTGCGCACCTTCACCCGGTTGATCGAACTCGGCGTCGTGCCGATCGTCAACGAGAACGACACGGTCGCCACCCACGAGTTCCGGTTCGGCGACAACGACCGGCTCGCGGCGCTGGTCGCGCACCTGGTCGGCGCGGACGCGCTGGTGCTGCTCAGCGATGTCGACGCGCTCTACACCGCGCACCCCGCCAACCCGGACGCGCGCCCGATCCGGCTGGTGACCGATGTCGACGAGCTGGTCGTGGATACCTCCGGCCGCGGCGCAGAAATCGGCACCGGCGGCATGGCGACCAAGCTGCAGGCGGCCCAGATCGCGTCCGCGTCCGGCATTCCGGCAGTGCTCGCGTCCGCCGAAGCGGTTGCGGACGCACTCATGGGACGCGAGGTCGGCACCCTGTTCCGGCCAACCGGGAAGCGCCGCTCACGCAAGCTGATGTGGCTGGCGTACGCGTCCGTTTCGCAAGGGGAGCTGGTGCTGGATGCCGGTGCGGTGAAGGCGGTCACGGAAAAGAAGGCCTCGCTGCTGCCCGCCGGCATCATCGAGGTGCGGGGGAGTTTCGTCACCGGTGACCCGGTGCGGCTGGTGAGCGAGTCGGGCACAGTGGTGGCGCGCGGCCTGGTGGCCTACGACTCGGCCGACCTGCCGGCGATCATCGGCAAGAGCACCCGGGACCTGGTGGCCGAACTTGGGCCGCAATTCGACCGCGAGGTCGTGCATCGCGACGACCTGATCGTGCGTCACCGAAAGTGCAAGCCATGACCCCGGTCGAACTGATCGGCTGGGCGGCGGCTGTGGTCGGCACCCTGCTCGGAGTGCCGCAGGTGTATCGGCTCGCCCGCACCCGCACGGTCGCTGGACTGTCGATGCCGGCCTGGCAGGCGATCCTTGCCCTCAACATCGCCTGGACTTCGCACGGCATCATTCTGGCGAAGGCCAACATGATCGTGCCGAACGTGCTCGGCCTGGCCTCGACGCTGCCGGTCCTGGTGATGATGGCGCGCGAACTGGGCCGTCCGCTGGGCCGGGTGCTGCTGCCCGGCGTGCTGGTGGCCGCGATGATGATCGGCGTCGATCTGGCCTTTGGGACTGCGGTCTACGGCGTGGTCGCCATCTTCCCCGCGCTGTTCGCGAACCTCGGCCAGTGCGTTGAGTTGGTTCGCTCTCCCAGTGTGGCCGGGGTATCGCCGGTCTTCCTGATCGGCGGTGTCGTCAACCAGGTGCTGTGGTTGGCCTGGGGACTGCTGGTCGAGGACGCCGGCACGATCATCACCGCCTGCGTCACGCTCGCGGTCACGAGCTTCAACCTGGTCTGGTGGATCCTGCGTCGCCTCGGGCTGCGTTCGTTCGGGGTGCCGACGCGCGATGAGGTGCGCGCCTATGTCCGCGCACGGGCCCGCGCCGGGACGCCCAGCTGACCCGTTGCATGTCGGCTGAGCCTTGCTGCGAGTCTGCTGAACAATGCTGTTCCGGGCGAGGACGTGCTGGGCGGGATTGGACCACCGAAGGCCGCCCAAGCGCTGGCGCGTACCCTATGCCGCATGACTTTCGCTGACCTGGCCGCCCTCTCGCGAGTGGGCGCGCGCCGCCTGGCTACGCTGAACCGCACCCAGAAAGACGCGGGCCTGCAGTCGATGGCCGACGCGCTCGCCGCCGCCTCGGACGCGGTGCTGGCCGCCAACGCCGAAGACGTCGCGATCGCACGTGCCGCCGGTACGCCGGAATCGCTGATCGACCGGCTCGCACTGAACCCAGGCCGGATCGACTCGATGGTTGCCGGCCTGCGGGCGCTGGCTGCGTTGCCCGATCCGGTGGGTGACGTGGTGCGCGGCTGGACGAATGCCAACGGCGTCCGGGTGCGTCAGGTGCGGGTGCCGTTCGGGGTGGTCGGCATCATCTACGAGGCTCGCCCAAACGTGACTGCGGACGCGGCCGGCATCTGCCTGAAGTCGGGCAACGCCGCGCTGCTGCGCGGGTCCTCGTCCGCGTTGAACTCGAATCGCGCGGTGGTGGCCGCGCTGCGGGCCGGGCTGGCGGCGTCCGGGCTGCCGGCGGACGCGGTCGCGCTGGTCGAGGGGGACCGCAGCGTTACCGGCGAGATGATGACCGCCCGCGGCCTGGTCGACCTGCTGATCCCGCGGGGCGGGGCCGGGCTGATCAACGCGGTAGTCGAAGGCTCGACCGTCCCGGTGATCGAGACCGGCACCGGGAACTGCCATCTGTTCGTGGACGCGTCCGCCGACCAGGACAAGGCGCTGCAGATCATGCTGAACGCGAAGGTGCAGCGACCGAGCGTCTGCAACGCTCTAGAGACACTGCTGGTGCACGTCGACGCCGCACCCACGTTCCTGCCAAAGGCGCTCGCCGCGCTGGCCGAAGCGGGCGTGACCGTCCATGGCACCGAAGCGGTGCGGGGCTACTCGGACGCGGTGGTGCCGGCGGCAGCGGACGAGTTCGACGCCGAGTACCTGACCCTCGACCTGGCCTGCGATGTGGTTGATTCCATCGACGCGGCGATCGAGCACATCCGCACGCACACCACCGGCCATTCGGAGACGATCGTCACCGAGGACCGGCGCTCAGCCGACCGCTTCGCCGCAGAGGTGGACGCGGCCGCCGTGCTGGTGAACGCCTCCTCGCGCTTCGTGGACGGCGGGGAGTTCGGTTTCGGCGCCGAGATCGGCATCTCCACCCAGAAGCTGCACGCCCGCGGCCCGATGGGCCTGGCCGAGATGACGTCCAGCAAGTACATCGTGGACGGGGACGGCCAGACTCGGAGCTGAACCCGGTTTTGGTGGCATTTGGCGATGGGCCGATCCATCACAGCGAATGGAACCCGACTTTGATGGCTTTTCGGGCTACCAGGTGGCGTCATATGCCATCGAATTCGGGTCACGATCCGGAGGCAGGTCGCGACGGTGCTGATAAGCCGTCCTAATCGGGTTTGGTGAGCGGTGCACGATCACGACCGTGACGACGGGCTTAGCCGCGAACCTGGTCGACGCCAAGGTTGGCCAGTTGGTCGGCCCGCTCGTTGCCCGGGTCACCGGCGTGGCCCTTCACCCACTCCCAGTGCACTTCGTGCTTGGCGACCTGGGTCTCGAGTTCCTGCCAGAGTTCGGCGTTCTTCACCGGCTTCTTGTCCGCGGTGCGCCAGCCGTTGCGCTTCCAGGCGTGGATCCAGCGGGTCATTCCGTTCATCACGTAGACGGAATCGACGTGCAGGTGCACCACGCTGTGCCGTTTCAGCGATTCGAGGCCGCGGATCACCGCCATCAGTTCCATCCGGTTGTTGGTGGTGAGCGCCTCGCCGCCGAACAGTTCTCTCACATGCTCGCCGTAGGTCATCAGCACCCCCCAACCGCCGGGGCCGGGATTGCCCTTGCAGGCGCCATCGGTCCACATGTGGAGGGTGGTCTGGTCGGGCATCTGGCTCCTCGATCGTCGAATGTCCCGGATTATTCCATCTCGCGGCGCCCGGCCCGGGACAGCCTGCCGAGCAGCGCCCCGTGTAGTATCCGCGGCATGCAGATCCTTGAGGCAGTCGTGATCGACGTCGCCGCTCCGGTCGTGGTCGGCCTGATCGCGTTCGGCATCCTGGCCGCGGGCCTGGCCTTCGTCCGCGGCGTCGGCAAGGGCCGGCCGCACGCCAAATGAGTGAGACCCCGATCGCCTGGGAGGCTCAGGGCACCCGTAAGCAGCGCCTGGGCATCATGGGCGGCACCTTCGACCCGATCCACCATGGCCACCTGGTTGCAGCGAGCGAGGTACAGGCCCGCTTCGACCTTGACGAGGTGGTGTTCGTGCCCACCGGTCAGCCGTGGCAGAAGGCGGATCGCCAGGTTTCTCAAGCCGAAGATCGCTATCTGATGACCACGATCGCCACCGCCTCGAACCCGAGGTTCTCGGTGAGCCGGGTCGATATCGAGCGGGACGGTCTGACCTACACGGTGGACACCCTGCGTGACATGCGCTCGCTGCGAGGTAGCGAGGTGGACATGTTCTTCATCACCGGTGCGGACGCGCTGAGCCAGATCCTCACCTGGAAGGGTGTCGACGAGCTCTGGGACTACGCCCATTTTGTCGGCGTGTCCCGTCCGGGGGTGCCGCTGGGAGAGAGCGATATCGCCCACCTGCCCGACGACAAGGTCACCCTGCTTGAGGTTCCGGCCCTTTCGATCTCGTCCACCGCCTGTCGCGACCGGGTTCGCGACGGCCTGCCGATCTGGTACCTGGTGCCAGACGGCATCGTCCAGTACATCGCCAAGCGCGGCCTCTACCGCAACCAAGGAATCAAGTGACTGCAACCGAACAAGCACTCGAGATCGCCCGGGTGGCCGCGCGCGCGGCTGTCGCCAAGCTCGCGTCCGATCCGGTGGCGTTCGACGTCTCCGAGCGTCTCGCCATCACCGACATCTTCCTGATCGTCGCTGCCACCAACGAGCGCCAGGTCGGCGCGGTCGTGGACGCGATCGAGGAAGCGCTGCTGAAGACCGGGACGAAGGCCGTCCGGCGCGAGGGCGACCGCGAGAACCGCTGGGTGCTGCTCGATTTCCTCGACGTCGTCGTGCACGTGCAGCACACCGAGGAGCGGGCGTTGTACAGCCTGGAGCGGCTGTGGAAGGACTGCCCGCGACTCGACCTCGGCGAGTTGGAGACCGTGCCGGAATCGAGCGAGGACGCAGTCGCGGGGGAATGACCGCGTTCGTCCTACTGCGGCACGGCGTCACCGACTGGAACGACGGCGGACGCTTCCAGGGGCACGCCGACATCTCGCTGAA
Source organism: Propionicimonas sp. (assembly GCA_035349055.1). GTDB lineage: Bacteria > Actinomycetota > Actinomycetes > Propionibacteriales > Propionibacteriaceae > Propionicimonas. Next base: position 8,355 of record DAOPRQ010000062.1, read on the forward strand.
CGACACCGGTCGGACGCAGGCCGCCGCGGCAGCCGTTGCGCTGGCCGATGCCGGCATCCGGCGGGTGTACTGCTCCGACCTGAGCCGCGCGGCCGAGACCGCCGCAATCGTGGCCGCCCGATTGGGGCTCGAGGTACGGACGGACGCGCGGCTGCGCGAGGTGGACGTCGGCAGCTGGGCCGGGCTGAGCATGGCCGAGGCGGGGGAGTTGGAGCCCGACTTCTGGCCGGCGCTACGCGAAGGCCGGGATTTCCGTCGCTCGCCGTCCGGGGAGACCGCCACCGAGTCAGGCGTGCGCGTAGCCGGTGCCCTGTTGGACTACGCCGCGCCAGCGGACGCGGACGCGGACGCGGAGGATGTCGTGCTGGTGGTCGGCCACGGACTGTCGCTGCGCGTCGCCGCGATGCTGCTCCTCGGGCTCGACTACTCCCACGCTCGCCGGTTCGGCGGGCTGCGGAACTGCCACTGGATGGTTCTGCAGTCCGGTGAAGAGCACTGGCGCCTGCTCAGCTACAACGTCGGCTGAGGTCCCCGGAGGCTTTCCAGCCGTTTGGGGTACGGCTGATCGAGCTTGTCATCGCACTAGCTGGACCAGCCGTCCGCCGGCCTCAGGCGAACCGCACCCGGGTGTAGGCAACCGCGGTGACGGTGAGGGTGACGGTCTTGGTGGTGTAGATGCGCAGCTTGCCCTTGTCGCCCAGCGGGGCGCTGATCGTGAAGGTGCTGGTGCCCTTGGGCAGCTTCTTCGAGACCGAACTCTTCAGCGGGGTGGACATCCCGCCGACGTACAGCTTCCCCGTACCCTTACCGCCGGTCACGGTGATCGAGAGAGTGACGCTGCGAAGCTGAGCGACATCCTCTTTCGGCACGGCGGTGCCGCTGACCAGCGGATAGCTCCGCTTGTTCTTGACGTACTTGGCCTGGCTGAGCAGGACCGGAGTCCCCAGCGAGGTGAGGGTCGGTGTCGGGACGGGGTTCAGATTGATCTGGCCGGCCACCAGTTGCGTCCTGGTCGTGGTGGGCTCGTCGGAGCTGAACAACTGCAGCTTGCCGCCGTAGTAGATGCCGAACGCTCGCTGCTCGTCGCCGAGCACCTCCCACGGCACAGCGTCCATGCCTTTGGCTTTGGTGTACTTCACCAGGTATTCGGAGGTGTACTTCATCTTGATGCCGTAGCCATCGGCCTTCAGCTTGTCCGCAAGCCGGACGCGATCCAGGTCCATGGTGCCGTTGTCGAGGGCGAGCACGTAGATCTTCGGAGCGGCCTTCCGGATGACCGGCAGATGGTTCTTCCAGTAGAAGCTGATGATGCTCGTCCTGCCCAGCAGGCCGTGGTCCTGCACCTGCTGGATCGCCTGTTCGGCGTAGGCCCGTTGCTCGGCTGCAGGCTGTCCGACGTAGCTCTTGATGTCCAGGGTCAGCCCGACCTGTGGGTTCTTGGCCAGCGCGTCCGCCAGCTGGGCGAAGGTGGCCAGCGGCACGACCTTCTGGCCGCTCAGGTCTGCGCAGCGCACCTCGGCAACCTGCGCGGACGTCATCAGGTGAATGCTCTCACCGGCGTTGGTGCAGCGCGCGGGCAGCACGTCGTAGTGACTCATCACGGCTTGGCCGTCCGCGGTGAACAGAATGTCGGTCTCGATCGAGTCGAAGCCGGCCGCGACGCTGTTCTCGAACGCCTCAACCGAGTTCTCCGGCCACTGCAGCGCACCGCCGCGGTGGGAAAGGACGCCGAACGTGACGCCTGCTCGATTGGTGATCGGCTGGTTGTTCGTGCCTACGGTCTTGGCCGGAGCGGACGTACCCACGCCCACGACCAGCGCGACGGCGGTCAGGGCGACGGCAAGGGCTCGAACGAGCCGGGCGAGAGCTGGCATGGCGGCACCTTTGGGGTTGGGTTTCCTTCACCATAGGTCGCCAAGATGAGAGCGCAAAGCGCAAACCCCCTACTCAACGCCCAAAGCTGGACCCGAGCTGTAGCCCTGGTCGGCTACTGGGCACGCAGGCCGAGCTGGTGCGCCCGCACCAGCGCCTGCACCCGGCTGGTCACGCCCAGCTTTGCCATCAGGGTCGACAGGTGCAGCTTCACCGTGGACTCGGCCAGCTGTAGCTCGGCGGCGATCTCGCGGTTCGACAGCCCCCGGATGAGCGCGGCGAGTACCTCGCGCTCCCTGCGGGTCAGGTCGACGGCCTCGCCAGGGGCTGGCGTAGCGTCAGCCCGACGACGGTCGAGTTCGGTCACCGGCAGGACGCCGTGCCCGCGGGCAACCAATCGGATCGCGTTCACCACTTCGGCCGGCTTGGCGGTCTTCTGCAGGAAGCCGGACGCGCCCGCGCGCACGGCCAGGTCGACAGTGTCGTGTCCGGCGAAAGCGGTCAGCATCAGTACCCGCACCTCTGGATGCGCCGCGCGCAGCGCGTGGGTCGCGGCGATCCCGTCCACGTCCGGCATCTGCACATCCATGAGGACGACGGCCGGCTTGAGCTTGTCGACCAGCTTGACCGCCGCCGCCCCGTCCCCGGCGGAGCCGACGACGGTCAGGTCGGGAGAGGTGTTCACGAACTGGGTGAGCGCCTGACGAACGAATGGATCGTCGTCGACGATCAGCACTCGGATGCGTCCGGACGCGGGTCGGCTCACGACGGCACCGCGGCGGCGGGCAGGGCAGCGATGGGCACCTGGAAGCTCGTCAGCCACGACTCGCCCACCTGGGAACTGGTGAAAGACCCGCCCAGGGCGGATACCCGTTCGGACATGCTGGTGAGGCCGAAGCCCGAGCCCCCGGCACCGCGAGCGTTCTTCGGGCGGTTGATGAACGCGAACTCAGCCGTGCCTGGGGAGACCTCGACGACGATCGCAGAATCCGCACCCGGATCGCCGTAGCGAAGCATGTTGTTGGTGGCCTCCTCGATCACCCGAGCGAGGGTGTGTGCAGCCTTCACCGGCAGACTGGGCCTGGGGCCGTCCCAGCTGAGGTTCGGCGCGAACCCACGGCTACGCAGCCGCTGGACTGCGTTGTCGATGATCCCCTCCAGGGACACCGAGCCGGTAGACGGCTCGGGCTCGCCGGAATCCCGGCGCAGGACCTGCACGATCTGGCCGAACTCGCCGACCGCACGGGCGGCTTCGTCGGCGATCGCGCTGAGTTCGGCGTCGTCGGCGTGGCCCTTCAGCCTGGCCTGTTCAGCCCGCAGCGAGACTGCGGCCAGCGAGTTCGCCACCGAGTCGTGGAGTTCGCGGGCGAGCTCGTGACGCTCCTCAAGGGCCGCTCGCAGCCGAGACTCCTCAGCGGCAACGATCAGCCCATGCCAGGCGGAGCCGGCCAGCCAGGCGACAGCGACGAACACGATCCAGATGAACAGATACGGCACGACGCTCACGCCTGGCGGCAGGCCCAGCCAGTTGAGGAGCCAGAGCAGCGGCAGGTAGAGCCCGGTGAACCAGAGCCGCTCGCGCTGGCGTCCGCGGACGCCGAAGCAGAACAGCACAAGCAGCGCGGCGTACACCGACACGGTGGGCCAGTCGATGAAGAGCAGGTTGGCTGCCATCACGGCGGCGAACGCGATCCCGGCCGCTCTTGGCCACCGTCCGGTCAGCGCGGCCGCTGCCAGGGCTGTGAGGTCGTAGAGCAGAGCACCGGCATGCATGGTGACCAGCAGATGGGAGGCGATCACGAACACCGCCAGCAGTCCGACGAGGACCGGTTCCAGATAGCCCCTCCGCACAGCCGACTGGAGCAGGCTGCCCGTCCGGGTAGGTGAGGCCATTGGTCGCCCTTCGGAGTTGTTTCCGCTGACGGGGTGCAGGCAGCGGGCCTAGCTTGGAGCGCATCTGAAGGTCCTTCGTCAGACCGCGCTCCGGGCAAGTCTGGCCATCATTCTGCCGACCTGTACCTAAGTCCAGTTCATGGTCGTTGCTGACTGGACGAACGTGCAGTGTTTAGGGGGCTGGACAGGTCGGTGGTGCCTCGCGCCAGCGAAACTGGCCTGGAGAGATTTGGGGGGATGTTTCATGAGAGCCCTGGCCGCGCTTGTCCTGCTGTTCCCGGTGTGCTCGGGACAGGTGATCGCCTCGGCACCGACCGTCGAAGTGACGGTTGCCGTTGCCGGGATCTGCGACGTCTTCCCATACCTGCCGGGCTGCCCGCGCTAACCGCAGCGAACCGCCGAACACCCCCCGAGCCCGAGGAACCCTCCCGTGATCACCGCAGAGTCCCAGCGAACCTTCGCAGCGAAGTTGGAAGCCGCACGCGTTGCCCAGCACTTGTCGATCCGCACAGTGGGGAGGATCGCCAAGGCGCCGCCCACCACGGTGCACGGTTGGTTGACCGGCACGCACTTTCCTGCGTTGACCATGCGAGGCAACTATCTGCGCATGGTCGAGACGCTTGGCCTGATGGCGGAGATGCCCGCGGACATCCGCGAGGAGCTCTGGATCGTCGACGAATCGCGAGCGAAGGCGGCGGGTTGACTGCTGTCCGCGTCGAACCAGGCCCGTACTGCGCCGGCAGTTCGGCCGCGGGCCGCCGAGCGTGACGGGTGATCGAGAGTCACGAGTCGTTGGATTCGGAGTGTCCGGTGATGCGTCCGCGTAGGTCGGCAGCGCCGATCTCCCGTGGGTGCAGGGTGCGGTAACGCTCGCAGAGTGCGGTGACCTCGGGCTCGAGTTGGCTGCGCAGCATCATCAGGCCGGCGATGTAACCGGACGGATCGTCTTGGACATCATTGAGGTAGCGCAGGCAGGCGACGTGCATGCGGTCGAGCTCGTCGAAGGCGTCCGAGTGTCCGGAGAGGCTGTCGGACGTGAACGCGATGCGGTCGCGCGTCGCCAGCACCGATTTGGTCGATCGCCGCTCGTTCTCCCGCGCGTCCGGGGTGTCGAAGGCGGTCGCCAGCTGGCCGGCCCGGAGCGCCCGGCTGCGGTAGAGCCGGTCGATCAGGGCTTGCAGCAGCCGCAGGTCGTTGCGGGTCTCGCTGTGGCGAATCACGAAGAAGGACGTCAGCAGCGCGAGTCCCGCGCCCACGAACGTGCCGACGACGTTGGACGCTACGCCCTCCCAGAACGCGCTCATGCCAACATTGTGGAAAGCCGGCCCGACGTAGTCGAGACGTCGGACCGATCAGGCGCTCAGCACTATGGACCGCTCGGTAAGTCCGGAATGAACCTTCGGATTGCCGCTTTCACGTCGTCCAGCCAGGAGCGGAGTTCACCCGGCAACTCGGCACCCGATGGGGACCAAACCTTGGCGAAGCAAGAAGGCCCGCCAGCGGCGGACCTCGGCTTGCAATTCGGTGGAGCTAACGGGATTCGAA
>DAOPRQ010000063.1:0-13173 GCA_035349055.1 Propionicimonas sp.
CGTTTGCCACCGATACTTCGGCAGCAAACGTCCACTTCGGTAGCAAACGCCGGTTTGGGAGCGGGCCAGGCGCGGCTAGAGGGACACCGTCGGGCGGATCACCAGGCCGGTGCGGAGCTTCGGGGTGAAGAACGTCGACTTGGGCGGCATCAGCAGGCCCTCGCGGGCGGTGCGCTGAATCTCGGCCAACGAGGTGGGCCGAATCAGGATGCCTGCGGTCACCTCGCCGGAGCCGACCAGTGCCACCATCTCGTCCAGGCCGTGCTGATAGGTCACCTCAGCTGTGCTGCCGACGAGGGCGTGCTCCAGGTACGCACCGTCCAGAGCGCGGACGCCGTCGAAAGCGCCGGGCAATGGGGTCAGCCACTCCGCCGAGCCGTCCGGGGCGAGCAGCACCAGGCGACCGCGGTCGACCATCTCGGCCAGCATCGCCGGGGACGGGGTCGGTGCCGGCTCGATCGCGAACGAACCTGCGAGCTCGGCGCGCAATTCGTCGAGCGCGATGCCGGTGTAGACCCGGTGAATCGCCTCGATGCTGAGCTGGTCGGCGACCAGCTCGTTGATGAAGGTGAGCGTGAACTCGGCCTCGGTGTCGGTACGTCCGGACGCCGCGCGCACCTCGTCGCGGTAGGTGCGTGAGATCGAGTAGCGGTGGTGACCGTCGGCGATCAGGACGTCGTCCGCGGCAAGAATCGCGGTGATCTCGGCGATCCGGGCCGGATCGGTGACGCGCTCGACGGTGTGGGCCACGCCTTCGGCGACCATGTTGCCGACCGGTTCGCCGGGCTCGGCCAACGCCTCGGTGAGGCCACTAGCCAGGGAGAGACCCCACACCGGGGAGAGGTTGGTCGCGGTCGCGCGGGTGAGGTCGAGCCGGTCGGTGACCGCCTTCGGTGTGGTGCGTTCGTGCGGCAGTACGCCGCCGGCGTCCAGATCGACTACTTCGAGGCCGGCCAGCACGCCGACGATGGTGCGGCTGGCGCCGGTCGCGTCCACGAACGACATTCGGTAGATGGTCAGGCTGGGCTCGTCGTCGCGCACCAGAACACCGGACGCGAGCCAGTCGGTCAGCGTGTTCGCGGCATTGGCGTAGCGCTCGTCGCCGCCGGCGGGCACGTCGATGTGGACGATGTTGTGCTCGTCGAGCGCCGCCAGTTCGGCCACGTCCGCAGGTGAAAGGACATCGTAAGGCGGCGCGATCACTCGCTGCAGGTCAGCGCCCGGGGCATAGCGGATGGCCGGAAACGGTGCGATTCGAGGCATGAGCAAACGCTACCGGCTCTCGCTGGGCCAGCTGAACCGTCTCCAATAGCGCTCCCTGAGGAGTCGTGATGAGGGACGAGGGACCCTCGGCTCAGGAGATCTCGCTGAGCAGTCGGGCCACGTAGGCGGTCAACTCGGCGTCCGCATCGGGGATTTCAAAGCCGGTGGCTTTGATCTTGTCGAGGCTCAGAGTCGAGTGCTGCGGACGGGGTGATAGCTCCTTGCCGGCAGAGTATTCCGCCGTCGTTACCGCGGTGATGTCGGACGCGTCCCGGCCCACTGCGGCGAAGACCTGTGCGGCCAGCTCGGCCCAGGATCGGGTGGGGCCGTCGTTGGTCAGGTTGTACGTGCCGTACGCGGCCCCGCTGCTCAGCAGGTGCACGATGCCGGCGGCCAGCGTCGAGGCGAAGGTCAGCCGGCCGAACTGGTCGGCGACCACGCTCGGCTTCACGCCGCGCTCGGCCAGCTCGGCCATCGTCCGGACGAAGTTGCGGCCATCGCCGATCACCCAGCTGGTGCGCACCAGGTAGTGCTGCGGCAACTGTCCGACCAGCACGTCGCCGGCGGCCTTCGTCTGGCCATACACGCCCAGCGGCGAGATCAGCTCGTCCTCGGTGTGCACCTCGGCGGTGCCGTCGAACACGTAGTCACTGGAGACATGCACCAGCGTGATCCGGTGCTCGGCGGCCACCCGGCAGAGCGCCGCCACGCCGGTGACGTTTGCCGCCCAACAGGCCGTCCGACCGTCCGGTGTCTCGGCCGCGTCCACCGCGGTGTAGGCGGCGGCGTTGATGATCGTCCCGAACTGCTTCCAGTCGACCGCGGCCACGTGCGCCGGATCGGTCACGTCGAAGTCGGGCAGGTCGAGCAGTGCCGCGTCCGGCAGCTCTACCTGCAGCGCGCGACCCAGTTGGCCGTAGGCCCCGATGATCACCGTCGGTTTCGGTGGCACCGGACGGGCGTCCGCCAGCCGCGGGTGCGCCAGGTCGGCGGCCGAGACCACAGCCTGATCGAGCGGGATCGGCCAAGGCGCGGCCACGGTCTCGTCGGCGAGGTTGACATAGCTGTAGGACGCCAGCGACTCCGGGCTCCAGTGCTCGTTGACCAGATACGAATAGACGGTCTCCGGCACCAGCGTCTGGTAGCTGTTCGCCACCCCGCGGGGCACGAAGACCGCCGTCTCGGGGCCGACTTCCAGGGTGACCAGCCGGCCGAAACCAACGCCCGGACGCAGGTCTACCCAGGCGCCGAAGATGCGTCCGTGGGCGATGGAGATCAGCTTGTCCCACGGCTCGGCGTGGAAGCCGCGGGTTACGCCGGCCTCGGTGTTGTAGGCCACGCTGTGCTGCACCGGACGGAAGTCGGGCAGGCCCAGCGCGGTCATCTTGGCCCGCTGCCAGTTCTCCTTGAACCAGCCACGCGCGTCCCCGTGCGTGACCAGGTCGACGACCAGCAGGCCGGGGATCGCGGTCTGGTGGACGGCGAGCTCGCTCACTGGCCGGCCGCCGCGTACTTGGCTTCTGTCGCAGCTTTGAGCGGACGCCACCAGGCCTCGTTGGCTCGATACCAGTCGATGGTGTCGGCCAGACCCGCCTCGAACGAGGTGAACCGCGGTTCCCAGCCGAGCTCGTCCCGCAGCCGGGACGCGTCGATGGCGTAGCGCAGGTCGTGGCCCGCGCGGTCGTTGACGTGGTCGTAGGCGTCCGCCGGCTGGCCCATCAGGGTGAGGATCAGCTCGATCACGCTCTTGTTGTCCTTTTCGCCGTCCGCGCCGATCAGATAGGTCTCGCCGATGCGTCCGGACGCAATGATTCGCAGTACGGCGGCGTTGTGGTCGTCGACGTGGATCCAGTCGCGGACGTTCTGGCCGGCGCCGTACAGCTTGGGGCGGATGCCGTCGATGACGTTGGTGATCTGGCGGGGGATGAACTTCTCGACGTGCTGGTAGGGCCCGTAGTTGTTCGAGCAGTTCGAGATCGTGGCCTGGACGCCGAACGAGCGCACCCAGGCGCGCACCAGCAGGTCGGAACCGGCCTTGGTCGACGAGTACGGGCTGGACGGGTTGTACGGCGTGGTCTCGGTGAACTTCGCCGGGTCGTCGAGTTCGAGGTCACCGTAGACCTCGTCGGTCGAGATGTGGTGGTAGCGCTTGCCATGCTTGCGGACGGCCTGCAGCAGCTCGTAGGTGCCGATCAGGTTCGTCTGAATGAACGGCGACGGGTCGTTCAGCGAGTTGTCGTTGTGCGACTCGGCAGCGAAGTGCACGACCACGTCGTGCTTGCCGACCAGGTCGTCGAGCAGGGCCGCGTCGCAGACCGAGCCATGGACAAAACCGAACCGGTCAGCGGGCAACCCGTCCAGCGAGGCTCGCGAGCCGGCGTAGGTCAGGGCGTCCAGCACGGTAACCGAGTCGTCGGTGTGGGCCAGGACGTGGCGGACGAAGTTGCTGCCGATGAAGCCGGCGCCACCGGTTACCAGGATCGTTGACATGGTCTTGATCCTAGAGCGCTGGGAACGGGTTCGCGCTGCGGTCGAGTCCTCCGACGTGGCAGGATGCCAGGCATGCGCGGCATCATTCTGGCTGGCGGCTCCGGCACCCGGCTGCACCCCATCACGATCGGCACCAGCAAGCAGCTCGTTCCGGTGTACGACAAGCCGATGATCTACTACCCACTGTCGACGCTGATCTTCGCTGGCGTCCGCGAGGTGCTGGTGATCAACACCCCGCACGAGCAGGAGGCGTTCCAGCGGCTGCTCGGGGACGGTTCCCAGTTCGGCATCGAGATCAGCTACGCCACCCAGCCCGAGCCGAAGGGGCTGGCGCAGGCGTTCACTATCGGCGCGGATTTCGTGGCCGGGCACACGTCCTGTCTGGTGCTGGGCGACAATATCTTCTACGGCCAGGGCTTGGGGACGCAGCTGCAGCGGTTCAGCGACATCGATGGCGCCGCGGTCTTCGGCTACTGGGTGGACGACCCGACCGCGTACGGCGTGGTCGAGGTTGGCGAAGACCACCGGGCCATCTCGATCGAGGAGAAGCCGGCCGAGCCGAAGTCGAACTTCGCGGTGCCGGGGCTGTACTTCTATGACGAGCGCGTGGTCGAGATCGCGGCGAACCTGCCGCCGTCTGCGCGCGGTGAGTACGAGATCACGGACGTGAACCGGGTCTACCTCGAAGCCGGTGAACTGCAGGTTTCGATCCTGCCGCGGGGGACCGCCTGGCTCGACACCGGCAAGTTCGACTCGCTGAACGACGCTAGCAATTTCGTCCGGACGATTCAGGCCCGGCAGGGGCTGCAGGTGGGTTGCCCGGAGGAAGCCGCGTGGCGGCAGGGATTCCTGTCCGACGATGAACTACTCGTTCGGGCCGAGGCCCTGGCCAAGTCAGGCTATGGCCAGTACCTGAAGCATCTGGTGGAGCAGAAGCACCGCCCCCGGGTGTAGTCGGGTCGCACCCGGGAGCGGCGCCGGAGGGGAAGGGCTCCCCACGAGGTCACCAGCCGGCCCCAGTTATTCCGGCTAGTAGGCTCCCGCGGAGCCGACGACTGCTTTCGCGGTCCGGGCCAGGATCATCAGATCCTGGGTCATGGACCAGTTGTCGACGTAGTAGAGGTCGAGGCGAACCGTGTCCTCCCAGGACAGGTTCGAGCGTCCGGAGACCTGCCACAGGCCGGACAGGCCGGGACGGACGTCCAACCGGCGACGCGTGTCAGAGTCGTACTGCTCGACCTCGCGCGGCAATGCCGGACGCGGCCCGACCAGGCTCATCTCGCCGATCAGGGCGTTCCAGAACTGCGGCAGCTCGTCCAGCGAGAACCGGCGGATGAAGCGGCCGACCTTGGTGATCCGCGGATCGGAGGCCATCTTGAACAGCGGGCCGGCACCCTCGTTGAGGGCATTCAGCGCGGCCAGCCTGGCCTCGGCGTCGGGCACCATGCTGCGGAACTTGAGGCAGTCGAACTCCTTGCCCTTCATGCCGACTCGACGCTGGCGGAACAGCACCGGGCCACCATCCTCGAGCTTGATCGCCAGGGCGACCAGGGCCATCACCGGCGCGAACAGCACCAGCAGAAGGGCTGAGCCGACGATGTCGAAGGTTCGCTTGACCCAGCGTCCGGCCTCGATCGCGCGCGGATGGTCCACGTCCACCAGCGGCAGCCCGGCCAGCGGACGCACGTCCAGGCGCTGCGAGGAGACATCGGTGAGCGCAGGCACCACGACCATCTGTACGTCCCGGTCCTCCAGCCGCCAGGCCATCCGGCGGAAGTCGCCCGGCTCGTCGAACGAGCCCTGCGCGAAGATGACCGAATCCACCCGCTGCTCGGAGATGACATCAAGCACGTCGTCGACGCCGCCCAGCACCGGCAGCCCGCCGATAGTAGTCGGGATGCGCTCCTTGGTCAGGGCGCCGACCACGTCGTAGCCGAGCCACACCTCTCGACGCAATACGCGAGCGATCGCGTCCACGTGCTGGCTGTCTCCGGCCACGACCACCGGCGTGCGCAGCATTCCCTTGCTGTAGAGCGAGTGCATCATGCGGCGACGGAGGTTGCGCGACAGCAGCAACAGGATCGATCCGATCGTGAACAACACCACGACCAGTCCACGGGAGTACTCGTAGCTGAGTAGGTAGCAGGTGATGCCCACCCCGCCGGCAGTGACGACCGAAGCCATCACGATGCGCTTGTACTCCACCACGCCCGCCCGCAGGTGTCGCAGGTCGTACGCGCCGAAAGCCGTGAGGATCAGTACCCAGGCCGCCACGACCAGCAAAGTGATGCTGAAAGTCTCGGGCAGTAACTCACCGCTCTTGAAGGGCAGCAGGTTCCTCGCCGACATGGCGACCGCGGCGGTTGCCATGAGCACGAAAACGTCGGTGCCCCAAAGCAGTCCCGATTGGACGGACGAATCAGCCAGCCAATGTTTGGTGGCTACTTTTTGCTCTCTTTGCTGTGGCTGTACGCCAACCAGCGCCCCGATAGTGGTCATTGCCCCCCGACTCAGACCAGTGAACCCCAGCCCTTCCCCCCGAACGACTGGACGAGTCTTCGCGCCCCCGCACTAACAACTCGCAGGTTGAGCATATCGCCGCGGGGATCCGCTACAACGAGAGTTTCGCGAGATCTCGTACGGAAACTTGCTAAGCAGCGGAGGTGGCGGCTTCGAATACCTTCGAGTAAAGGCGGGCAGCGCCAACCCAGGTGAACCCGGTCACGGCTGCGTGCCCGGCCGCGCCGAGGCGGTGGCGCAGTTCAGGGTCGGTGTCGAGCCGGCGGATATGCTCGGCGAGTGCATGGACGTCCTCAGGGTCGACCAGCAGCCCAGTCACCTGGTCGGTGACGAACTCCGGCGGGCCGCCCCGATCGGTGACCACCACGGGCACCCCGGCGCGCCAACCTTCGAGGACGGTGATGCCGAACGCCTCGGCGAGGCTGGGCACGATCAGCGCGTCTGCTCCCGCCATCAAAGCTCCCACCTCTGGGCGGCTCAATCGTCCGGTGAAGTGCGCGTCGACATCGAGGTCGCCGGCCAGTGCCCGCAGGCGACCCATCTCCGGGCCCTCCCCGCCGATCACTAGGCCCGCAGCCGGTCGAGCCTCGGCGTAGGCACGGATCAGGTTGGCGAAGCCTTTATTGGCGACCAGCCGGCCGATGCCGAGAAGATATTGCGATGGCAGCCCCGGCGGGGGCGACCCCAGCGGCTCGGCCATGTCGATGCCGTTCGAGATCACTTTGACCGTGCTGGGATCGCGGCCGAAGCGGGCGAGGTCGGCAGCCGCGTGGGCCGAACACGACGTCACCGCGTCGGCTCCGGCGAGCGTGCGGGTCAGCGCCCGGCGCAGCAGGGCCGAGGATCCGAAGACGTCGTTGGCGTCGCCGGACGTCTCCCCGTGATGGCTGTAAACAAGGGGCACGCCGGTCGTCCGCGCCAGTGCGGACGCGTACACACCGTTCGGCCCGAAGCACTGGATGTTCAGCACGTCCGGACGGTCGGCGGCGAGCGCGCTGTGCCACGCCCGCCACGCAGGAAGGGCCTGTTGCAGGAACCCGGCCGCCGCGGGCAGAGTACGCGCTGGCAGCGGACAGGGCAGGTAGCGCACCGGAATGCCCCGGTAGTCGTCGGGTGCCTCGTCGCCCTGATCTACGGCCCAGATCGCCACTGTGTGGCCGAGGCGGACGAGCTCGGTGGCGATGTTGGCCACGTGCACCTCGACACCACCCATCCGAGGCAGAAATGAGCTGGCGATGAGTGCGATCCTGGCCATGGTTGTCCCCCTCGCGCTGGGCTGGTCTGCCATCATCGTTCCACTAGGCACTGATGTCTTCGCAGTGAACGGCGCCGCAACCCGGAAAAGGCGGCCCTGCTCACTACTCGACAAGGATGGTCATGCTTACCGTTGCCACTTCCGCTTCGGCCAATCCAATGGGCGCTGAGCGATACCAGCGTGAGGTGCTGGCGGGTGCTCGTGCCGCGCTGCCCGGAACGGCGGTCCGTCACCTCGAGTTCCGCTCGCTGCGTTCGCCGCTGGCGGGAGACCGCCGCCTACCGATGGGTTGGCTACGCGACGCGTCGGCCGCGTCCCGGTCGATCCTGGGCCGAGTGGTCTTCGCCGGCGCCGGACTGGTGCATCGCATGGATCTGCTGTTGCCACCCGGCCCCAATGAAGTGGTCACCCTGCACGATGTGGTGGCTTGGCTCTACCCGGACGAGTCGTCGCCGGTGCGGGCAGCGGCAGCCGAGCTCAAACGCGCAGCCGCGGTGATCTGCGTCTCGCAGTACTCCGCGGAGCAGGCAGTCGAGCGTCTTGGCGTGCCCGACCCGGTTGTGGTCTACAACGGAGTGGACGAACGCTTCTTTTCCGCACCGGAACTCAGCGAGGCGCAGCGTCGTGAGCTGGGCCTGGTAGGGGACTACGTGCTGCACGCCGGGGGCGCGGCTAAGCGCAAGAACCTGGAGGGACTCGCGCAGGCCTGGCCGCTGGTGCACCGGAACCGTCCCCAGCTCACCCTTGCCCTCTGCGGGCCGGAGCACGAGCGACGCACCCGGCTTTTCACAGGCATGCCCGGGGTGCGACTGCTGGGAAGGCAGCCCGAGGAGTTGCTTCCCAGCCTGGTGAAGAGCGCGAGCGCGGTGGTGGTGCCGTCCTGGCATGAGGGCTTCGGGCTGCCCGCGCTGGAAGCCATGGCCGCGGGGGTGCCGGTCGTGGCGGCGAACACGTCCTCGTTGCCCGAGGTTGTAGGCGAATGCGGCATCCTGGTCGAGCCGCAAGCGGGCGCCATTGCCGAGGGCCTCCTGGTGGCTGCCGCCGGCCGGGCCGGATTGCCCGAACTGGTGGTGGCCGGTGCGGCCAGGGCGCGCGAGTTCACCTGGCAGCGTTGCTTGGCCGGTCACGCGGAGGTGTGGCAGCGGCTCGGGGTCGCCGGCTGAGTCGAGGCGGCGGGCTCTTCGGACGATTGCGGGATATCCACCAACCTTGACCTTGGCCAAGAATTAGCTTAGAATTTCTCAGTAATCCCTTTCCCTGGTGACGCACTCTGGAGATTGGTGCCCTCCGACTCGTGCGGTGATGCGTCGCTCTGAGTGTTCCGGAGGCTCCATGCGAGCAGTAGTTCGGTCTGTGCTGGCCTTCGCTCTGGTGGCTGGTGGTCTGTCGTTAGCGCCTACGCCGGCGCTCGCAGTACCGGAGCCGTCCTTCCGGGTGGTCTGTGCGCTCACCCGGGTGGCGCCGGACGATCCGATCGTGTTTCCCGGGCAGCCCGGCAGATCGCACTTGCACAACTTCTTCGCTTCGCAGGTCACGGCCGCCACGACGGTTGATTCGCTGCTCGCGCAGTCGTCAACCAACTGCTCGCGCGGCTACGGCGGCGTCGATTTCTCCGGCTATTGGGTTCCGGCACTGCTCAAGAATGGCTCCCCGGTGAACTCCGAGTCCGTTCGGGTCGAATTAGCGGCCTACTACAAGCGCGCCGGGGGAGCGTCGGGAGTCGCGGTCAACCAAGCGATTCCTCGGGGCCTGCGAATGATCGCCGGCGACATGATGGCTGGCGGACCCCAGGAAATGGTCTATTACAAGTGCGCCAAGAATGAAGATGCCGGCAGCCAGAGCAAGCTCGGCCGTGGCTTCCCCAGTTGTGCTTCCGATGAGATGCTGATCGCGGAGCTGAAGTTCCCCGATTGCTGGGACGGGGTGAACCTGGACTCGGCCAACCACAAATCGCATGTTGCCTACTCCACCGGCAGCGATGCCCGTTGCTCGGCCAGCCACCCGGTCAAGTTGCCGCAGCTCACTTTCGAACTCTGGTATCACGGGGTCAACGGCCCAGCCTCAAGCCTCTCGTGGGCCAGCGGTGACCAGTACAGTTTCCACGGCGACGTGATCTCGGCTTGGAACACCACAGCCCAAGCGAACCTGGTTAACCAGTGCATCAACACCGCCCGCGACTGCAACCCGCTCGTATTCGGGAGCGTCCCGGTCGGTGCCGTTTCCCAGGCACAGCTCGACGCCCAGTTGGTCGGGACGATGCCCGGCGGCAACCCATCCACCGGTGCCCCCTCGACCGGTGCCCCGTCCACCACCGCGAGCAGTTTCACCAAGATCGCCACCCCGACGGTCACCGGCAAGGCCAGGGTCGGACGGAAACTGACTGCCAAGCCCGGCACGTGGAGCCCCGTCCCCCAAGCGCTGAGCTACCGCTGGTACCGCAACGGCAAGGCGATCAAGGGGGCCACCCAGGTCAGCTACAAGCTGAAGAAGGCCGATCGCGGCAAGCGGATCAAGGTGAAGGTGACCGCGACGAAGTCGGGTTACGTCACCGTCGTGAAGGCGTCGAAGGCGACTGCAAAGGTCCGCTGACGAAGGCCGCGCGGAGGCTGGCGACGCGATCGGGCCAGAAAAAGACCTGGCCGGCTGGGGTCAGCTGTTGAAGCGCTCCCGATCTCGGCGGATCGCGACCGCAGCCGCAGGAAGGCCCGCCGCCACACCCCCCGCGACCGCGCCTGCGCGAGTGAGCCCGCCGACGAAGGTGCGGGCGGCGCGTTGCGGACCGGAGCGTCCGATAGAACCAAGGCCGCGCACGCCGCGGGCTATCTCGAAACCGACCTCACGCATGGCCGTGCCGATGTAGCGGCGGACGATCGGATGATCCAGTCCGTACACCCGGCCGAAGAGCACGATCGTGTTCCGGTTCGCGTAGTAGACGTAGCGGCGATCGAATCGCCTGCCCTTCGCGTATTCGCCGGGAAGGTGGTCAACCACAGCGGCTGGGGTGTAGACCAGCCGAAAGCCCGCTTCCCGCACCCGTAGGGCGAGATCGCTCTCCTCCCGCATGCAGGTTCCGGGGTAGTCGCCGTGAATGCCGCCGACCGCTTCGATGGCCGACCGGCGGAAGGACATGTTCGCCCCGAGCAGATGGTCGACGTCGAGGTCCCGTCCGGGATCGGCGGCGAAATAGCCGGTGATTCGGCCGTCCGGCAGCAGCCGTCCGATCTGGTCGGCGCCGTCGCTGCGCTCGCCCTCAATCCCGTTGAGCGCGCTCCCGCCGACGCCGCCGATCTCGGGCTGGTCATAGCGAGCGACCAGTTCCCGCAGCCAGGTAGGCCTGGCGTTGGCGTCGTCATCGAGAAAGGCGATCACGTCCTCGGTAGTCAACGAGTAGCCGATCTGGCGCGACTCCGGGGTGCGTCCCCGTCCCATCGGGTTTCTGACGTAGAGCACCCCCGGGAAGCCGCGAACAATCGTCTCGGTGCGGGCGTCCGCTGAGCTGTCCACCACTACGACACGGTTCGGACGGACCTCCTGTGTCGCAAGGTGTTCCAGACAGTCGCGGACCCGGTCGGGTCGATTGAACGTCGGGATCACCACGGCGACGGTCAGGCCCGCAGCGGTCTGGTTGCTGGTTTCGGCCATGGCGACTCCTCGAGATCAACTCCGACCCCGTCAGCCCCCGGTCGGCCAGGTGCAGGCCACTGTAGTGCGGCTGGGCACGTTCGCGAAGCCTCGCCAGTGTGGACACCGTGAGTAGGGTAAGGCCAAGCCGGCCCCCACCGCGGAGCAGGTTCCCGGGGGATGTGGAGGCGGTCGCATGGCGGCAGGGGACGTCGTTCGACGGGCGGGACGCGCGGTGAGCAGTCGGGTCCCGGTTGCCCTGGCGCACGACTACGTGACCCAGCGCGGCGGTGCGGAACGGGTGGCGGCGATCATGGCCGAAGCATTCACCGGGGCTCCGCTGTACACGACGCTCTATGACCCTGAAGGGACTTTCGCCGATTTCGAGGGCTTGGACATCCGCACCTCGGTGCTGAACCGGCTGCCCTGGCTGCGTCGCCACCACCGATTGGCGCTGCCGCTGCTCGCCCCGGCGGTGTCGACGATGCGGGTGGACGCGGACGTCCTGCTGGCGAGCTCTTCAGGCTGGGCACACGGAATCCGGTGCACCGGTCGCACGGTGGTCTACTGTCACGCGCCGGCCCGCTGGCTCTACCAGAAGGACGTGTACCTGGGCGCGGACGAGGGGCCGCCCAGCCAGCGTGCCCAGCGCTTCCTTGCCGCGGCCACGCTGGGCATGGTCGGGCCGGCGCTGCGCCGCTGGGATGCGGGCAAGGCGAAGACAGCGGACCGTTACCTGGTGAACTCCACGGTGATCCGGACTGCAGTCGCCGAGGTCTATGGCATCGAGGCCGAAGTGCTCGCACCTCCGCCAGCGATGACTCCGGGCGGCCCGATGCGGCGCCCGGACGGAGTGACCGAGCCCTTCATGTTGTGTGTGGCCCGGTTGCTCCCGTACAAGAACGTGGACGTCGTGATCCGGGCACTCGACCGGCTGGACGGGCTTGGCCTCGTCGTGGTGGGTCGAGGTCCGGACGAACAGCGGTTGCGTGCCCTGGCGGCGCACAACCCGTCGCTTCGAATACTCGGCGGCGCCAGCGAAGCAGAGTTGCGATGGCTCTACGCGAACGCCGTAGGCCTGGTCGCGGCCTCGTATGAGGATTTCGGACTGACCCCGCTGGAGGCGGCCGGTTTCGGGAAGCCGACTGCCGCGTTGCGAGCCGGCGGTTACCTGGACACGATCGACCCAGTGGTCAACGGCGTCTTCTTCGAGAACCCTGACCCGGCTTCGGTGGCCGACGGCGTGGCCGCTCTGGTCGAGCGCACCTGGGACGCAGCTGCGATCGGGGGCCATGCCGACCGTTTCGGCAGGGCTCGGTTCATAGAGAGGCTCCGTGGTGTCGTCGCAGAGTTCGGCGCCTGAGCCGTTGCGGGGGCGGTTGCTGGCGTCGTCGGGCTACCTTGCCGCCGCCGCCGCGACCTACGCAATGCTGGTGTGGACGCCTTGGGGGCAATCATTGGATGCGGCCAGCCTGGGCGCTGGATTCGGTTGGATGAGTCTCGACGCACGACTCGTCATTTTCGGCGCGGTGCGGGCGTGGGCGCCCGTGGTGCTCGCGATGCTGGTTCTTGTGGTGGGTGCGGCACGGCTGTGGCAACGCCGATATCTGGCCACCCTGACCGGCGCGGTGACGGCCGCCGGCGTGTTGTTGGCCGCAGAACTATTGAAGCGCTCGCTGCCGCGGCCGCGCCTTGGCGTCGCATCCTATGATCACAACACCCTGCCGAGTACGAACGTCGCAGCCTGCGCGGTGCTGCTGCTGGTCCTCGTCCGGCTATCCCCTGCGGCAGGTCGGCAGTTGTCAGTCGGACTCGCCATTCCGGCCCTGGCCGTGATCGGCTACGCCTCGGTGACGACCTCGGCCCACCGGCCAAGCGACGTGTTGAGCGCGATCTGGCTGGCCGCGGCCGGCTTCGCAATGACCCGTCCGGGCGGCGGTTCCACGGTCGGGGCGGCGATTGCGTTCGCCGGGTCGCTCGGCGCCGTCGGCATGGGCGGGCTCTGGCCGGCCGGAGGATTAGCG
>DAOPRQ010000064.1:0-13105 GCA_035349055.1 Propionicimonas sp.
GGCCTGACCGCGATCATCTCGGTGAAGCTCGCCGAGCCGCAGTTCGAGGGCCAGACCAAGACCAAGCTGGGCAACACCGAGGCACGTTCATTCGTGCAGAAGGTGGTCAACGATCTGCTCGGTGACTGGTTCGAGAAGAACCCGGCCGACGGCAAGGACATCGTCCGCAAGAGCCAGGCCGCTGCCAGCGCCCGGGTAGCTGCCCGCAAGGCCCGCGACCTGGCCCGCAGCCGCAAGGGCCTGCTAAACAAGGGCCAGTACGGCAAGCTCTCCGACTGCTCGTCCACCGAGCCGAAGGAGTGCGAGGTGTTCATCGTCGAGGGCGACTCCGCCGGCGGCTCGGCGAAGGGCGGACGCGACCCCCGCACGCAGGCGATCCTGCCGATCCGCGGCAAGATCCTGAACGTCGAGAAGGCCCGGCTGGACAAGATCCTGCAGAACAAGGAGGTCGAGGCGATCTTCAACACCCTGGGCACCGGTGTGCAGGACGATTTCGACGTTGACAAGCTGCGATACCACAAGATCGTGTTGATGGCGGACGCGGACGTGGACGGCGCGCACATCCGCACGCTGTTGCTCACGCTGCTGTTCCGGTTCATGAAGCCGCTGATCAACGCCGGCCACATCTACCTGGCGCAGCCGCCGCTGTTCCGGCTGCGCTGGTCGAACGCCCCGCATGAGCTGGCCTACTCCGACGAGGAGCGGGACCGGCTGCGGGACACCGGGATCGAGGCCGGCAAGAAGCTGCCGAGCGTGAACCCGATCCAGCGCTACAAGGGCCTCGGCGAGATGAACGCCGAAGACCTGTGGGACACCACCATGGATCCGGACAAGCGCTCGCTGTTGCAGGTGACGCTGGAGGACGCCGCCGCCGCCGACCAGATGTTCTCGATCCTGATGGGTGAGGACGTCGAGCAGCGCCGCAGCTTCATTCAGCGCAACGCCAAGGACGTCCGCTTCCTCGACATCTGACCTTTGACGATGGCTGAGCTTGACGAAGCCCCGGACCACCCTTCGACAAGCTCAGGGATCGTTCCAGTACGAACAACTCTCGTAGGAGAACCCGAATGACCGACGGCCCCGACGAACCTACTGACGTCGAGCTCGAAACCGTCCCCGAGAATGACGCCCTTGCGCCGACCGAGGCGAAGACCGAGGAGATCGACCTACAGGTCGAGATCCAGCGGTCCTACCTCGACTACGCGATGAGCGTGATCGTGGGCCGGGCGCTGCCCGACGTCCGCGACGGGCTGAAGCCGGTGCACCGCCGCGTCCTGTATGCGATGTACGACGGCGGCTACCGTCCCGACCGCGGTTGGAACAAGTGCTCCCGCGTGGTCGGCGAAGTGATGGGTCTGTACCACCCGCACGGCGACTCGGCGATCTACGACACCCTGGTGCGGCTGGCGCAGCCGTGGGTGATGCGCGCGCCGCTGGTTTCCGGGCAGGGCAACTTCGGCTCGCCGGGTAACGACCCGGCCGCGGCGATGCGGTACACCGAGTGCAAGATGGCGCCGCTGTCGATGGAGATGGTCCGCGACATCACCGAGGACACCGTCGACTTCAAGCCGAACTACGACAACCGCGAGATGGAGCCGACCGTGCTGCCGGCGCGGTTCCCGAACCTGCTGGTGAACGGTTCGACCGGCATCGCGGTGGGCATGGCCACGAACATCCCGACGCACAACCTGCGCGAGGTCGCGTCCGCGGTGCAGTGGTCGCTGGAGCATCCCGAAGCGTCCAAGGAAGAGCTGCTCGAGGCCGCCATGGAGCGGGTGAAGGGCCCGGACTTCCCCAACGGCGCGCTGATCGTTGGCCGTAAGGGCATCGAGGACGCGTACCGCACCGGTCGCGGCTCGGTGATCATGCGGGCGGTCATCGACATCGAAGAGGACAAGAACGGACGCACCCAGCTGGTGGTCACCGAGCTGCCGCACATGTGCAACCCGGACAATCTCGCGGTGAAGATCGCCGAGCTGGTCAACGCGGGCAAGCTGAGCGGGATCGCCGACATTCGCGACGACTCGTCCGCTCGTACCGGGCAGCGCCTGGTGATCCTGCTGAAGCGGGACGCCCAGCCGCGCGTGGTGATGAACAACCTGTACAAGCACACCCAGCTGCAGGACACGTTCGGCTGCAACATGCTGGCGCTGGTGGACGAGGTGCCGCGGACGCTGCGGTTGGACCAGTTCATCACGTACTGGGTGCGGCACCAGATTCAGGTGATCCAGCGGCGGACGGCGTTCCGGCTGAAGGAGGCCGAAGCAAAGGCGCACCTGGACCGCGGTCTGGTGAAGGCGCTGAACCGGCTGGACGAGGTGCTGGCGCTGATCCGGGCTTCCCGCACGGCGGACGCGGCCCGCGAGGGCCTGAAGGACCTGCTGGACATCGACGACGCGCAGGCGCTCTTCATCCTCGACCAGCAGCTGCGCCGGCTGGCCTCGATGGAAATCCAGCAGATCAACGAGCGCCTGGCAGCGCGTGAGATCGCGATCGCGGACCTGAAGGACATCCTGGCCAAGCCCGAGCGGCAGCGGCAGATCGTCAGCACCGAGTTGGCCGAGATCGTCGACAAGTACGGCGATGAGCGGCGGACGCGGATCATCGCGGCCGACGGCGACCTGTCGGACGAGGACTTCATTCCCGACGACGACATGGTGGTGACGATCACCCGCGGCGGGTACGCGAAGCGCACCCGCACCGACCTGTACCGGACGCAGAAGCGTGGCGGTAAGGGCGTCCGCGGGGCGACGCTTCGAGCCGACGACGAGGTCGACCACCTGTTCGCGACAACGAACCACCACTGGATCCTGTTCTTCACGAACCTGGGCCGGGTGTACCGCGCGAAAGTGTGGCAGCTGCCGGAGGCCGGCCGGGACGCCAAGGGCGGCCACGTGGCCGGGCTGCTGAGCTTCCTGCCGGACGAGCGGATCGCCGAGGTACTGACGCTACGGGCCTACGACGATGCGCCGTACCTGCTGCTGGCTACGAAGAACGGCCTGGTGAAGAAGACCGAGCTGCGGGCGTACGACTCGCCGCGGCAGGCCGGCGTGATCGCGATTAACTTCCGCGACGCGGACGACGAGCTGATCGGTGCCTCGCTGTGTTCGCCGGTCGACGATGTGCTGTTGGTGTCGAAGAAGGGCCAGGCGATCCGGTTCGCGGCCGACGACGAGCAGTTGCGTCCGATGGGGAGGGCGACGTCCGGGGTGACCGGAATGAAGTTCCGTCCGGGGGACGCGCTGTTGAGCATGTCGATCATCGGGGCGGACATGCCCGAGGACGATCGGTACGTGTTCACCGTGACCGACGGCGGTTTCGCGAAGCGGACGGCGGTGAGCGAGTACCGCCAGCAGGGCCGGGGTGGGCTCGGGATCAAGGCGATGAAGCTGAACGAGGACCGCGGTTCGCTGGTCGGCGGCCTGGTGGTGCAGGAGTCGGACGAGGTGATCGCGATCAAGGTGAGCGGCCAGATCACGCGCTCGGCGGTGGCCGAGGTGGCCGCGAAGGGCCGGGACACGATGGGCGTGAAGTTCGTCGGTGTGGCAGACGACGACGCCGTTTCGGTGATCGCGATCAACCCGGAGACAGCCGCGGACGACGACGAGCACGCTGTGGTTGCCGAAGATGCGGCGCTGCACGGTACCGTTGAACTTCAGGAGCCCGAGGTAGCGACCACTGCCGACCAGACGACGCCCGAGGAGGAGCCTGGTGACTGACCGCAAAGGCACTGCTGACCCGTATGCGGGTCCGGCGGCGACGAATGGGTCCGAGTGGAGCGTGGAGGGCTGGACGGTGTCCGAGGACGGCCTGAGCGACACGGTCGTCCGGATGCCGAAGATCACCGACGTTGACTCGCAGCCGACCTTCGTCGCGCCGGCCGACCGGCCGGATGAGCCGGTCGATCCGCTCGGTGACGGCGCCCCGGCGCTGCCTTCGATGGCGGTGACCGCGCCAGTGCCGCCGGTTCCTGCGGCGGTAGCGGTTGCTCCGGTCCCACCGGTTCCGGCCGCTGCGGCTGCAGTTCCCGTGTCCGCACCGAAGCCGAAGAAGACTGGACTACGGCGCACGCGAAAGGCGCGACTGCGGTTGTCGCGGTTGGATCCCTGGTCGGTGATGAAGACGTCGTTCATGTTCTCGATCGCGTTCGGGATCATGTTCTGGGTGGCCACCTGGCTGCTGTGGACGGTGATCGTGCAGTCGGGCCTGTTCGAGGCGATCAACGCGCAGATCCTGAACATCATCCAGAACCCGAGCAACACGACCACGTTTCGCATCGAGGACTACGTGAACACCAACAAGGTGCTCGGCATCGCCGCGTTGCTGGCCGTGGTGAACGTGGTGATCTCGACCGCGCTGGGCACGCTGTTCGCGTTCCTCTACAACCTCAGCGCGAACGTCCTGGGCGGCCTGGAGTTGACGCTGGCTGAAGACTGAGGCTGACGTTCTCCGAGCCAGCCACGTGCCCGAGCCTCTCCGGGGCCGGTCGAAGGGTTCCCGCACGGCTGGTCGAGCTTGTCGAGACCCATTTGCCACAAAACGCACTGTCGATGCTCGATATCGGCTTTCAGCGCGCGTCCCGCGCAAGTTCAGCGCATTTTGTCCTGCAAGCGCCCCCGTCCGCCCTCAGTTTGGCCTGGACGCCACGACTCAGGTAACGTTCTGCCTTGCGTGCAACGCAGGCGGGCCTATAGCTCAGACGGTTAGAGCGCTGCCCTGATAAGGCAGAGGTCACTGGTTCAAGTCCAGTTAGGCCCACCCGTAGTCAGAGCCCGAATCACTTAGTCAACGGTGGTTCGGGCTCTCCGCTTTTTACTCGTCGTCGGGGTTCAGCCGCAGGGTCATCGCCATGAGCCAATGATGCCAATCTGGTCGCGAGGGTCCACCCCCGTCGCGCCCGGTGAGTTTCGTGCCAACGAATAGGTCCGGCAATGCACATCGTGCGGCGGTTTGCACCGGGTGTGGCTGTCCGAGTGGCCTTGGCGCTGCACGTTGCTGTTGCAGTTCGCGGCGGCGGTGGGCGATCTCATCGGTTTCAGGTGGTTCCTTGGGCAGAGGGTCCGTAAGGGGAGCAACAAGAGAGCTTTCGGATTTTTCGAATGTGTCTACACTGGGAACATGAGCACCCAGACGACAGACGCGACGACTGTCCTGCCACCGGCGGACATGGAGGCGATGCTCGACCTCTCTCGCTTCCTCGCGCACGTCACCGAGCCGGCCGCGCTGCTGGGGCCCGACGGCCAGACAGTGCCGCTGCCGATTGAGGCCTACCAAGTGCTGGTGAAGGTGGTGGAGTCGATGCGAGCGGGTAAGGCGATCACAGTCGCCCCCCTTGATCAGCGGCTCACCACGCAGGAGGCAGCGGACTTCCTGGGCATCAGCCGACCGACCCTCGTGAAGCTGCTCGAACAGGGCGAGATCTCCTACGAGCGGCCAGCGGCCGGCCGGCATCGCAGGGTGCGGCTCAGCGACGTCCTGGCCTACCAGGTTCGCAAGCGCCAAGAGCGCCGCGTCACGCTCGATCAGATGACCGCCGACGCGGTAGAGGCGGGGCTCTACGACGTGGTTCCCGACTACAGCGAAGCCCTGCGGGCAGCCCGCAAACGTCGGGCCAGCTGAACCGTGGCCCGCTACAGCGCGTTCCTCGATGCGTGCGTGCTCGTCCCTATCGCGCTGGCCGACACGCTGCTTCGCCTAGCAGAGGCCGGGCTATACCGGCCGCTGTGGAGTGATCGAGTACTGGACGAGGTGATCGACGCGATCGGAGGGATCCATCCAGAGCTCGCCTCGGGTCCCGCGCGGTCGCGAACTGATGCCATGCAATCCTCCTTTGAGGGTGCATGCGTCACGGACTGGGAGGAGTTGGTTGCTGGCATCGCTCTCCCGGATCCTGACGACCGCCACGTGGTGGCTGCGGCGCTGCAGGGACGGGCAGACATGATCGTCACCGCGAACGTGCGGGACTTTCCGAGCGAGATCTTGGAACCGATGGGGCTCGAGGTCCAGCATCCCGACGAGTTCCTGCTCAACCAGCTCGATCTCGAGCCGGACATCACTATCGCCACCCTGCATCGCCAAGCAGATGCGACGCGACGTCCGGCAATCACCACGAAGGTCTTGCTCGAACACCTATCCAGGTGCGGGGTTCCGGGGTTCGCGGCAACGGCGGCTCACCAACTGTGGCGGGCGACCTAAGTGGCAACGTCTCACCATTCGATAGCGCACGTAGGTTAGTGCTTGGTGGTGACCGGTTGGGGGTCTGTGATTCCTTACCCGGTAACAAGGTCGTGCAGGGCATTGTGGAGCCTGTCCGATCGAGCGGTGCTGGATGCGGCGTCGGCAGCTACCCGAGGGCTACTGGGCCTAGGCTTCCCCGATCTCAGGGGTTCCCGGCGTTGCCCTATTCTGGCGGGCATGTCGTTCGCGTACCTTCCCGAGACCCGCACCCGCGACCAGGTCGATGCGCTGCCCGGAATCACGGTGCTCCAGTTCGGCACCGATTGGTGTGGCTACTGCCGCGCGGCCGAGCCGGCGATCGCGTCCGTCCTCAGCGAAGCGGACGGTGTGCGCCACGTCCTGGTCGAGGACGGCAAGGGCCGTCCGCTGGGACGCTCCTTCCGGGTGAAGCTGTGGCCGACGCTGGTATTCCTCGCCGACGGTGCGGAGATCGCCCGGGTGGTCCGTCCGTGGGGTACGGGTGAACTGGTCGAGGCGCTGGCTCGCGTCCGCGCCGCTGCTGAGGCTGCATAACGCCGGCAGGCGTCCGGCCTCTGCCCGCATTCGTGCCTCTGCCCGTATTCATGGGGTAACCCAGGATGACCGGACGAACGCGCCCACCCGCCGACGGGGACCCCGGCGCCAACGGGGCAGCGGAGATCTCACGCTAACTCCTGATCGGCGCAGATTCCATGTTGCGTGGTTGTCCGCAAGCGGCCTTCTGCTTTCGTTGACACCCACCCTTGCCCGCCAGCTAGCCTGATTTCACCTACCGATTGGATCGTTTCAACGAAGAGGCGAGATCCCTCTGCGAACCATTTCCAATCAGCCGGGAACTAGTTTCGGATGATTCCGCAGGGCAGTTCGTTAGGTGACTTTGTGCTGCTCCAAGAATCTCCGTGGACCCTTTCGCAGCCACCCGCTGCGCAATCGCTAGGAGGTGCCGATCGCCGGTCTCGCGCCCGGTGGGCCGGTGGTGACGACGGTGAAGTTCAACCAGAACCAGCTGCGGCTGGTGAAGAGAAAGACCTTCCAGCTCGAGGAGGGCGTGTACTACACCAACGTGCACCCCGCCTACGCCGCGGCGGTGACCTGGGGTTCGTCGAACTCGAAGATCGCCACGGTGTCCGGTGACGGCATCGTTAAGGCGAAGAAGTCGGGAACGGTGACGATCACGGCTACCACCAACGAGCTGACCGAGGCCGGCGCGAAGGCGTCCACCTCGATCAGGATCACGGTGGTGGCGAAGAAGCCGAAGGTCAAGGTGACCAAGGTGTCCGCGTCCGTCCCGACCTCGCTGAAGCTGGGGCAGTCGGCGTACATCACCGGCAGCTACGCCTCCGCGAAGGCGGCTGGGGTCAAGGTCAGCTACGCCTCGTCCAACGACAGCGTCGCCAGCGTTGACGCGGTCGGACGGATCGTGGCGAAGAACGCCGGCACCCTGCGGATCACGGTGAAGGCAGGCAGCAAGACCAGGACCTACCCGGTCTCGGTCGGCTAGCCATGATCGCTGTGGGGGTGGGTCGCTCGGCCCACCCCCACAGCTCTGCGCAGCGGAAGCCGGACGCGCAGTCACGCATGCATACGAGCCGTTTGGCTGACCCCAACGCAGCGCGGTCCGAAGTGAACTTCACAGATACCTTGCATGCAATGATTTGGTGCACTAACGTGAGGATCCGATGCGGATTGAATCGTTCTAACGCTGATCTCAGCCACGACGGAAGTAGCAGCGGCCGGTGAGCAGCCGGTGATGGTCCGAGCAGAGTCGACGCGAGGAAAGGAGAACTCGATGGCTGTTGGTTTCGTCGTCGAGCATGAGCAATGCGCGGCCCAGACTGATAGCTCGCTAGCGGCTCTTGCCGAGTCTCGCGAGGGCGTCCGCACCCAGGATCTTCGGATTCTGCGGTTCCTGGCTGAAGGCCTCACCTTCGATGCGGTCGACGCCGCCTCGGCATCTCGGCCCGAACCGCACGCCGGCGCATGCGGGACCTTTGCGAGGAGTGGCAGGTCGGCACGACGGTTGAGGCGATCGTGGAGGCCGTTCGGAAGGGCCTGATCTAGCGACCAAGGATCGCTAGCCGCTCGGCGTGACCGCAGTGAACTTGCCGGCCTCCGTGACGATACGGGACCTTGCCTCTTCGATGGTGAGACGTTCGGTGCTTACCGATGCGGCCAGCCAGGCCAGCGACTCCAGGTACTCCGAGCCCATGTCGAAGTCCTGGTCCTCGAGCACCCACTGCGTGCTGTAGCCGGTCGCCAGCGCCATTCGAGCTCTGGCGAGCGCCGCCGGATCGACCTCTGGACGCAGTTCCCCATTGTCCTTGCAGATCTGATAGCGCCCGGTGAGCCTCGAGACGATGCTGCGATACATCTCGGCGTGATCGGCGTGGGTGCGGCTGAATGGATTGGACCCCTCAGAGGTGGCCGCCACCGAGAACTCGATCCAGCGCGGATTCTCCTGCGAGAGTGCCTTCGATCGCCAGGCCAACCCGAGCTCTTCGAAGAAAGTCAGTGGAGCTTCCAGCTGGGACCAACTCGCGCGCTTCTCGTCCGCATGCCGCCGTGCGACCGCGCTGAGCAGGTGTGACTTGGACGGGAAGTAGTGCAGCAGGCCGCCGTCGGTGAGGCCGCAGGCGGCCGCGATCTGCCGAAGGCTGCTGTTGTGATAGCCCTGCTCGAGGAAGACGCGAAAAGCGGTGTCGACGATGCTGGCGATCTTCTCGTCCGATCCCGAGTACCGTCCGCGTGCACCGTTCACGCCGCGATTGTAGGTGGCAAGGGCAGTTGGCCGCGCACGTCAGCTCAGCAGCCCGGCGAGCAGGTTCGCGATGACGTGAGCCAGCACGCCCGGCGCGACGCTCGCGGTGTGTTGGCGCAGCCACCCGAGCATCAGGCCGATCACGAACTGCCCGGCGACCAGCCAGATCAGCGACGGGCTGACGGTGAGTAGAAGCAGGTGGGGAAGCAGGAAGGCGACCCCTTGCACGATGATGCCGACGGAGGCACCCCAGTGCCGCGCGATGATGCCCTGCAGGAACCCTCTGAAGAAGAGTTCCTCGCCGGCGGCCGCGAGCACGACCGCGAGGGCGCCCCAAGCGTTGACGATCCGTCCGGAGGTACCGGAACCATGCAGGACGGCGGCCGGCACGCCAATGGTCGCCGTCCAAGCGATCGCGATGCTGATCAGGGCGAGCGCCGCGCCGTACAGCCACCCGCTCAGGTTCGGCCAACGCAGACCCAGGACTTGCGCGGCGTCCCGCGTCCGGCCGCGGACCAGGAAGTAGATCAGTGACGGCAGCGCGAACAGAGCGAACTCGAGCATGGCCTCATTCTCTCGCTCCTGCACGCGGGTCTCCCGCTGCCGGGCGGCGCGAAGCTTGGTTTGAGTGAGCGGCCCCACGAAATGGGACATTGCCGACACCACCGGCGTTCTGAGAACGCATCCGACGGCTCTCTTGCGGTCTCGGGGGAGCTCTGTCCCAATTCAGATGCCGCGAGCAGGACCAAGATGCTGATTGCTTGTCGCTCGGGTTGCGCGGACAGTGAGCGTAGCCGCTTCCGCCGCGACGAAGGATCGCCATGGACCCCATCGAAACCAACCCGGAGCTCTACCGTGTTGTTCGATAACGACCGCGTCCGGGTGTTGGAATACCGGGACGGCCCCGGCGACGCCACCCGGCCGCACACCCATCCCGACAGTGTGATGATCACGCTGAGCGCATTCCGGCGTCGGCTCCGTTCCGGGGGTCGGGAGACAGACATCGAGTTGCCGGCCTTTCAGGCGCGTTGGTTGGACGGACAGGAGCATTCCGGGACAAACATCGGCCAGACCCCCACGCACACGATCTTCGTGGAGTTGAAGGAGCCCGCCGAGCGCGGTGACGCCCCCGGGCGGCTGGGGCCTTCGACGTCCTGACCCTCTTTGCACTCCGGTTCACGGCGTTCTTCGAAGTCCGGACCATAGGGTGTGGCTCCATGCAGCGCGGACGGTGTGCTGGCTCACTGTCTAGGGGCTCAACTGCAGGTGCGGAACTCGACCATCAGCTTTCCGGGTCGTACATGAACTCCCGGACCTCCTGGGCGCACCGGCAGGCGCCCGCGATCTTGGCTGCCCACTCCAGCGCGGCCTCCCGAGTCGGCACCTCGAGAACCGTGTAGCCGCCCTCGATCTGCCGGGTCTGCGGGTAGGTGCCCTCGGTCAGGCTGCCGTCCCCCGCGACCAGGACCGCCGGGACGCTCTCGTTGATGCCGCCGCCGAACACCCAGACGCCCGCCGCTTTGGCCTCCCGTACCACGGCGTGCGCGGCGCCGGCGACGGCCGGAAGTTCTTCCTCGGAGACGGTCATGGCGCCGCTGGGGAATGAGATCAGATACTTCGCCGTCGGTCAGATCCTCTCTGCGTTTCCAGTGATCGCACCATCCGCGCGGCCCCTCGCTGGCGGACGGGGGCGCGGCGGTCGGTGTGCAGTGTCGGCGGTACATCCCGACATGGTGACGCCGGCGCGCGGTAACCCTTAGGCTGAGTGCAAAGCGATGGTCGATGAAGCCCGCAGGCACCGCGGTTGGGAGCGCTCTCAACCTTGGATAGCGGGAGTAGTGGAAGCGAGACAGAGGGAGTTCGGGACAGATGACGTCCGTCGAGGTGCTGGGCTGGGTCGCGACTGTGGTCGGGGCGGTGCTGGCGACCCCGCAGTTGGTTCGGCTCGTGCGGACGCGGAACGTCGAGGGTCTCTCGCTGGTTGGCTGGCAGACCGCCCTGGTGCTGAACATCGCCTGGACGGTGCATGGCATCAACATCGGGCAACTGCCGCAGATTCTGAGCAGCTCGCTTGCGCTGTTCACTACGGTGCCGATTCTCGTCCTGATGACGGGTGTGCTCGGACGGCGGTTCGTCCCGACGATCCTGCCCAGCCTTGCGGTGGCGGCCGTAATGATCGCTGTTGACCTGATGCTGGGGTCGGCCGCGTACGGCATCGTGGCGATCTTCCCGGGCATCGCGATCACCGCTGCCCAATCGGTCGAACTTGTCCGCGCCGAGCATGTGCGCGGCGTCTCCCCGGTCTCGCTGATGCTCGGGTTCCTCAACCTCACGCTCTGGGCAGTCTGGGCGTTCCTGGTGAACGACTCCGGCACGATGATCGCGGTATCGGTCTCCTGGGTCGTCGCCGTCTTCAACCTGATCTGGTACTGGCTGCGCCGACTCGGGTTGCGGTCGTTCTTCGCACCGGTCGCGGTTTCCGTCCCGGCGTGCGTGGGGCCGGCTGATTAGTTCTGGACGCGAGCGATGCCCGAACCGGCAGCATGCCCGCGTCGGGCTGAGCCGGAGGCTACAAGTACTGACGGACTGTGGAACGTAGCCGCTCGGCGTACCGATAGATGTCGTCCACCCGATCCAATGGAATACGTTCTTCCTTCTTGTCTTCGTCGAACAGTCCCAGATACTTCTGTGTTCGATTGAAGTGGAGGCGACAGACTGGCTTTCGGTTGTGTGATGTATCAGGACAGCGGTGACAGTTCTGCATCAGGAGACCGGTGACGGTTGGTGTGTCAGGACTTCGGTGACCATCGGACGCCGCGTGGTCGTCCGACGTAGCGGACGCCGGGTGCTGGGCGGGTGGTTTCCAGGAGGATCTCGCCGTTGAAGTCGACGACCATGATCTGGTCGCCGTCGGCGACGACGAGAACGTCGTCGAAGCCGCGTTGTGCGTCGACGAGGTAGCGGACGTTGTCGAGGTTGAAGGTGCCGGCGCTGGTCAGTTTCCGCAGTGTTGTGCCGGCGGGCAGTCCGGGTGGCATGCGTTCGGGGTCCGCGAGCAGGTGTCTGCGATCGCGGTCAACCCTGAGATCGATGCCTTGACCATCAGCCTTGTCGGCTTGGACGGCGGCGTCCGGCGGGTGATTCGGCATGAATACGATCGGATCCCGACAGCGACTGAGGTAGTCGGGATCACTTCGGCAGTGATCGCCGGCATGAGGATGGAGTTGCAGGGCCTGCTGGTTACTGGCATTGGGGTCGCAGTGCCTGGACAGGTACGAACCAGGGACGGATTGGTGCGGAACGCGCCGCATCTCGGGTGGCGTGACGAACCGATCGCTCAATTGCTGCCACCCAGACCGGGTATCCAGTATGGGTGGCCAACGATGCGATGCTCGGCGCGCTGGCCGAGTTCGACTTCGGTGCCGGCCGCGGCCGTCGTAGCTTGGTCTACCTGAATGGGGGAACCTCAGGTATCGGCGGCGGCGTGATCATTGAGGGCACGCTGCTTAAGGGCCGCGCCGGCTACGCAGGCGAGTTCGGTCACGTCCGGGTGTCGAGTTCCCCCGCCCGGGACTCCGCCGGTTTCTCAGGAACACTGGAGGCCGAGGTCACCCGTGAGGAGCTGTGCTCGGTCCTGGGGCTTGGGCGTCCGGGTCCCCAGGAATTCGCGTCCGCTCTCCTCGCCGATCGCTCCACCAAGGTGCGTGAGGTGGTCCGGCGGCAACTCAATTACCTGGGGACGGCGATCGCTGCAGCGATCAATGTGCTCACCCTGCCGCCATCGCTGGAAGGGGTCACCATCACTGCAGCCGAACTTGGCGAGAACCTACTCTCGGTCGGTGCCGCCGGGTTGGCTTTCACTGATCTATTGGCAGATCCGACGATTGTGCGCCAGGACATGGCGGTCGCAAGCACCTAGAACTGGGTAGTTCTGCCTCGGCACCTCGAAAGTCTGAACAGTGCGTTTGGCCGCGCTGGGCTGATCCGATCTCCGGCTCGAGGCCGCGCTCGAACCGGTGTCGCCAGCCCCGAAAGCAACTGAGCGATCAGGGCAAAGCGATTCGCGGCTGAATCACGTCCGCCAAGTTCAGCCGGCGAGCACCAGATAGGTGACGAACGCCGCGACCGAAG